>JANMSH010000462.1:0-1836 GCA_031389105.1 Hyphomicrobiales bacterium
CAACCCAGGCGCCGAGTTCCGGCACGGAGTTGGCGCTGGCGGCCTGCGGGCCGCCGACCGGCAGATCGAAGCCGATGGTCAGTCCGGCGCCTGCGGCGGCGGTGCCAACGACGAAGGAACGGCGATTCATCTTGGGAACAAAATTCATGGTGCCCTCCCTTATGCCTTGGCCGCGTCATGGATCGCGGCGCGCACCTGCTGGAAGGTGCCGCAGCGGCAGATATTGGTGATCTCGCGGTCGATATCGGCGTCGGTCGGCTTCGGCTTGTTCTTGAGAAGCTCCGCGACCGCCATGATCATGCCGCTCTGGCAGTAGCCGCATTGCGGCACTTCCAGGTCGACCCAGGCCTTCTGCACCTTGTGCAGCACGCCGTTCTCGGCGAGGCCTTCGATGGTGGTGATCTTCTTGCCGACCGCGGCGCTTGCCGGGAAGGCGCAGGAGCGCGTGGCGACACCGTCGACATGCACGGTGCACGCGCCGCATTGCGCGACGCCGCAGCCGTATTTGGTGCCGGTCAGTCCGACGTTCTCGCGAATCGCCCAGAGCAAGGGCGTGTTCGGATCGACGTCCTCGTTGTGGTCTTTGCCATTGATATTGAGGCGAAGCATTCTCAAACCTCCCGGGGTGAGATTGCCGGCGCGTCACATCTGACGACCGGCAAGCATTTTGGATGGCGCAAAGTCTAATTGGACTAGTTCAAATCAACAATCGCAGGCGCGGCGAATTCCGCCAATGATCAAATTGAGTTGATGTAACGAATCGTTGGGCAAGGCCGGTTCCTGATCCGGCTGGGCGCTCGCGATTGTGTTTGAATCCGACCGGAATTCCGGCAATGCCGCGGTGCAGCAATATCGAAAACGTCAGTGCCCGCCGGCCTTGTCGGCGTCGCGCACCGGAGTCTCCGGGGTGAGCCCGCCACGCTTCTGCGCGAAGGTTTCCTTGCCGCTTTGCTCCCAGCCGCCGCTGACGGCGCGTTTGGCATAGGTCTCCCAGACGTCATTCCAGTCGCCGAGCGTGTAGCCGTGCCACGGCGGCTGCGGCGACAGCGCCGGCAGGCCGATCTCGTCCCAGATCTTGCGGGCGCGCTCCATGTATTCGCGGGTGGGCAGCGCGAGCGGTGGGAACGGCGCCTTCAGCGTCGCGTCGATCAGCAGCGAGGAATCATTGGGCACCCGGCCGGACTTCGGGCCATGGCCGCTGGAGCGATGCGGCACCACGTGCACGTCCTCGACCGGGTTGGCCCGATAGGCCATCGACCAGAACACCGCATTGGTGTTGGTCGGGTCGATGTCGTCGGAGACCGCGACGACGATCTTGCCGCAGTCGGCGCGCAGCCCCGACGCGCCGTGAATGCCGCGCCACACCTCGGTGCGCGGCGCGCCCTGCGCGAATTTGAGGAAGATCACCGGCCGCACGTTCGACAGCGGCTCGTGCAATGACACGCCGCGGATGCCTTTGATGCCGAGCTGGTCGCGCAGGTGCGACAGGAACATCGGCTCGTAGGCGACGCGTTTGATCACGCTCGATTCGCTCGGCGTCACCTGGCTGATCAGCGAGACGAACACCGGCTTCTTCTTGTGGGTGATCGCGGTGACCTGCATCGACATGTTGAAGTCTTCGAGCGCGATGTAGCCGTGGCTCTCGCCGAACGGTCCCTCGGGCTCCAGGATCTCGGGATCGATCAGTCCCTCGATGACAAGTTCGGCATCGGCCGGCACGTCGAGATCGACGGTGACGCATTTCACCGTGCGGATGGCTTGGCCAGCGAGCGCGCCGGCAACGCCCATCTCGTCCATGTCGATGGCGAGCTTTTGCGGACCGGTGAAGGTCACGAC
>JANMSH010000017.1:0-2205 GCA_031389105.1 Hyphomicrobiales bacterium
CTCCAACCCCGGCCCGAACCGGCTGAAGATGGAACTGAAGGCGCCGATGTATCTCGGCGAGCGCTGGGAATTGGTGTTCACCCGCGACCATCTCACCGTGCGCACCTATGCCTCCGCGCCGCTGCAGCCGGGCGAGCATTATGTCGAGTTTCCGCAAGACGCGCTGTGGGTGTTCTAGGAATGGCTGACTTCCACGGCGTGTTTCCCTACCTCGTCTCGCCCATCGACGCGCAAGGCCGCATCAAGACCGACGTGCTCGGGCGGTTGTCGGATGATCTCATCAAAGCCGGTGTGCACGGGCTGACGCCGCTCGGCTCGACCGGCGAGTTCGCTTACCTCAACCGCGAGCAACGCGAGACGGTGGTGCGCACCACCATCGAAGCGGCGAACAAGCGCGTGCCGGTGATCGCCGGCGTTGCCTCGACATCGACGGCTGACGCGGTCGAGCAGGCGAAAAACTATCAGAAGTGTGGGGCCGACGGCATTCTTGCGATCTGCGAGGCCTATTTCCCGCTCAAGGATGCGCAGGTTGAAGCCTACTTCCGCGCTATCGCCGACGCGGTCGATATTCCGGTCGTGCTCTATACCAATCCGAATTTCCAGCGCAGCGATCTGACGCTCGACGTCATCGCGCGGCTCTCCGAGCATCCGCGCATCCGCTACATCAAGGATGCTTCGACCAATACCGGACGCTTGCTGTCGATCATGAACCGCGCGCCGGCGATGAAAGTGTTCTCGGCGTCGGCGCATATTCCGGCAGCGGTGATGTTGATTGGGGGCGTCGGCTGGATGGCCGGGCCGGCCAACATCGTGCCGCGCCAGAGCGTGAAACTCTACGATCTGTGCCACGCCGAGAAATGGCCCGAGGCCATGACGCTGCAACGCGAGCTGTGGCGCATCAACGAGGCCTTCGCCCGCTTCAATCTGGCGGCCTGCATCAAGGCCGGACTGCAGATCCAGGGCTATGACGTGGGCGATCCGGTGCCGCCGCAGGAGCCCTTAAGCACCCAGGATCGCAAGGCGGTAGAGGCAATATTGGCTGCTTTGCCTTGAACGGCGCGGAAATACCTCCGGCCACCTCATGTTAACGAATCCTTGCTAATGGGGCGGAATGGCCCTGCCGTCGCTCGCATCGCCGCCGGCGCGGAATGAACCCGCGACCGATTCCAACAACGCCACGGCCTCGCCGCATGGGGGCTTCTTTGGGCGTGTCTTTGCGCGCGCGATCACGCGCATCAAGGCCATCCTCGCCGAAAAAAGCGACTCGCGGCTGGCGCAACTCGTCGCCGGAAAAGTCTTCCTGGTGCGCGTCGCCAGCGCCGGCCTCGCGCTGGTCAGCCAGGTGCTGCTGGCGCGCTGGATGGGGTCGTTCGAATTCGGCGTCTACATCTATGCCTGGACCTGGGTGCTGATGATCGGCGCTTTGTCCGACCTCGGCCTGTCGTCGGCGGCGCGACGCTTCATTCCGGAATATATCGAGTTCAAGGCGTTCGACCGGCTGCGCGGATTTCTCTCCGGTTCGCGCTGGCTGTCCGTCGCCATCGCCACCGGCATCGGCGCCGCCGGCCTCGTCGGCGTCTGGCTGCTGGCGCCTTATCTCGATCATTACGCCGTCGTGCCGCTGTACCTCGCCTGCATCACGATTCCGATTTACGGCCTGGTGCAGACGCAAGCCGGCATCGCGCAATCCTACGACTGGCCAAACCTGGCGCTGATGCCGTTCTTCATCTGGCGCCAGCTGGCTATCACCGTCTTGATGGGCGCCGCTTATTTGTTCGGCGCGCCGACCGATGCGGTGACGGCGATGATCGTTGCTGTCGTCACCACCTGGCTGGTCGCGGTCGGGCAAATGGTCGTGCTCAACCGCCGCCTCAAGGACAAGGTGCCGGCCGGCCCGAAGAGTTACGAGACGAAGATCTGGCTCGCCACGTCGATCCCGATCTTCGTGGTCGAAGGCTTCTATCTGCTGCTGACTTACGTCGACATCCTCATGCTCGAACACTACCGCACGCCTGACGAAGTCGCGGTCTACTACGCCGGCGCGCGGCTGCTGGCGATCGTCGCCTTCGTCTATTTCGCCATCGCCGGCGCCACCACGCACAAGTTCACCGAGTATCACATCTCAGGCGACAGCAAGCGGCTGGCGTCGTTCTTTGCCGAAACCATCAAATGGACGTTCTGGCCCTCGCTCGCGGTCTGCGCGGC
>JANMSH010000030.1:0-12304 GCA_031389105.1 Hyphomicrobiales bacterium
CGCGGCAAGCAATCGCTGTCGAATTTTCTGCGCAAGGCGACGCATCTGTCGCAAGCGGCGTTGGCGCTGGTGCGCGAGGCCGCGGTGGCGAAAAAATTATCTATGCCGGCGATGAAGGCCCAAGACCTGGCCGCGCTCATCAAGGCCGCACCGGTAAAGTTAATCGGCATACAGCCGCTCGCCACCGCGATCTCGACTGCCGGCGGCGTCCGCTTCTCTGAGCTGGACGACGGCTTCATGCTGAAGCGTTATCCGGGAATTTTCATTGCCGGTGAAATGCTCGACTGGGACGCGCCGACCGGCGGCTATTTGCTACAGGCGTCATTCGCCACTGGCGCTGCCGCCGCCCGCGGCGCCATCGCGTGGCTAAAGATCAATAAGGGCTGATCGGGAAATAGCGCAGCCACAAATCCGTGAAGCGCCCCTTCTCCCACAACCGGAACAGCGCCCAGTTGAAGGCCTGCCGCATCAGGTCGTTGCCGCGGCGAACCGCGATGCCGACACCCTCGCCGAAGTACCGGCTTTCCATATACGGCCCGCCGCGGAATTCGCAGCAGGCGGCGGAGTCGGTGCCGTTGAGCCAGAACGCCAGCGAGATGCCGTCGCCGAACAGCAACTCGACCTCGCCCTTACGCAGCGCCGCGCGCGCGGCCTCCTCGTTTGGATAAAGATTCAGCACCGCCTCGGTGAACAGAGTCTTGAGATAGGCTTCATGCGCGGTGCCGGCGACCACTGCGACGCGCCGGCCCTCGAGCGCCTCCGGTTTCACGTCGTCGATCTCGACGCCCTTGCGCGACACGAAGCGCGCCGGCGTGCGGTAGTACGGATCGCTGAAGTCGACCAGCCTGCGCATGTCCGCGGTCTCGGCCATCGACGCGATCACCGCGTCGCCGCTGTTGCTGTTCAGGCCACCGACCAGCGTATCGAAACGCCGCATCTGTATGGTGCAGGCGACTTTGATCTCCTCGCAGATCAGCCGCGCCAGATCGATATTGAAGCCGGTCGGGTTGCCGTCCGGCCCGGCGTAATTGAACGGCGGATAATCGGTCTCGGTGAGAAAGCGGATGACGCTGATGCGCGACAGGTCCGGGCGTTCCGGCCGCCGCCGCGGATCCCAGAAGCCGGGCACCGCCAATGTATTGGCCGGCGGTGTGACTGTCGGTGGCGCCAGCGACACACCCTGTGGCGCATTCTGCGCCTGCGCAGTGGCGATCGCCGCCAGCAGAACGGCGGCGCTCAATGCGCCTTTTGCGAGATTCCAGTTCATACACCGGCCTTCGGGATCATTCGCGGGAAGATTCGCGGCGAACATAGCACCGCCGTTACGGCGGGCCAGCCATAATCGAAAATGCGGCAGGCCGCAGGGTTAAGGCTTTCAGGCGCCAGTGAGGTGTTTTTCGATCTCGTAGATCGGCAGCTTGACGTAGTCCTTGTCGACCTCGGAGCGCACCGCGGCCTTGACCGCGTGGCTATAGGCCGTACGCAGCACGCCGAGCGCGCGCGGCGGCGCCACAACGATGTACGACTTGGTCTTGCCGGCGGCCAGCACGGCATCCAGATGCTTCACCAGCTCCAGCAGGAACGTGCGCTCTTCCTGATCGTGCCAGTCGGTCTGCTCGACTGCGCTGCTGCCATGACCGGTCGAACGGTGCGAACGCCCGGGCGCGTCGGTGCCGAGTTCATGCGTGGCGAGACTCTTGTGCTCGAAGACCTCGACCATGCGGAGGTTCGGAAATTTGGCGTCGCCGGTATTTTCCAGCAACAGCGCCTTGGCGCCGTCGCAGACCACAACCCACTCGCCGGCGTGAATAATCAATTCGGACATGAAAGATACCTCCCTCGGCCTCTACGCAATCATACGCGGGCGCGTTTGCCGCGTTTTGCGTTAGGTCAACGCGGAAGTATGCCGTTTCGTTGCGTGGAAGTTGTCAATTGGTGCCGTCGAGCAGCCGGCGCGCGATGACCTGAGCCTGAATTTCAGCGGCGCCCTCGAAAATACTGAGGATGCGGGCATCGCACAAAATGCGCGATACCGGGAACTCCAGCGCGAAACCGTTGCCGCCGTGGATCTGCACCGCGTTGTCGGCATTGGCCCAGGCCACGCGTGCGGCGAGCAACTTGGCCATGCCGGCTTCCAGGTCGCAGCGCCGCCCGGAATCCTTCTCGCGCGCGGCGTGATACGTGAGCTGGCGCGCGATCATGATCTCGACCGCCATCATCGCGATCTTGTCGGCAACGCGCGGGAAAGCGATGATCGGTTGGCCGAACTGCACGCGGGTTTGCCCGTAGTCGATCGCGCGCTCCATCGCCGACTGCGCAACGCCGATCGCTCTGGCCGCAGTCTGGATGCGGGCCGACTCGAAGGTCTGCATCAACTGCTTGAAGCCCAAGCCCTCGACGCCGCCGAGCAGATTCTCCGTTTTGACTTCGAAACCGTCGAAGGCGATCTCGTATTCCTTCATGCCGCGGTAGCCGAGCACTTCGATCTCGGTGCCGGTCATGCCCTTGGCCGGGAACGGATTCTGGTCGGTGCCGCGCGGCTTTTCCGCCAGCAGCATCGACAGGCCGCGATGGCCCAGTTCCTTCGGATTGGTGCGCACCAATAGCGTCATCAGATCGGCACGCACCGGATGGGTGATCCAGGTCTTGTTGCCGTAGACCTTGTAGACATTACCTTCGCGCACCGCGCGGGTTTTCAGCGACGCGAGATCCGAGCCAGTGTTGGGTTCGGTGAACACCGCGGTCGGCAGCACTTCGCCGGACGCGAGCTTCGGCAGCCACTTTTGCTTTTGCTCCGGCGTGCCGCCACCGAGAATGAGTTCAGCGGCGATTTCCGAGCGCGTGCCGAGCGAACCGACGCCGATATAGCCGCGCGACAATTCTTCCGACACGACGCACATCGACTCTTTGCCGAGGCCCATGCCGCCGAACTCTTCTGGGATCGTCAGCCCGAACACGCCGAGCTCGGACATTTGCGCGATGATCTCGAGCGGGATGTAGCTGTTGGTGCGGTGCCAGCCTTGCGCGTGATCGATCACTTCGCTGTTGGCAAATTTTCGCATCTCTTCGCGGATCGATTCCAGCGTCTCGTCAAGGCCGGCGGCACCGATCGTGGCGTTGTGGCCGGAGCGGATCAACTCGACCAGACGGGCGCGGCGCTGCGCGGTATTACCGCTCGCAATGAGGCTTTCGATCATCGGAGTAATGCGCGCGGCAACCTGCGCCATCGACAATCCGAGATCGCTCGGCCGCACCACTTCGCCCTGACTCATCGGAATGCCGCCGATGATCTGTGCAATGTATTCGCCGAGGCCGATGCGGACGAGATGTTCTTCGAGTTCACCGAAAGTGCCGTCGCCGACCATGCGTTGCGTGTAAGAGGCAAGCTGGCGCACCGCCTCGACATAGGTCGCGAGCCAGGCGAGCCCGTGGGTCGCGCGCTGTTCACGATCGAACATCTTGCTGACCGGATGGCCTTCCACCACCACCCGCTCCCGCACCTTGATCACGGCATCGGCCAGCAGGGCATCGAGCGCGACCGTGGCCTCGCGGCTGAGTTCAACCAGTTCGTGTTGGGCGGTGGAGCGGGAAGCGGCGATCGGCATGGGTTCCTCGGGTACGGGCGAAAGCAATTGTGCCGGCTGCATCGACGACATTACGCGTGCAGTGCACAAAAGCAAACCCGGCCACAATGGGTGGATTCTCCGGGGGGCGCCAAGGTAGGTTGTAAAATTGCTATAAAATTAACCTTTTCGGGCTCTCCTACATCGGTCCCTTTTGCGCGGTCCTCTGCACCACCGGCGAGATCCGAACCGGCCATGCGCTTGAATCTCCTCCACCCGTTCAACCGGCTGACCCGCATGCTCACCTCGTTTTCGGTGCGCAGCCGCATCGTCGTGCTGGCGATGATTCCGGTGATTGGCTTCCTCGCCAACGGCGTGACCTATTTTGCCGGCGAGCACGCCGTCGCCACCGCCTTCGACACCGTCAGCCGTTCCAGCGCGCTCGCCGATGCCAGCCGCGATTTCAAGACGTCGGTCTCCACGATGCGCATCATCGTGAAGGATTTCAGCGCCAATCCCAGCAGCAATCTGGTAGTGAATTACGAGCAGGCCCATGCGCTCGCGCTACGCAGCCTCGACACGGTCGCCGGGGCCGTCGAGGGCCGCCACTCCGAAAACATCGCGAACCTGCGTAAGAATCTGATGGATTTGCGCCAGGCCTTCAACGAACTGGTACGCGAACAGGACGTCCTCGGCTCGACCGAAACGACCGGCCTGCGCGGCAAGCTCGGCGACGCCAGCATCGCGGTCGAGCGCATCGTCAACGAGAACATGACGTGGCTTGCCGAAGTGGACGCCATGAAGCTGATGCAGTCGCTGCTGACCATGCGGTATCACGAGGCCGAGTACCGGCTCACCCAAACCGAATTGATGCGGCAGCTATTTTTCACCGGACACAAACGCTTCACCGACACTTTCAGTCAGATCGCCGCTACGCCGGACATGAAAGCGGCGCTCGACAAGCAAGTGAAAGCTTATGCGGAAACATTCGGCCAATGGGTCGATGGCTACGGCCGCGTCCATGCGTTGCGCGCCGTTATCGACATCGACAGCCAGCGCATGATGCCGCGGGCCGACGAGATCATCGAGCGCGCGCGGCTGACCGCCGAGGAAGCATCGGCCGGGCTGATCGGATCGCAAGCGCTTACTCGCACCGGCATCGTTGCCGTCGGCATCGCCATAGTCGCGCTCGGCCTTGGATTTAGCTGGCTGATCGGCCGCAGCATCATCCACCCGCTCAATGGCCTGGCCAGCGTTATGAAACGGCTGGCCAATGGCGACACCAGCACAAGAATTCCTGCGACCCAGGCGCGCGACGAGATCGGCGAAATGGCGCGCACGGTGATCGTATTCCGCGACACCATGATCGAGCGTGAAAGTCTGTCGCAGACGCAAGCCGAAGACAGCCACGCCAAGGAAGTGCGCAGCGATACGATTTCGCAGACCATCGGGCAATTCAAGAATTCGGTCGAAGGCGTTCTCGGCAAGCTGCGGGCGGCTTCGATGAAGCTCGAGACGAGCTCAGCCGATCTCAACAAGGCCGCCGATACCGTGTCGTCGGAAGCCCACACCGCCGAACAGCGCGTCAGCGCCGCATCCGACAACGTCACCGCGGCCGCGAGCTCGGTCGAAGAACTGGCGGCGTCGATTGGCGAGATCGCGTCGCAGGCGGCGAAATCGACCGACGTCGCCGGACGCGCGGTGTCGGAAGCGCAACGTACCGTCACCACCATGGCGGAGCTCGGCCAGGCCGCCACCCGCATCGGCGAAGTGGTCGGACTGATCCAGGCGATCGCAGGCCAGACCAATCTGCTGGCGCTCAACGCCACCATCGAAGCCGCCCGCGCCGGCGACTCCGGCAAGGGCTTTGCGGTGGTCGCCTCCGAAGTGAAATCGCTGGCCGGACAAACCGCGAAAGCGACCGAGGAAATCGCGCAGCAGATCGGCTCGATCCAGTCGGCCGCCGCCGACGCCGCGCAGGCCATCGAGCAAGTCAACGCCATCATCCGGGACATGGCGGCGATCGCCAGCATGGTGTCAGCCACCGTCGATCAGCAGAACTCCGCGGTCGCCTCGATCGCGGAAGGCGTCAGCCGCGCCTCCGGCGAGGCGCGCACCGGCGCAGAGGCGATGAGCCGGGTGGCCGGCGTCACCACCGATGCCCGCGCCACGGCATCGGACGTCAAGGATCTGGCCGACGCTGTTGCGGTCGAGGCCGAGGGTCTGGAAAGCGAAGTGCGCAAGTTCCTGAGCAACGTCCAAGCTGCCTAAAAATGCCGCCTAAAAAGCCGCTGAAACAAGCCGCCTGAGCGTCTGTCCCAATTATCGCCCTTGCAAAGGGCGCGGTAATAGCCAATTTCAAACTGCGGACGTGTTCGCCTGGGGCCAGCGCTTTGCGCATTATTCAGTCGTCATTGCGGATCGTAGTCGACGCGTTCAGGCATTTTCTCGCCGATGACGGCTGGGCCATTGCGAGCCATATCGCTTTGTCGACGCTAATGGCGATGTTCCCGTTTCTGATCGTGGTCACCGCACTGGCCGGCTTTTTCTTCGGTTCCAGGCAACTTGCCGACGAAGCGGCGCGCATTCTGCTGGAAGCATGGCCGCAGGAAGTCGCCGGCCCGATCGCTCTCGATGTCGCCGGCGTGCTCACCGATACGCGCGGCGGCATTCTGACCTTCGGCATTCTGTTCGCGTTGTATTTCGCGTCGAGCGGCGTTGAGAGCCTGCGCGTGGGCTTGAATCGCGCTTACGATATGAAGGAACCGCGCGCCTGGTGGCTGCTGCGGCTGGAATCGGTCGGCTATGTGCTGGTGGCCGCGGTGGCGATCCTTGCGTTCTCGTTCCTGGTGGTACTGGCGCCGCTGATCTGGGGCAAGCTGGTGTTCTACGTGCCGACGCTGGAGCCGTTGGGCGGCCTGGTCACGTTCGTCCGTTACGCCGTAGCCGTGGTGGTGCTGGTGGTTGCGTTGCTGATCGTGCACGCTTGGCTGCCCGCCGGCCGGCGGTCGTTTCTGGAAATCGCGCCCGGTATCGTTGCCACGCTGGTGTTATGGCTGGTCGCCGGCACGGCGTTCGGCCGCTATCTCGCCAACTACGCCTTCGCCTATATCTCGATGTATGCCGGGCTGGCGTCGGCGATGATCGCGCTGATCTTTCTGTATGTCTGCGCGTCGATCTTCATCTACGGCGGCGAATTGAATTCGGTGATCTGCACATGGCGCGCGAAGCGGATCGATGCGACATTGACGCAAGCGCCGTCGCCGTCGACATCGGAGTCCGATCCGTTCGAACCGGAAGTGCCGGCCCGCTAGCTGCCGGCCGCCGCCTCCATCGTGTCTTCCAGATTCTTCAGCCCCGTGCGCGGGGCGCAGACCAGCACCGACATGTTGCCGGGTGGATGCTGGTTTTTCCACATCTTGGTATGCGCCAGCGGGATATCGCCCCAGGGAAAGACTTCGCTCATGCACGGATCGATGCGGCGTTCCAGCACGAAGCGGTTGGCCTGGCTCGCCTGCTTCAAATGCGCGAAGTGTGAGCCCTGGATGCGCTTCTGCCGCATCCAGACGTAGCGCGCGTCGAAGGTGATGTTGAAGCCGGTGGTACCGGCGCAGAACACGACCATGCCGCCACGCTTCACGACCATCGACGACACCGGAAAAGTCGCCTCGCCCGGATGCTCGAACACGATGTCGACGTCGCGCTTGCCGGTGATGTCCCAGATCGCCTTGCCGAAGCGGCGGGCTTCCTTGCTCCAGTCATTGTATTCCGCGGAATTCACCTGAGGCAGCTGGCCCCAGCACTTGAACTCCTTGCGGTTGATCGCGCCCTTGGCGCCGAGATTGAAGACGTATTCCATCTTCGATTCGTCGGACACGACCGCGATGGCGTTGGCGCCCGACGCTGCGACGAGCTGCAAGCCGAACACGCCGAGGCCGCCGGAGGCGCCCCAGACCAGAACGTTGTCACCGGGCTTGAGCGTGTGCGGCGGATGGCCGAACAGCATGCGGTAGGCGGTCGCCAGCGTCAGCGTGTAGCAGGCTGACTCTTCCCAGGTCAGATGCGCGGGCTTCTGCATCAACTGCCGCGACTGCACACGGCAGAACTGTGCGAACGAACCGTCGGGCGTCTCGTAACCCCAGATGCGTTGCGATGGCGACAGCAGCGGATCGCCGCCGTTACAGTCTTCGTCGTCGCCGTCGTCCTGATTGCAATGGACGATGACTTCATCGCCGACCTTCCAGCGCTTCACTTTGGCGCCAACCGCCCAGACGATGCCGGAGGCATCCGATCCGGCGATATGATAGGGCTGCTTGTGAACGTTGAACGGCGTGATCGGCTGGCCGAGGCCCGCCCAGATGCCGTTGTAGTTCACGCCGCCGGCCATCACGAGCAGCAGGACTTCGTCCTCACCGATAGTCCAGGTCGGCACCACCTCAAGCTGAAAAGATTTGTCGGGAGGCCCGTGGCGATCCTGGCGGATGACCCAGGCGTGCATCTTTTCGGGCACATGGCCGAGCGGCGGAATTTCGCCGACGGCATAGAGGTCCTTATGAGAAGCAACGCTCCTCACCTGCGCAACAGCCGGCATCGGCAGCCTCCTTGAGAACTGTCATTAGTCTGACTCAATAAATGTTGCAGCGCAACAACATCATGGTCAGGCCGCTCTCGATAGACCGGAAACCCCGCTTTTAAGGGTTTAAAAAGGGCGGCCGCCTAAGTTGGAAGCCTCAGGCAAGGCCCCCATGTCCGATCAAGCGATCCAACGTGCCTCCCGTACTGCCGATTCCCAGGCGGCCCTGCCCTGGCTGGTGGCCGCGGGCGTCTATGCTTTGCTCATGATGCTCGGGCCGCGCCTTCTAGGCGACCCGGATACTTACTCGCACATCGCGCTAGGGCGCTGGATTCTCGAACATCGCGCCGTGCCGACCGGCGATCCGCTGTCGCTGACCATGCGCGGCGAACACTGGGTCGCGTTCGAATGGTTGTCGCAACTCGTTTACGCTGCCGCTCACGCGCTCGGCAGCTGGATCGCCGTGGTCGCGCTTGCTGCCGCGGCGGCGGCGGCTTCCTTCGGATTGCTAACTTGGTTTTTGCTGCGCAACTGGCAGCCGGTGCCGGCGCTGATCGCGACGCTCGCCGCCTTTGTGCTGGTGTCACCCCATATCCTGGCACGGCCGCATATCCTGGCACTGCCGCTAATCGTGCTGTGGGTCGGCACGTTGATTCATACCGTTGACGAAAAGCGCGCGCCGCCGTGGCGCCTGCTGCCGTTGATGATCCTGTGGGCTAACCTGCACGGCAGTTTCACCTTCGGCATTGCGATTGCCGGCGCGATTGCATGCGACGCGTTGTGGAATGCGCCGGCGAACGAACGCCTGCGCGTGGCGCGGCAATGGTTGCTGTTCGGCGTGCTCGCGATCGCCGCCGCCTGTCTCAATCCTTACGGCCCGGAAGCGATTTTGGTGACGACGCGCACCATCGCGCTCGGCGAGGTGCTGACCATCGTCACCGAATGGCGCGCGCAGGACTTCACGCATCTCGGTCCGTTCGAACTCGTCATGCTGGGTGCATTCGGCGCCGCGCTCTTTTACGGCGTGAAGCTGCCGCCGCTGCGCATTCTCATCGTGTTCGGCCTTCTCCACCTGAGCCTGTCGCAATCGCGTCATGCCGACTTGCTCGGCCTGCTGGCGCCGTTGTTCTTGGCGCGGCCGTTGGCGAAGCAATTCGCAAGCATTGCTGCCGAGAGCAACACCGCTGCGCGCTTCGCGGCCTGGATGCCGGCCGCCGCCATCGTGCTGCTGATCGGCGTCACCGGCGTGGCCGCCACACGCGCCATCGCGCCGGCTGCCAACATCACACCGGCCAACGCGCTGAAATCGTTCGATACCGCCAAAGCCGGACCGATTCTGAATGCCTACGACTTTGGCGGCTATCTCGATTACGTCGGCATTCCGGCCTTTATCGACGGCCGCGCCGAGCTTTACGGCATGAAATTTATCATGCGGCACAACCGTGCCCTGGAGCTACAGAACGTGCCGGATTTTGTGGCGATGCTTGATGAGTACAAATTCGGTGCGACCTTGCTGACGCCGTCGACGCCCGCGGTCGGGCTGCTCGACCGGCTGCCGGAATGGAAGCGAGTTTATTCCGATGACGTGGCGGTGGTGCACACGCGGCGCTAGGCGCCATAGAGATCAGGTCGCGGTGATCTTGCGCGCACTCGCTGGTTCGGCCTCAGACTGCAGCGCGCGATCGAAGCCGGTTTTTTCCGACACAACATAAAGCGGACGCCGTTTCACTTCGGCGTAGATGCGGCCGACATAGAGGCCCATGATCCCGGTCATGATCATGTTGATGCCGGATAGGAACGATACGATGATGATGGTCGAGGCCCAGCCCGCCACCAGCGTTTTGTCGCCGGCCAGCCAGTGGACGCCGACATACATCGCGTAAAGCGCGGCGAAGGCCGACACCGCAAAACCGGCCCAGATTGCGAGGCGTAGTGGCGCATCGGAAAATCCGATCACGCCGTTTACGGCGAGCCGCAACATCTTCAGCAACGGATATTTGGTTTCGCCGGCCAACCGTGGCAAGCGATGAAAGGCAACTTCAGTTTGCCGGAAGCCGAGCCAGGCGAACATGCCGCGCACGAAGCGGTCCTGCTCCGGCATGGCGAGGAATGCGTCGAGCACCTTGCGGTCGATGAGGCGAAAATCGCCGGCGTCGCGCGGGATCTCGACCGACGATAAACGTCCGAGCAGTTTGTAGAACAGGCTGGCGGTCGCCTGCTTGAAGGCGCTGTCGCCTTCGCGCGACAGACGGCGGCCGTACACGACCTCGTAGCCTTCCTTCCACTTGTCGATCATCTGCCCGACGACTTCGGGCGGGTCTTGCAGGTCGGCGTCCATGACAATCACGGCATCGCCACTGGCCGCTTCCATGCCGGCGGTGATCGCGGCCTGATGACCGAAATTCCGCGACAGGCCGATGAAGCGATAGCGCGGGTCTTCCTTGGCCTTGGCGCGCAGCACGATGGCGCTGCAATCGCTGCTGCCGTCGTCGACGAAGATCGCCTCGGTAACCCCGTCCAGCCCCTGCATCATGATGTCGAGCCGGCGCAGCAACACCGGCAGCACCGCCTGCTCGTTAAAGACAGGAATGACGATGCTGTAGCGCGGACCGCCGGCGGAATTCGTCGTCATGTCGGAACTCGGGTTGACCGATGAAGACGTTAAGCCCCGGGTATTAAGGAAACTTTGCCGGTCAGCCCCCGGACCGCCCGGCCTGCGGCAATTATGCGCCCCACGGCTGTCAATTCGGCTGTCGATTGCGGCGTCCGGGCCGTCGACGCGGGGCCAGCTTTACTATTGAATCGGCTCGATCCGCGGTCGCCGCTGGGGGCAAGCCGCAATCAGGGAGAAGGCCATGACAGTTGAGGGCATTATTATCCTGCTCGTTATCGGCGCGATCGCCGGCTGGCTCGCCGGAATGATCGTCAAAGGCATCGGCTTCGGTCTGATCGGCAATATCATCGTCGGCATCGTCGGCGCCTTTATCGGCGGCTGGGTGTTGCCCAAGCTGGGCATCATGATCGGCGGCGGCATGGTCGCGGCCATCATCAACGCCACCATCGGCGCGGTGATTCTGCTGGTGATCATCGGCTTGGTGAAACGCGGCTAACCCGACACGTCACGGCGGACGTAACCTGTAACTTCCGGGGCCTCACCGCCCCGGAGCACGGCTTCTATGTTGCATTGCAACAAGGGTTGCGTCACACTGCTGTAACAGGCAGCCCGATGGCCGACACCGTTAAACGCGACAAGCCATGGATTTTCCGCACCTATGCCGGTCATTCGACCGCGGCGGACTCCAACGCGCTCTATCGCAAGAACCTCGCGAAGGGGCAGACGGGCTTGTCCGTCGCCTTCGATCTGCCGACCCAGACCGGCTACGACTCCGACCACATCCTCGCCAAAGGCGAGGTCGGCAAAGTCGGCGTCCCGGTCAATCACCTCGGCGACATGCGGGCGCTGTTCGACCAGATCCCGCTCGGCACCATGAACACCTCGATGACCATCAACGCCACCGCGGCGTGGCTGATGGCGCTCTACATCGCGGTCGCCGACGAGCAAAATGCGCCGCGCACCGCGCTGACCGGCACCATCCAGAACGACATCATCAAGGAATATCTGTCGCGCGGCACTTACGTGTTTCCGCCGGTGCCTTCCATGCGGCTGATCAAGGACGTGGCGATTTTCACTACGACCGAATTGCCGAAGTGGAATCCGATGAACATCTGCTCCTACCATCTGCAAGAGGCGGGTGCGACGCCGGTGCAGGAATTGGCCTTCGCACTCGCCACCGCGGTGGCGGTTCTCGACACCGTGAAGGCGTCGGGCGAAGTGACCCAAGAAAAATTTGGCGAGGTCGTCGGCCGCATTTCGTTTTTCGTCAACGCCGGCATGCGCTTCGTCACCGAAATCTGCAAGATGCGTGCCTTCGTCGAATTATGGGACGAGATCACGCGCGAACGCTACGGCATCACCGACCCGAAGCAGCGGCTGTTCCGTTACGGTGTGCAGGTGAATTCGCTGGGTCTCACCGAGCCGCAGCCGGAAAACAACGTCGCACGCATTCTCATTGAAATGCTGGCGGTGACGCTGTCGAAGAACGCCCGCGCCCGCGCCGTGCAATTGCCAGCCTGGAACGAAGCGCTCGGCCTGCCGCGGCCATGGGAT
>JANMSH010000364.1:0-1786 GCA_031389105.1 Hyphomicrobiales bacterium
CGTGCTGCACGAACAGAACGGCGTCATGGGCCGCGCCAATCGTGCGTTGGCCTCGCGCGTCACGGCGATTGCCACCAGCTTCCCGAAGCTGACGCGCGCCGATCCAAGCTTGCAGAGCAAGATCACCTTCACCGGCAATCCGGTGCGCCCCGTCGTGATCGAAGCCTCGCACGTGCCTTACGTTCCGCCGGCGGCAAACGAAAAAATCCGCCTGCTGGTGTTCGGCGGCAGCCAGGGCGCACGCGTGATGTCCGACATCGTGCCGCAGGCCATCGAGCGCATTCCGGCAGCACTTCTGGTGCGCCTCTCGGTGGTGCAGCAGGCGCGTGCCGAAGACATCGCGGAAGTCGAGGGCGCTTACGCCAGGCTCGGCGTCGCCGCGGAAGTCGCAGCCTTCTTTGACGACCTGCCGGCGCGCATGGCGGCGGCGCATCTGATTGTCGGGCGCTCCGGCGCTTCGACGGTGGCCGAACTGTCCGCCATCGGCCGGCCTTCGATTTTGGTGCCGCTGCCGCACGCGCTGGATCAGGACCAGTTCCACAATGCCGGCGTGTTGCAGGATGCCGGCGGCGCGGTGCGCATCGAGCAGCGCGATTTCACGCCCGAGCGGCTGGCGACCGAACTCACCCGGCTCGCCGCCGATCCGCCTTTGCTGGCCCGCATGGCGCAGGCCGCCAAATCGGCCGGCACCACCGACGCCGCCGAGCGGCTGGCGGATTTGGTGATGACGGTGGCTGGGCGCCTGAACACCGCGTAAGCCATCGGTTGACATATGTAAGCAATTAGCTTACATTACATGTCGTGATCGGAACCTTCCGGAGCAAGGCTTTAGCCGAGTTATGGGCGAAGGGCCGCTCGGCCAAGATCGACGCCAAGATGCAAAAACGCATTTTGGTCCGCCTCGATCGACTGAATATTGTGACAACGCCCGCGCAGATGAATCTTCCTGGCTTCGACTTTCATCCGCTGCGAGGCTTTGTCCCAACCCGCTATTCGGTCCACATCAACGGACCATGGTGCATTACCTTCGAGTTCGAAGTCGGTGACGCGCTTCGCGTCGATTTCGAACAGTATCATTGAGGAACAAAGAGATGGCTGAGTATGCTGCCAAACGCGATCCGAACAGGTGCCCGACGCATCCCGGCGCATTGTTGAGCGAGGTGATCCCGCCGACCGGCAAGAGCAAGACCGAGATCGCAGCGCTCCTGGGCATTTCCCGCCAGCAGCTCTACGACATTCTGGCTGAGCGTAAGCCGGTGTCGCCCGCGATTGCGGTCCGGCTCGGCAAGCTTTTTGGCGACGGGGCCGGCGTGTGGGTGCGCATGCAGGGCGCCTACGACACTTGGCATGCCGAGCGCGACCTTGCCGCCGAGATCAGGAAGATACCCCGCCTGAAGAAGGCTGCGGCCTGACGGCCTGCTGGTCGGAACAAAGTCGCCGGAATTTAAGCATTCCGGCGATAACCGGGCTTGGCTGGTCTTGTTTCGGCCCTCAGCGTCTTGCATTAAACGGCCAGAATTAACGAGGAGATTCCATGAAACTGCCGCGCGATATCGGACCGGTGCACTTCGTCGGCATCGGCGGCATTGGCATGAGCGGCATCGCCGAGGTGCTGGCCAATCTTGGCTACACCGTGACCGGCTCCGACGTGGCCGACTCGGCCAACGTCAAGCGGCTGCGCGACCTCGGCATCGCGGTGTTCATCGGCCACAAGGCGAGTAACGTCGACGGCGCCGATGTCCTGGTGGTGTCGTCGGCGATCAAACCGGACAATCCGGAGATGGTT
>JANMSH010000060.1:0-2492 GCA_031389105.1 Hyphomicrobiales bacterium
GCGAAGGCGAAGACGTCCGTCGCCGCCGCCGTCGCGGCCGCCGTGGCGGACGCCGCAACAAGCATCGCAACGGCGACGCGCCGCTCAACGGCCAGGAAAACGGCCAAGGAAACGGCCACGACAACGGTCAGCCGCAGGAACACCAACACGCGGGTGCCGATGTCCCTCTGGTCAGCGACCAGGACGCTTCCGGCATCGCGCCGCCGCCGTCTTATTCCTCTGCGCCTGAGCCGAAGCCCGCGCCCGCTCCTCTGTCGGCGGAGGCGCCGTCACAGGTGCCGCCGCGCCGTCGCTCGACCATCCGCGAGCAGGCCCCGATCGGCGCCAGCGCGTCCTCAGCGCCCGCGCCGATGACCCCGCCGCCGGCACCCGTGGTGTCGAGCACCGCGCCCGAAACGGCCGCGCCCAAGCGCGGCTGGTGGGGCAAGCGCCTGCTCGGCGACTGAACTATGGGAAGTTGAAACGCGCCCGCTCAGGGCGCGCTCAACTGTCTTCGTGGGTCCACGAACGGCGCGAACGGTCGAGGCCATCCAATTGTGTGCGCGCATCGCGGCCCAAGTCGACGTTTAACGCGCCCTCCGATTTGGCGATGATCTGCTGCACCGCCTTGGTGAGTTGCGCCTCGGTGTAGCCGATGCCCTTCAAAACCGAGATCGACACCGACGCACCGGCCAGCACATTCACCAGCCGCGCATCGAGCAATTCGCTGACCTTCAGCCGCTGCCGCAGGGCATAGCTCTTGTGCACGTAATCCTGCAGCTTCGCGCGTTTGTCGGCGCCCTGGATGGCGCCGATGATGGCGGTTACGGCGGCGATGATCACCACGCTCGGACCGAAGCCCAGCTCGACGCCGGCCGCCCCGAGCGCTTCCGCAGCGGCCTCGCCGCCGATCTCGCCCGCCTCCGCTTCGCCGACCACCGCCGTGTCGGTCAGGGCATAACGCACCGCACTCACCGCCAGCAGCGGCGCCACGAAGCCGCTGACCTGGTAGGCCGTTTGGTGAAATTCAATTGATCCGGCATTGGCCGCAGCCGGCGGCGCGAAACCACGGGCGCGATAGACCTCCTCGATCGTCGTGTTGAGATTTTTCAGGTTGGCTTTCACCTGCACATTGTCGGCGGCAACCCGGTAGGAAACCTGCGACACATCCAACGCCAGCTCCTTGGCGCGCGCTTCGCGATGCGGGTTGTCGGGATAGAACGTGTCGCCGCCCGCGATCGTCTCGACACTGGTGGCCGTCGCCTTTCCCGCATCGACAACGGTTTGACCCGCGTTTCGAAAGCCGTCGCGGAGGCTGCTCCAGAAGCTCACGTCAGTGATCCTCGTTGGTCCACGAACCGCGCGCTGCGTCGATCTGCGCGAGCTCCGCGTTCGCGGCATCCGCGTTGATGGCCTCGAGCTTCGGCTTGAAGGCAGCAATGGTCATGGAGATGACCTTGTCGATCTGGTCGCGCGTATAGCCGAGCTGCTGGAGCTCCTGGTATGTGATGAGGAGCGAATTGACCTCTTCGAACAGGGTACGGAACTGCATCTCCGACACTTTGGTATTGGTGCGGGTCGGTATGAAATCGTGAATCTGGTTGCGCATCTTGTCGCGGGCGATCCTGCCTTCGATGCCGTCAATGGCAAAGCCGATACCGACCGACAACACGGCGCCGCCAAACGCGCTCCCCAGCTTGGCGGTAAAAGGAATGCCAACCTCTTCGGCGGCGTCCGCCACCAGCGGTTCCTGCTCCGCGGCTTCCGCCACATTGGCCTCGGCCGGCAGACGCTGCGCGACGGCTTGAAGCAGGCGGCCCGCCGCCACCTTGGTAAGAACCTTGTAGGCGGCGGTGAAGGTGAGCGCTGTAAACAGGATGTCGCAAACCTCCCACACAGTCTTGTACAGGTTGATGGTTTTGACCTGCGGCGCGACGTTCGGCTCGAGTTGGCGCAACAAAGCCTGAATGGTGCTGTCGACCTGCTTGATGGTGGTGTCGATCTTGTTCTGATCGCTCGCGCTGTTGACGATTTGCTGGTTGATATCGGCGCACAGCTCTGTCATGCGGGTTTCGCGTTTGTCGTTGTCGGGAAACGTAATAGACATGAAATCCCCCCTAGTTGCGTAAAATTACCCTCACTAGTTGCAATTTACAATCTTTAAGTGATGGTATTAAGACCCTCGCGTCTGGCGCCGGGTACGCTGTGATCGGGATGCGTCACCCTTGCAAGCCGCGGTGGGGCGCGCCAAGCAGATGCGGCCAGCGGTCAGGAAGCGAACGAGCGACGCCACAATGCAAAGCCGGTGGAATGACAACGACGCCGCCGCCGCGATCGGCTCTTACGGCCGCGCCGATATTACTGCCGAACTGGCGCTCCGGATCTACTCGACGCGCCTGCTGGGCCGCGATCCCAAGCTCGTGCTGCATGGCGGCGGCAACACCTCCGTCAAGCTAACGGCGCGAGATCTCACCGGCACGGACGTTGCGGCCTTGCACGTCAAAGGCTCCGGC
>JANMSH010000064.1:0-3491 GCA_031389105.1 Hyphomicrobiales bacterium
CAGCGGCACGATATAGACGCAGCCGGTTTCCAGCACCGCGCCGTCGGTCAGCGGAAATTCATGCAGCTTCAGTTCGTCGATGCGCCGGGCGACGGTGGTCGAGCCCGGCAGGAAACTGGCGCGCACGCGATAGGCGACCGCACCCAGCCGCAGATCGAGGCTCGCCGGCTGGATCTGGTCCGGGACGAAGGAGACTTCAGGCAGAATCGCACCGTCGGCCGCCAGCGCCGCGATCATGCGGTCCGGCAGAATACCTTTGTCCTCGATGGCGAAAGAAAGTGGCACGGCGCCTCATCCCTGGGAGCGCCGATCTAACCCGACGGGTGCCTTGACGGGAAGCGGGCGGCCCCGCTACAAACCCTTTATCCCGTGGTCAATTTGAGCCGGCCGGCTTGCAGCCACGTAAAATAAGTCGCTAAAAGGCCGGGGACACGTGTGCCCGGCCGAGATTTTTTCTCAGGCCGGTTTTTTATTGGCTTAGCGCATGTCATGTGCCCGGCCGAAGGAGAACACGATGTCCGAAACGCCAACCAAGACCTATCGCCCCGAAACGCGGCTGGTTCATGCCGGCACGCTACGCTCGCAATTCAACGAGATGTCGGAGGCGCTGTTTCTCACCCAAGGCTACAAGTACGAGAGCGCCGAAGATTGCGAGCTGCGTTTCTCCGGCAAGATTCCGGGCTACGTCTATTCGCGCTACTCGAACCCGACGATGGACATGTTCGAGAAGCGCATGGCCGCGCTGGAAGGCTGTGAGGCCGCGCGCTCGACCGCGACCGGCATGGCCGCGGTCACCACCGCGCTGATGGGACTGGTGCGGGCCGGCGACCACGTGGTCGCCGCCAAGGCGCTCTTTGGTTCGTGCCGCTGGGTGATCGAGGAATGGCTGCCGCGTTTCGGCGTGCCCTGCACGCTGGTCGACGGTAAGGATCTCGATGCCTGGCAAAAGGCAGTACAGAAAAACACCAAGGCGCTGTTCCTGGAAACGCCGACCAATCCGACGCTCGAGGTCTATGACATTCAGGCGATCGCCGATATCGCGCACAGCGTGGGCGCCAAGCTGGTGGTCGACAATGTGTTCGCTACCCCGCTCTACCAGAGTCCACTGACGCTCGGCGCCGACGTCGTGGTTTACTCAGCGACCAAGCACATCGACGGTCAGGGCCGCGTGCTCGGCGGCGTCATCCTCGCATCGGAAAAGCTGATCGTCGACAATTACCATCAGCTTTTGCGCCAGACCGGGCCGTCGTTGTCGCCGTTCAATGCCTGGGTATTGCTGAAGGGCCTCGAAACGCTGTCGGTGCGTGTGCAGCGGCAAACCGAAAACGCCGGAGCGGTTTCGAACGCGCTGGCTGGACATGCCAAGATCAACAATCTGATTTATCCAGGCCGGGCCGACCATCCACAGGCCGACATCGTCAAGAAGCAGATGGCAGCCGGATCGACGCTATGCGCGTTCGAAGTCAAAGGCGGCAAGGAAGGCGCGTTCCGTTTCCTCAACGGCCTGAGCTTGATCGGCATCACCAACAATCTCGGGGACGCCAAGAGCCTGATCACGCATCCGACCACGACCACGCATCAACGACTGACGCCGGAGCAGCGCGCCGAACTCGGCATCGGCGATGGGCTGGTGCGGTTCTCTGCCGGCCTCGAACATGCCGACGACCTGATCGAAGACCTGCTGACGGCGCTGGAGAAAGTGTAACCGTCAGATTTGTTTACGGCGCCGAATGCGTACCGGCGGTGGCCGACATCACCGGCCGCTTGGCGGCTTCGGCGATCGCCACGCCGAGACCCTTAGCCATGCAGGCGTAGCTCCAGTCATTCATGTGCAGCCCATCGGGCGACACGAAAGTCTCGAACGGCAAGCGATCGACCGTGGTCCAGCGTTTCATCACTTCGAAGCGGCGAAACAGATCGACGTCTTCCTGCTTCGCAGTCGTGGAAATCAGCTCGACCATGCGCTCGGCATCGGGCTTGGCGATGACCCTCGGCACGAATTGAGGATCGATCAGCACGATGTCGGCGGCGACCGAACGAATTTTCTTGATGCCGGCGCGTATCGCCGAATCGTGGGCGTTCATCTTGTGATCGCGGATGAGCGAGTTGGTGCCGAGCTGCCACAACACCAGATCTGGCTTGACGTCGATGATGGCGGTATCGAACCGCTTGAGCATGTCGGCGACTTCTTCGCCGCCGACGCCGCGGTTGATCACCGTGATCGACTGTTTCGGAAAATGCGTTTTGAGTTCGGCTTCGAGCTTGGCAGGATAGCTGCCGGCCTGCGACGTGGCGCCGGCGCCCCAGGTCGACGACGAACCGATGGCGACGATGACGATCGGCTCGCCGGTAATCAGTTTGTTGCCGACGCGCGACAGCGGCTTTGCAAGCCGCGTCACATCGAGCTGCACATTGCATACCGGCACAGGCGCCGGTGTCTCGGCGCTTACCGGCAAAGAAAATGTGACACCGGCGAGCAGCAGGGCGGCAGCAGAAATCTTCGTCGCCCGCTTGGCGAAATCGTTACCCTGCACGGAGCTTCCCCAACCTTTACTGGCGGCTGCCCTCGGCAGGCGGTTCGCCTCGTTTGGCCGCCTCGGCGACGAGGTCGGCTAGCAATCGGCCTATGCAATCATGAACACGCTCAGCCATGTCAAGTTTTTTCGTGGCGGAATTCAGGTCGAAGGTCCCCATATCGGCCCAAAGCTTCATAATACTAAAGCGGTCGAACAGCGGCACATCTTGCTGCAGTGCAACCCAACGCATGTTTTCCGCATATGTACCAAGCGCGATCATCGATTCCGTGCGCGGGCTGTACTGCGGATTGACGAAGACGACATCGGCGCCCGCGGAACGGGCGATGTTGATGCCCTTATCCAGCGCCTGGCTGAATTGATCCGGCTCGACAGCCTGCATCGCGTCCACGGTCCCGGTCTGCCAGATCACCAAAGCGGGCTTGGCGGCTAAAAGCGCCGGCACCATCGCCTTCACCATGTCCGCCGCAGAGCGCTTGGATTTGACATCGGTGGCGACTTTGACGTCGACGCCGGGGAATTTGGCTTGCAAAGCCGCCTGCAACCGGGCCGGATAGGCATTCTTGTCGCCGCCCGTTCCCGGCAACAACGAAGATCCGGCACCGACAACAAGAACGCTCAGCCGTTTTGCGGCAATCGCTCGGGCCACCTGCGACATCGGAAAATTATTTTCGATCTGCGGTTCCGCCACGCTACAGGCGGCCGGAAGCCCGGACGGCGGCTGTGCGTTCGCCTCTCCGGCCAGCATCAGCAATGCCAGCGAGAATGCTATTCGCCTCATCATACGTTGCCCCCCGCGTAGCCCGTCTTGGTTGCAGGCGGCCGCGGTCCCGATCCTTGTCGCTCGACCCGCTTATACCACGAAATCACGGCTGCGGCGCCAACCATGATCAAAATACCGGCCAGGCTGACCAGGACATGGGTCAAGACCCGGTTGGAAACCTCGGTAAAGACGAA
>JANMSH010000095.1:0-8309 GCA_031389105.1 Hyphomicrobiales bacterium
GGACTGGGTGTCCTCCGGCCTATCGCTGATCTCGCCCCAGGCATAGGCGAAGAAGCCGAGCGGCCGCGATGCGGTGACGCCCGGGTCTTTCTGACGCAGCGAGCCCGCCGCGGAGTTGCGCGGATTGGCAAAGATGGTGTCGCCGGCGGCCTTCTGGCGCTCGTTGAGCTTGAGGAAGTCGGCCTTGGTCATATAGACCTCGCCGCGCACTTCCAGCACCGGCGGAATATTCTTGCCCTTGAGATGCTGCGGCACTTCGCGGAGCGTCTTGATGTTGGCGGTGACGTCCTCGCCTTCGGCGCCGTCGCCGCGCGTAGCCGCGGTGATGAGCTCGCCGTTTTCGTAGCGCAGCGACATCGACAGGCCGTCGATCTTGGGTTCGGCGGAAAACGCGATCTTCTCGTCGTCACTCAATTTGAGAAAGCGGCGGATGCGGCCGACGAAATCGACGACATCCTGCTCGGCAAAGGCGTTGTCGAGCGACAGCATCGGGATGGCGTGGCGCACTTTCCGGAAGCCGCGCGCCGGGGCACTGCCGACTTTCAGCGACAGCGATTCAAACGTGCGCAGATCGGGGAAGCGCGCCTCGATGGCGTTGTAGCGCTTGCGCAGTTCGTCGTAGTCGGCGTCCGGGATCGACGGCTTGTCCTGCTGGTAGTAGCGCTTGTCGTGGCCTGAGATCTCGACCTGCAGCCGCGCGTATTCCGCCGCGGCCTGCTTTTGCGTCAGGAGATCGACGGGGGTTTTGTCGGTTTTGACTTTGGACTTGCTACTCTTCGCCATTTTACTCTTCGCCACATTACTTTTTGCTATGGCGGACGACTACGACGCCGCCTTGATCAGGCGTTCGGCGGCGGCGCGGGCCTCGTTGGTGATTTCGGCGCCGGCCAGCATGCGGGCGATTTCCTCGCGGCGGCGCTCCTCGGCGACTTCCGTTACGCGGGTGGCGACGCGCTTGCCCTTTTCCAGCGCATCCTTGCTGATGACGTAATGCCGGTCGGCCTGGGCAGCGACCTGCGGCGCGTGGGTGACGGCGAGCACCTGCACGCCGCGCGCCAACCGTGCCAGGCGAACCCCAATCGCATCCGCCACCGCGCCGCCGACGCCGGTGTCGATTTCGTCGAACACCAAAGTCGGCGCCGAGCCGCGATCGGCCAGCACCACTTTCAATGCCAAGAGGAAGCGCGCCAATTCGCCGCCCGAGGCGATCTTCATCAGCGGGCCGGGCTTGGTGCCGGGATTGGTCTGCACCCAGAACTCGACGCGGTCGATGCCGTTCGGCCCTGCCGCCGCCGGATCGGTTTCGATCTCGGTGGAGAACTTCGCGTTCTCCAGCTTGAGCGGCTTGAGCTCGCCGTTGACCGCCTTGTCGAGCGCGGCTGCGGCCTTGATGCGCGCCTTGGACAGAGCCTCGGCGGCTTTTCGGAAATCGGCATCGGCCTTTGCGGCGGCGGCGACCAGCGTCTTGAGTTGTGCCTCGCCGGCGTCGATCAGCGCGATGTCGTTGTTGTATTTGCGCGCCAGCGCCGCGAGATCGTCGACCGGCACATTGTATTTGCGGCCCGCCGCGCGCAGCGCGAACAGCCGCTCCTCGTTGCGCTCCAGCTCGGCTGGATCGAAATCGGCGGCGCGCAACGCGGCTTCGAGATGGCCGCGGGTTTCTTCCAATGCGTTGAGCGCCAGGTCGAGCGACTTCACCGACGGCTCGACCAGGCTCGGCGCCTGCGCACTGCGCCGCTCCAGCCGGCGAATGACACCCGAGAGCGCGGGCACGCTGGAATTGCTGCCGGCAAGTACGTCATAGGCGTCGCGCAAATCCTCGGCGACTTTCTCAGACTGCATCATCACGGTGCGGCGGGTGGCGAGCGTGGTTTCCTCGCCGGGCTGGGGGCTAAGCTTGTCGAGTTCGTCGACCGAATGGCGCAGCCAATCGCTTTCGCGCTGGGCGCGCTCAACTTCGGCGCGGTGCGCGTCGGCGGCGTCCTGCGCCGCGCGGCGTGCGTCCCACAATGCCGACACCTTGGCGGCGTCACCTTCCAGCGCGCCGTAGGCATCGAGCAGAGTGCGGTGCGTGCCGGCATCGACCAAAGCGCGGTCGTCGTGCTGGCCGTGGATTTCGACCAGCGCAGCCCCGAGCTGGCGCATCACCTGCACGCTGACCGGCTGGTCGTTTACGAAAGCGCGGGTGCGGCCGTCCGAGAGCTGGACGCGGCGCAAAATCAACTCATCCTCGGCGGCGATGTCATTGGCTTTGAGCAGCGCGTGCGCTGGATGCCTGGCGGCGATCTCAAATACTGCGATGACCTGGCCCTGCTCGACGCCCTGCCGCACCAGATTCTGGTCGCCGCGCCCGCCCAGCGCCAGCGCAAAGGAGTCCAGCAGGATCGACTTGCCGGCGCCGGTCTCTCCCGTGAGCACGGCAAGGCCGCCGGCGAAATCGATGTCGAGCCGGTCGATCAGGACGATATCGCGGATCGAGAGACGGGAGAGCATGGCGGCATCCGGGCGACTGTCATGCCCGGCCTCGTGCCGGGCATCCACGCCTTACAGATTCGTATCATTAAAGACGTGGATGGCAATGGAAGTCGAGTTTACTCGACTTCCACACGTTTAATTCGCAAGTCGGATAAATCCGACTTGCGATGACAAGAGCGCGTTCACGCCCGTCTTCGACGGGCTATGCCCGGCCATGACGTTGTGAGTATCGGAACTGTGGCTGACAGGCGGGCGGTTAGCCCAGCCCGACCTTCCGGAAAGCCCTGCTGATCCAGGAGCCCTTGTTTTCGGCAACCTGACCACCGCCGCTCGTCACCAGCGTATAGGCGTGGCGGTACCAGTCGCTGTCGGGGAAATTGTGCCCGAGCACGGCGGCGGCGGTCTGCGCCTCCTCGACGATGCCGAGCGCCATATAGGCTTCGGTCAGCCGCATCAGCGCCTCTTCGACGTGGCGCGTGGTCTGATACTTGGTGACGACGACTTTGAAGCGGTTGATGGCGCCGGTGTATTCCTTGCGCTCGAGATAATAGCGCCCGGTCAGCATTTCCTTGCCGGCAAGCTGGTCGCGCGCGATCTGGATTTTCTGCTTGGCACTGACCGAGTATTCGCTGGACGGATATTTCCGCGTGACCTCGTCGAGCGCCTCGAGCGCCTTGTCGGTGCGGGCCTGGTCGCGGGTGATGTCGGGGATCTCGTCGAAATAGGACGAGCCGATCAGATATTGCGCGTAAGCCGCGTCCTTGCTGCCAGGGTGCAGCGAGATGTAGCGTTTGGCCGAACTGACGCTCTCCTCGTAGGAGCCAGAAGCGTAATAAGAATAAGACGACATGATCAGCGCCTTGCGCGCCCATTCCGAATACGGGTGCTGGCGATCGACCTCTTCGAATTTCTTGACCGCTTCCGCCGGCTCTTTCTTCTGGTTGAGAAGATAGAGACCCTCGTTGTAGAGGCGGTCGGCCGGCTCATCGGGCGCGACGTCGTCTTTCTTGCCGAACAGATCGAGGCTGCTGCAGGCACCGACGCTCAGCGCGAGCACCATCACAGCGGCGGCACGCACAAGACGCGACCGGCGCCGGTTGGCAGGAACCGAATTCGATACAGACGAGACCATGGACGCGTTCGTTCCGTTCCCCGAGATTGGGGCCAGTACCGAGTATAGCCGGCAACCCTTAATTCCGCGCTGATTTAGACGAAAAAACGCGGTCCCGCCAATGGATTACGCAGGCATTCAGCCCGGATTAAGGCGGAGGTTAACTCTCGAATGCGCCTGATCCCGAAAAGTGGGTACCGGTTTTCGGGTTAGATCAGGTGCCAAGAAACAACGGTTTTAGAGGACTTCCGGGGCGTAGGCCGGAACGGCCAGCCCGGCGCCGATATCGGCATGGCCGCGAGAACGGCGCACCGGGGCGGCGGCAGCGGGCGCCTCGACCACACGCCAGGCGGTGGGATCGGACATCAGCGCGGACAGCACGGCGTGGTTGAGATTGTGGCCGCCGCGGATGGTCTTGTAGGCGGCCAGCAGGGGCTGGCCGGCCAGCGCCAGATCGCCGATGGCGTCGAGCACCTTGTGGCGCACGAACTCGTCGGAGAAGCGCAGGCCTTCCGGGTTGAGAACGCGGTCTTCGCTGATCACCAGCGTGTTGGCGAAGTTGGCGCCGAGCGCGTAACCGGCGCTCCACAATTTGGCGACGTCTTTCATGAAGCCGAAGGTGCGCGCCCGCGCGATCTCGCGACGGAACGTGTTCGGCTCGATGTCGAGCGAGAGCGCCTGCTTGCCGATCAGCGGATGATCGAAATCGATTTCGGCTTCGACGCGGAAGCCGTGGCTGTAGGGCCGCAGTTCGCCGAATGCCTTGTCCGTGGTGACGCGAACCGGCTTGAGAACTTCGATGTAACGGCGCGGTTGCGCGCGCGCGGTCAGACCGGCCTGATCGATGGCATCGACGAAAGCAGCGGCGCTGCCGTCCATGATCGGCACTTCGGGTCCGTCGATTTCGACGATGACGTTGTCGACGTGCAGGCCGCGCATCGCCGCCAGCAGATGTTCGGCGGTCGAGCAGATCGGGCCTTTGGAGTCGCCCAGCACGGTGGCAAATTCAGTGGCGGTGACGGAGCGCACGTCGGCGCGAATCTCGCGCTCGATCGAACCGTCGGCGGACACGCGGCGGAAAACGATACCTTCATCGTCGCCGGCCGGATTCAAAGTGAGATTGACGGGCAAACCGGAATGCACGCCGACGCCGGAGATGGCGATCTGGTCACGCAACGTGGTCTGCTTGGCACCCTTCATCGATCTCGAATTCGCCAGCCTGCAAGAAGCTGACGCCCCATCCGCGACCCTACCGGGTCACATTTTAGCCTTCAACGCGAACGCCCGAAGGTAGTGGCGGAAACCCCCAAGGACTGCAAAAGTCCCTTTGACCAGTTGAACTTAGGCCAAAGCCTTGGCCCTCGCCAACTCACTGTTTCTTACCGACTGTTACGCTTTTTTGCCGCATTTCCGGGCCGCGCGGCAGCTTTGCTGAGGTTTACGTTACCGGCGAAACTTGCCGTCTCACGATTTGTTACGGGCTGGCGCACCGACACAACCGGACCATTTCTATAAAAACACAACACATTCAATAGCTTATCAAAAGAAACGCTGCGCTTTACCGGGGCAGACCGCCCCACTCGGGAACACCGGAGCGGGGCGGTCTTTAGCGATTAGTTGGCCTGCCGGCGCAGGAAGGCCGGGATGTCGAGTTGATCTTCCTCGCCTGAATTATGCACAGCCACGGGGCGCCCGTGCGGGTCGAGACCCTGCGGAGCCCGGCGGGCATATTCCGACACCGGATCGGCCGGGCGGCTTTCGGGATGACGGCCTTCCGGCTGGCGGGCGGTCGGCCGCTGCGGCGGCCGTTCGAACTGCGGCATCGGACGTGCCATCCGCGGGGCCGGCGGGGCTTCCGCCTCCTCCGGCTTGCGGCCGAGGCCGACCGAGGCCAGCCGCTGCATCAGCGACATACGGCGCTTTTCAGGATGGTCCTCGGAGATTTCACCGCGCTGGGCCCGCATTTCGTTCTGGGCCGGGAGCGGCAATTCGTCGATGCGCGGCATCCGCGGCGTGCGGAGCGTGCGTTCCGGGGCCGGCGGAATGAAGGTCGCCGGCATCGGCATTTCCATCTGCGGGGCTTCGCCAGCCGGTTCGAACAGCGACGGCTTCATCGGCATCGGCCGGATCGAGACTTCCTCGGTGCCGGACGGCATCAAGGCGGCGGCGACAGCGGCATGCGCGGCGGATTCAACCGCGGCGACGCTGGCGGTGACGGGTGTCGGGGCACGTTCGATGCGGTCGACAGCGCGGCGAGTCTCATTGCGCATCTTGCCGGCCAGTTCCTTGAGCGCGCTTTCGGCCGGGGCCTGCTGGCGCGGCGTGTTGGCGTGGTCGATGCCGGTCGCCACCACGGAGACGCGGATGATGCCTTCCAGCGTTTCGTCGAAGGTGGCGCCGACGATGATGTTGGCGTCCTGATCGACTTCCTCGCGGATGCGGGTGGCGGCTTCGTCGACTTCGTACAGCGTCAGGTCTTTACCGCCGGTGATCGAGATCAGCAGGCCGCGGGCGCCCTTCATCGAGGCGTCGTCGATCAGCGGATTGGAGATCGCGGCTTCCGCCGCGGTCAGCGCCCGCTTCTCGCCGGAGGCTTCGCCGGTGCCCATCATCGCCTTGCCCATCTCCCTCATCACAGCCCTAACATCGGCGAAGTCGAGGTTGATCAGGCCTTCCTTGACCATCAGGTCGGTGATGCAGGCGACGCCCGAATAGAGCACCTGGTCGGCCATCGCGAAGGCGTCGGCGAAGGTGGTCTTTTCATTGGCGACGCGGAACAAATTCTGGTTCGGGATCACCAGCAAAGTGTCGACCACCTTGTGCAGTTCGACGATGCCGGCTTCGGCAAAGCGCATGCGGCGGGCGCCTTCGAAGTGGAACGGCTTGGTGATGACGCCGACCGTGAGAATGCCCATTTCGCGAGCCACTTTGGCGATCACGGGGGCAGCGCCGGTGCCGGTGCCGCCGCCCATGCCTGCGGTGACGAACACCATATGCGCGCCGGAGAGATGATCGCGGATTTCGTCGATCACTTCTTCCGCAGCGGCGCGGCCGACTTCAGGCTGCGAGCCTGCGCCGAGACCTTCGGTCACCTGCGTGCCCATCTGGATGATGCGCTCGGCTTTCGACAGCGTGAGCGCCTGCGCGTCGGTGTTGGCGACGACGAAGTCGACGCCCTGCAAACCGGCCGTGATCATGTTGTTCACGGCATTGCCGCCGGCGCCGCCGACGCCAAAAACGGTAATGCGCGGCTTCATCTCGTGGATGTCTGGGATCTTCAGGTTGATGGTCATTTGGTTGCCTTTTTAAATGCACGGGCAGCAAGCTTGAACGAAGCGCGGTTTGCGCAAACGCCGTTGCACGCCGCCGAACAGACCGGTCCGCAACCGGTCCCTTCGAGGTGAGTTGTGTGGGTCAGAAGCTTTCGCGCAGCCATCGTCCGACCCGTGCCATGTAACCGCCCGTTCCCGTCATCAATTGCCGCGTTCGCCGCGGTTCGAAGTGTTCGAGATGCGCCGCCTGCGGGAAAACGAGTAATCCCGCCGCCACGGCGAATGCCGGACTTTTTGCAGCTTCCGGCAAGCCCGCTAGTCCGAGCGGACGCCCGATACGCACAGGCCTACGCAAGATGCGCGCGGCCAAGTCGGCAATGCCCGAAAGCTGGCTGCCGCCGCCCGTCAAAACCACGCGACCGCGCGGCTCCGCGGCAAACGGCGAAACCGCGAGGCGATCGCGCACCATTTCCAGAATTTCCTCGACCCGTGGCTTGACGATACGCACGAGCGCCGCCCGCGAAACGAACTGCGGCGGCTCGCGCTCATCGTCGCCGACCGGCGGCACCGTGATCATGTCGCGTTCATCCGACCCACCGGTCAAAACACTGCCATAAATCGCTTTGATTCGCTCAGCATCCGCGATGCGGGTGTTGAGCCCGCGGGCCAGATCCATCGTGACGTGATGGCCGCCCAGCGCGAAGCCGTCGGCATGGACAAAGCGCCCGCCGGAGAACACCGCCATGGTGGTGGTTCCGGCGCCCATATCGATGCAAGCCGCGCCCAAATCGGCTTCGTCGTCCGCGAGACAGGCCAGGCCGGCCATGTAGGGGGCCGAGACCAGAGCTTCGATGGCGAGATGACTGCGTTCGACGGTCAGCATCAAATTGCGCACGGTCGCGACGTCCGCGGTCACCATGTGCATATCGACGCCAAAGCGATGCCCGAGCATGCCGCGCGGCTCGCGAATACCAGCAGCGGCGTCGAGCGCATAACCAATCGGCAGAGAATGCAGCACGGCGCGCCCGTCGCGCACCGAATGGCGGCTGGCCGCGCCCAAAACGCGGCCGATATCGGCGTCGGTTACCGCGCCGCCGGCCAATTCGACATCGGCGACGAAGCGCTCGCTGCCCAGCCGCCCGCCGGACAACGATACCACCACCGATTCGAGCTGAACCCCGGCCATGTTCTCGGCGATGTCGATGGCCTGGCGGGCCATGGCCTCGGCCTCATTGAGATCGACCACCGAACCGGCCTTGATGCCGCCGGCGGCGGTATGGGCAAACCCCAGAATGCGCACGCCGTGGCTACGCCGGCGCAGCACGTCCTGCGGCGCCTGCGGCTCGAGCCGGGCGATCATGCAGACGATCTTGCTGGTGCCGATATCGAGACCGGCGACCACGGCGGCGCGCTTGGGCGACACCGGCTTCATCTTGGGTGTGAGACCGAAC
>JANMSH010000106.1:0-19155 GCA_031389105.1 Hyphomicrobiales bacterium
GAACACCGCCGCCGGCCGCGCCACCAGCATCAGCACGACCGCTATCACGATCGCTCCGAACAAGTTGTCGAACAGCCGCTGCGGCCAGACCAGCAGGCCGAGCAGCACGAACATCATGATCTGCGCCAGCCACGTCACCGCGTCGAGAAACACGATCACCGAATTATGCGCACGGGTCTGGCGGTTGCCGACAACGAGACCGGCGAGATAGACCGCGAGAAAGCCCGAGGTGTGCACGGCATTGCCGAAGGCGAACACCACCACCGCGCTGACCGCGACAAAAGGCGCGTGCAGCCCTTGCGCCAAGCTGACCCGGTTGAGCACCCAGGTGATGATGCGGCCGCCGGCAATGCCGATGACGCAGCCGAACACGATGTCGCGGAACAAAACCGTGGCGATGTGCGTCCAGCTATGATCGCCGGCCAGCAGGATTTCGACCAGCAGCAGCACCAGGAACACCGCGAACGGATCGTTGGTGCCGGATTCGACCTCCAGCGTGGCGCGCACGCGCGTGCGCAGCCTCAGGCCGCCGGCATTGATCAGGAGGAACACCGCCGCCGCGTCGGTCGAGGCCACCACCGCGCCGAGCAGCAGCGACTGGATCCAGCCGAGGCCGAGCACGAGCTTGGCCACCGGCGCCGTCAGCAACGTAGTGATGAGCACGCCGGCCGTCGCCAGCGTCACCGCCGGCGCCAGCACGTTGCGGAAGGTGGCGAGCTTGGTCCGCAAGCCGCCGTCGAACAGGATCAACGCCAGCGCGATCGACCCGACGGTATAGGCGGTTCCGACGTCGTCGAACTTGACGCCGCCGGGGCCGCCTTCGCCCGCCAGCATGCCGACCAGCAAGAACACCAGCAGCAACGGGGCGCCGAACCGCAACGCGATCAGACTCGACAGAATGCCGGCCAAAACCAGCATACTGCCGAGCAGGATCGCGATACTGACGGTGTCGAGCGAGGCCATGCGGGCACGAATCCTTCCATCGCTATAGAAAGGATTCACGCCGCCAAGAGCAACGAGAAACGTTGTCGCTGCTCAACGAATGGTCAAAATCCGACTTTGTCCCCGCCCTTGAGCGAGAGGATCTCGCGCGCTTCGTCCGGCGAGGCGATATCGAGCCCGAGGCCTTCAAGTATCTTGCGCACCTGCGTGACCTGCTGGGCATTGGACTCGGCCAGCTTGCCGGCGCCGAGCCACAGCGAATCCTCCAGGCCGACGCGGACATTGGCGCCCATCGACGCCGCCATGGCCGCGATCCTCATCTGGCTTTGCCCGGCGCCGAGCACCGACCAGTGATAATTGTCGCCAAGCAGGCGGTCAGCGGTGCGCTTCATCATCATGACGTCTTCGGGGTGTTGCCCGATACCACCGAGGATGCCGAACACCGATTGCACAAACACCGGCGCTTTGATCAGACCGCGGTCGAGGAAATGCCGCAGCGTGTAGAGATGGCCGATGTCGTAACACTCGACTTCAAAACGCGTGTTGTTCTCGGCGCAAGTCGAGAGAATGTATTCGATGTCGGCGAAGGTGTTCTTGAACATACCGCCACGCGAGCGCTCCAGATACGGCTCTTCCCAATCGTGTTTGAACTTACCCTTGAAGCGCGGGATCATGGGGTAAAGCCCGAAGTTCATCGTGCCCATGTTGAGCGAGGCAACTTCCGGCTTGAAGTGCGCGGCCGGCTTGACGCGCTCCTCCGCGGTCATGGTCGGGGCGCCGCCGGTGGTGATGTTGATCACCACATTGGAGCGCTGCTTGATCACCTTGAGGAACGGCGCGAAGGCCTCCAGCGTCTGGTCGGGACGGCCATCCTGGGGGTTACGCGCGTGCAGATGGACGATCGCGGCGCCGGCCTCGGCAGCGCCGATAGCGGCATCGGCGATCTCCTGGGCGGTGATCGGCAAATGCGGCGACATCGATGGCGTATGAATCGAGCCCGTTACGGCACAGGTAATGATGACTTTGCGCGACTTCGCCATGAGCTATCCATCCCGGTGATATGAGTGTTGTGGTTTCGTTGTTGGACTTTTGTCGTTGGACTTGGGCCTCGATCCTAGAGTATCAGCCATGCTCAAGTCACCTGCGACGGGACGCATTTCAACGTGCGTATGATCTTATCCGAAAACCGGTTCCCACTTTTCGGGATCATGCACTAGCCCACATACCGGACCAGATGTCACAACCTGCGGAGGCAAAGTCTTCCGGCATCCTGATCGGCACCCTGTGCGGCGCCGGCGCCGCTTTCGGCTGGGCGGCCGGCTTCGTCGCCGCCAAGCACGGCATTTCGATCGGCTTTTCGCCAGCCGACTTGTCGTTTCACCGCTTTTTCTGGACCGGGCTGCTGCTGACGCCGCTGGCGCTGCGCGCCGGCTTCATCACGCTCGGCGGCATCGGTTGGGGCCGCGGCATGGCGCTGACGATGCTGGCCGGACCCACGCAAGCTTTGGTGGCCTATACGGGATTCATCCTGGTGCCGCTCGGGCACGGCACCACCATCCAGCCGGCCTGCGCCGCGTTGTCCGGGCTCATTCTGGCGACGCTGGTATTGGGCGAGCGCCCCACAACGCAGCGCATCATTGGCGGCGCGATCATCATCGCAGGCCTGATCGTGTTCGGCGTGGAGTCGCTGACCACCATCGGCACGTATGGCGTCGGCGGCGATCTGCTGTTTGCGCTGGCGGGGCTGTTCTGGGCCTTGTTCGGCACACTTTTGCGAATGTGGCGCGTGCCCGGCTTGCCCGCGGCGGCGGTGGTCGGCGTGCTGTCGATCATCGTCTTCGCACCAATGTATTTTCTGTTCGTAGGCTTCGACAACATGCTTCGCTTCGGCCTCGCGGAAAATCTGTTACAGGCGCTGGTGCAGGGCATTCTCGCCGGCGCGCTGCCGATCTTTTTGTTCGCCCGCTCGGTGATCCTGCTCGGCGCCGGTCGCGCCGCGACGTTTCCGGCGCTGGTGCCGGGCTTTGCGCTGGTGATCGGCTATGTCGCGCTCGGCATCGTACCGAGCATCGCGCAGATCATTGGCCTGGTGATCGTCGTGGTGGGATTCAGGTTTGTCGTGAGGTAACTTATTTGCGCATGATCTGATCCGAAAACCGGTTCCCACTTTTCGGGATCATGCGCTATTCCGGCCCGGCGTATTTTCCCGCCGTGGCCGGGAACAGGTTCTTGACGATCTTCATCTTCGAGATGTCAACGGTGGCATCCATGTGCAGGAAAATTGCGGCGTCGCGCAAGAATTTCTCGACGCCGAAGTCCAGCATCATGCCATTGCCACCATGCAGCTCGACCGCGTGCTGTGCAACCTTCATGATTTCTTCCGAAGCGAACACCTTGGCCATGTTGCACAACACCTCGGCATCCGGCGCGTCGGCGTCGACCGCGGCTGCCGCGCGTTCCAGGAGCGAGCGCACGGCTTCGTTGCGGATCGCCATGTCGGCCAGCCGCAGCGCCACCGCCTGATGCTTAATCAGGATGCGGCCGCCTTGCACGTAATTCTGTACGTAGTCGGCGGTGACCTCGAAGGCGCGCACGCCGACGCCGAGATTCTTTGCCGCCTGGATGATCTTGCCAGGACGGAAGTAGATGCCGGCTTTGCCGAGCGCGTCGTTCTCGGCGAGCACATGATCGTCCGGTACGAACATGTCCTCGAACGCGACCTCGCCGTTGTTCATATAGCGACAGCCGAGCGTCTCGTTGCAGCGTGCCACCGAAAAACCCTTGGTCTCGCGCGGCACCAAAAACGACGACGTGCCTTGCAACATGCCGACCTTCTGGTTGGTGTTGGCGTAGACGACATACAGTCCGGCGTCGTAGCCGTTGGAGATGAATTGCTTGCGGCCGTTGATCACCCAGCCGCCGTTGGTCTTGACCGCTTTGGTCTGCATCGCGGCTTCCGGCACGTTGTATGGCAGCCAGCGGTCGGACGCACCACGCGGCTCGGTGAGACAATGCGCCAGCAAAAACTGCGGGTCTTCGACCAGACGCTTGAACCATTTCTCCTGCAAATGGCGCGGCGCCAGCTTGCGTAATAGCACCGAGACTTTCCAGTTCTGCACCAGTTTGTCGGACAGGCCTGAATCGCCGCGCGCGATTTCCTCGGAGATCATCGCGAAGGTCGATACTTCGGTGCCCTTATCGAGCTCGACGCCGCCGAACTCTTCCGGCACGCCTAAGGTGCGGATGCCGACCTTCTCGGCGCCTTCGAGGATGCTCGCCGGCAGCCGGTCTGCCGGGTCCATCGACCATTCGCGCTGCCAGTTCGCCTTGATGAACGGCAAGATCACATCGTCGACGAAATCGCGGCAGCTTTGCCGCATCATCCGCTGTTCTTCCGAGAGTTGCGCCATTGCCGTTTCCTTCCCAACTATGGTCGATTTATTTGGCCGTTTGCGGCCTTCTCATCGCCTCATTGCGCCGCCACCAAACCCGTGAGGCGCGTGCCTTTGTGCCCCGAATCATAGTCATATGCAGCCCGGTTCGACGAGCGGAATAACGCATGGATTTTTCCAATTTCAACGACGCATTGACGACCCTGCTCCAAGCGGTGCGGCAAACGCTGCGCACCGAACTGACCTCGATCTGGCTGCCGATCCAACTCGGCCTGATCGGCTTGGCGGTCATCATCGCGATCGGCATCTCGGTCGCGATCCGCAAGCGCGTGGACCTCGTCTCACTGACGATGGGCTGGCCGCCTTATCTGCGGATGGTGGTTCGGGCGCTGGTCACGTATCTCAGCCCGATCGCCTTCATCCTCGTCATGATCGCGATCCGCGCCGCGTTGCACGCCGACGGCCTCAATCCACGCACCTATCTGCTGGACGTCGCCATCAGCCTGACGACCGCCTGGGTGGTGATCAACATCGTCGCCGGCGTGATCCAGAACCGTTTCGTCAACCGCGTCGTCACGGTTTCGGCCTGGACCATCGCCGCACTGAGCATCCTGCGGCTGCTCGATCCGGTCACGGCAAGCCTCGACTCGCCGGCGGTGTCGCTGATGGTCGGCGGTTTGCGGCTGTCGCCGCTGCTGCTGCTCAAGACCACGGTGCTTTTGCTGATCACGCTTTGGGCGGCCAATGCGCTCGGCAATTTCCTCGACAAGCGGGTGCAGAGCTTCACCGACCTGACGCCGTCGATCCAGGTGCTGATCACCAAGCTGATCCGCATCGCGCTGGTGACGCTGGCGGTCGTCATCGTGCTGTCGTCGATGGGCATCGACCTTTCGGTGCTGGCGCTCTTTTCTGGCGCGGTCGGTGTCGGCTTGGGTTTCGGCTTGCAGAAGATCGTGTCCAATCTCGTCAGCGGGATCATCCTGTTGGCCGACAAGTCGATCAAGCCGGGCGACGTGATTTCGGTCGGCGATCATTTCGGCCGCGTCGGCAACATGGGCGCGCGCTATACCTCGGTCGATACCCGCGACGGCCGCGAATATCTCATTCCGAATGAGGATTTCATTACCCAGCGCGTCGCCAACTGGACCTATTCGAGCGACCTGGTCCGGCTGGCGGTGAAATTCAACACGACGTACGACAGCGATCCGCGGCAGGTGCAGGAAGCGGCGGTCGCCGCGGCGCAGGACATAGAGCGAGTGGCGAAGAAGCCAACACCGAGTTGCATGCTGTCGGCGTTCGGCTCGTCTGCGCTTGAATTCGAATTGTGGTTTTGGATCAGGGATCCGGCGGCTGGCGTCGCCAACGTCAAAAGCGACGTGCTGCTGGCATTGTGGGATACGCTCGACAAGCAGGGCGCAAGTATCGCCAAGCCCGGACCCGCCCACGTGATCTACGAGATAGCGCGCGAGGACAAGCCGAAGCTGCCGACAGACGACCCGGATTCTCCCCTGCCGGCCGACGCGGGGAAAGGTCCGTTCCGGGGGTGAGAGCTTCTACTACCGCCGTCGACCTCGATTACGTGGCGCGCGGTCTTGTTTGCCATCCACCCCCCCCCGCCCGCCTTCGGCGGGCGACCCTCCCCGTCAAGGGGAGGGCAAGCAAGACGAAGCTACGCCGCCTTGCGCGTCGCTAGAAACTCATTCATGCGGCCCAGCGCCTTGAGGATATTCTCGGTCGAATTGGCGTAGCTAAGCCGCACATAGCCCTCGCCGAGAATGCCGAAATCCGGTCCGCCGATGATGGCGATACCCGCGTCTTCCAGCAGCGACGAGGCCAGCGCTTTGGCTTTCCAGCCGGTGCGTTTGATGTTGGGATAGGCGTAGAACGCACCTTTTGGCGTAGCACAAGAAACTCCGGGCAATTTGTTGAGGCCATCGACCACGACTTTGCGGCGCTTGTCGAACTCGGCGACCATCGCCCGCACTTCGTCCTGCGGACCTTTCAGCGCGGCAAGGCCGGCATACTGCGCCGAAGCATTGACGCAGGAGTGCAGGTTGACAGCGAGCTTGCGCGCGTAGTCATACAGCTTCGGCGGGAATACCGCATAACCGAGCCGCCAGCCGGTCATGGCGTAAGTCTTCGACCAGCCATTGAGCAAAATCAGCCGGTCGCGGATAGACGGATAAGACAGCAGGCAGACATGCTTCTCGCCGTCATAGGTCATCTGGTCGTAGATCTCGTCCGACATGATGGCGACGTCCGGCCACTTCTCGAGGCCTGCGATGAGCTTGTCGACTTCGGCCTTGCCGGTGACGCCGCCGGTCGGGTTGGCCGGCGAATTGAGAATGATCAACCGCGTCTTGGCGTTGATCAGCTTCAGCGTTTCTTCCGCCGCGAAGGCAAAGCCGTTCTCCTCGCGGATCGGCACCGGCACCGGCGTCGCGCCGGTGAACTCGATCATCGAGCGATAGATCGGAAAGCCGGGATCGGGATACAGAATCTCCGCACCCGGTTCGCCGAACATTAGGATCGACATGAACATGGTCGGCTTGCCGCCGGGCATGATCATCACGCTGTCGGGCGAAACCTCGACGGCGTAGCGTTTGTGCAGATCGGCGGCGACCGCCTCGCGCAACGGCACGATGCCGTTGGCCGCGGTGTAGCCGTGATGGCCGTCACGCAGCGCCTTGATCGCCGCCTCGACGATGAACTCAGGCGTGCGAAAATCCGGCTGGCCGATGCCGAGATTGATGACGTCGCGGCCCTGCGCGATCAGCGCGTTGGCGCGGGCGAGCACGGCGAAGGCGTTTTCCTCGCCGATGCGGTCGAAGGCCGCGATGGTTTTCAGCATGGCTTATCCCCGGCGTTCCCTGGTGTTTCGACTTTTCTTGGGCCGATCTTGCCGGGGTCCGGCGGCTCTCGTCAACCGCGGCGTTTGAGCGGCAGGCGTTCGAACTGCAATTCCGCCATGCGCATCACCTCGAAGATGATCGCGACCGACCAGCCGATCAGCAGCAGGCCGTTCAGCGCCGTTATCGGTCCGATCAGACGATTGCCGTCGATCGGCAAAGCGTCGCCGTAACCGAGCGCGGTGTAGTTCTCGAACGCGAATTCGAAATGCGTGATGTTATTGAGCTTGAGGCCGGACACGGCGTAGTAGCCCGCCCACACCGCGATCTCGATGACGTGGGCGATCATCAACGCTGCCACAGTAATCATCAGTAGCGACGCCAGGCGGACAAACATGGCCCTTTCACTGGTGCGCCTCACCGTGTGGCGCGTGGCGAACACGATCGCGGCGGTGAAGACGGTATGAATGGCAAAGTTGACGAGATAGACGGCCGCGCCGCTGAGAAGTTGGATCCACATGTGCGGCGCGCCCCGTGAGGCGCGCACTTCACCCGATTGCGGCGTGAAAATCAAATCGGAGCGTACGGGAACTCAGTCGTTGCCGCCGTAGATCGCGTTGATGTCGCGATGAATCTGCGAGCGAATGAACGGGTCCGGATTGTCGCCGAGATAAGTCCGCCCGCTATAAAGCGGGCCAGCCGGGAATTTGTTTATGCCGCGATACTGCGTTTGCACCGTTGTTTGAACTGCGGCGATCTTCTTGTGCTTGCGCGCTTTGGCGGCTTCGGCCGGAGCCGCCGCGATTGCGACAAACGCGGCTGCGATGGCACAAGCGATGAGCTTGATCGTGAGCGAAGGCATAGTGGCACCCTTTGAGCGTGCATGACCTGCTTTGCTCTAACCCTCCGGCGCGGCGGCACAAGTGAAACCACGCACCGTCCGATCACATCTGTTTGTAGGAATAAGCGGGCGAGTGTGGTGTTGTTGGCTCAATCCGCCAGTAAATCCGGCGTGATTTGCTTCAAATTCGCGACGCCGGAGAGCTGCATCGCTCGCACCAGTTCGATGCGCAGATGCTCCAGCACATCGCGCACGCCGTCGGCGCCATGCACTGTCAGGCCCCAGATCACCGGGCGGCCGATCATCACGGCGCGGGCGCCGAGCGCCAGTGCCTTGAAGATATCGGTGCCGCGCCGGATGCCGCCATCGACATAGACTTCAGCCTTGCTGCCGATCACAGATGCGATGTCGCCGACCGCAGCCGCCGTCGTCACCGTGGTGTCGAGGTGACGCCCGCCGTGATTGGACACCATGATGGCGCGCGCGCCGCATTCGACGCAGCGCAACGCGTCGTCGGCGCGCAGCACGCCCTTGACGATCACCGGCATGGGAGAGCGCTTCACCAGCCATTCCAGTTCGCGCCATGTCGCCGGGAACATCACCTTGCCGGCGAAATCGGGATGGTATGACGTGCGCGCCATCGGCGAGCCGGGCATGTTGATGTTGAGAATGTCGGGCGACGGCTCGTGCTGCTCGCGCGCGGCCCGCGGGCTCCAGCCGCCGACCGGCGCATCGACCGTCAGCACCAGCGCGGTGATACCGGCGGCGTGAAGGCGATCGATCAGTGCCTCGACCTCGGCATGATTCGGCCAGTAGTAGAGCTGAAACCACTGCGGCGCCTTGCGGCGCTCGGCAGCCACCGCCTCGATGGTGACGTTGGAATTGGACGCCAGCACGTATGCGACATCGGCCGCGGCCGCGCCACGCGCTGTGGCGGCCTCGCCTTCGCGGTTGAACAGTTTGTGCCGGCCGGTCGGCGCGACCAGAATGGGCGACGGCACCGCATGACCCAGCAGCGTGACGCTGGTGTCGACGTTCGAGATGTCGTTGAGCACACGCGGGCGCAACCGCATCGCCCTCCAGGCCGTGATGTTCTCCGTGACGCTGATTTCGTCGTCGGCCCCGGCCGCGCAGAAGGCGAACGACGCCGGCAGCATCTTCGCGTGAGCCTCATGCTCCAGGGCATCGAAATCGACACTGTCCACGGTGTTCCTCCGGCTGGTCTTGTTATTTGGCGGCGGACTGTGGCGCAGCTTGCGTCCAATCGCCAGCGCCGCGCACATGAACGGCACACATGAACGGCACACATGGGTTGCATCACCGGAATGGCATTGTCCTGGTGCGAGCAATCATGGCACGGTCGCGCGCTCTGCGCCGGGATATAAGCCCATGACCAGCCCCTTGACCGCCGATAAATGCCGGACGTTCCGTGCCCTGCATGAGACCGGATGTTTCGTCATCCCGAACCCGTGGAATATCGGCACCGCCCGTTATCTGCAGGGGCTGGGCTTCAAGGCGCTGGCGACCACCAGTTCGGGCTACGCCCATTCGCAAGGGCTGGCCGACGGCGCGCATACCTGCGCCGAAGTACTGGCGCATTTTCGCGAGATCACGGCGGCCACCGACCTGCCCGTCAATGCCGACTTCGAGAACGGTTATGCCGACGACATCGACCGAATGGCTGAGAATGTCGCGCGCTGCGTTGCGACCGGCGTTGCAGGACTATCGATCGAAGACGCCACCGGTGACGAAGCCAATCCGTTGTACGATTTCGACACCGCGCTCGCCCGTGTGAAGGCCGCGCGCAAAGCGATCGACGAAGCCGGCGGTCAGGTCGTGTTCACGGCACGCACCGAGGGCTTCATTCGCGGCCGGCCCGACCTGGACGAAACCATCCGCCGGCTGAAAGCTTTTGCCGACGCCGGCGCCGATTGCCTCTACTCCCCCGGCATCAAGACGCCCGAGCAGATCGAGGCCACCGTGGACGCCGTCGATCCCAAACCGATTAATTTCCTTAACAGCGGTGCGTTCGGTTTCACCGTCAAAGGCCTTGCTGCGCTGGGCGTGCGCCGCATCAGCGTCGGCGGCACGCTGGCGCGCGTCGCGATGGACGCCTTCATCAAATCGGCGCGCGAGATCGCGGAAGCAGGAAAATTCGATGGCTTCGCCAGTGTGATGTCGAACGCCGAACTCAACGCATTCTTTGACGATGCAGCGCGGACGAAGCCGTGAGCGAATATCGCGATCCAATTACCGGACAGGCGGTCGGCGCACCGGTCGACGACACGCCGGCGCAGCTTCCAGGTCCGGTGACGTTGCACGGCCGCTATGGCCGAATCGAAAGGCTGAAGGCCGAACACACCGATGCGCTGTGGGACGTGGTTAAAGACCACGATCCGATCTGGACCTACATGTCGCGCTACGGCCCGTTCGCGGACAAGGCGGAATTTTCGACCTGGGTGGCGAGCCGCCCGCCGCTTGCCGACCCCTACTCTTACGCCATCATCGACCGCGACAATCGCGCCGTCGGCATCGCGGCGATGATGGAAATCCGCCCGGAGATGCGCGTCATCGAAGTCGGCCACATCGTCTATTCGCCGGCCTTGCAGCGCACGCCGCTCGGCACCGAAGCACAATATCTGATGGCACGTTATGCCTTCGAGACGCTCGGCTACCGGCGCTATGAGTGGAAGTGTCATTCCTACAATGGCGCGTCGTGGCGGGCGGCTTTGCGCTACGGCTTCATCTACGAAGGCATACTGCGCCAACTGATCATCGCAAAAAAACGAAACCGCGATACTGCGATGTTTTCCATGCTCGACAGCGAATGGCCCACGCGCAAAGAGAATTTCGAGCGCTGGCTGTCGCCGAAAAACTTCACCGCCGACGGCAAGCAGATTCTCAGCCTGCGCCAATTGAACGGCGTGACGGAATGAGGCTTTCCACCGAAGGCGGCCTGCTGCAGCAGCGGCCATTCGTGCTGTTCTGGCTGGCGCGGCTCAGCGCGACCATGGGCTATCATATGCTCGCGGTCGCGATCGGCTGGAAAATCTACGAACTCACCAACAGCGCCCTCGATCTCGGTCTGGTCGGCCTGATCCAATTCGTGCCTTCGGTCGTTCTCACACTACTGATCGGGCACGCCGCCGACCGCTACGACCGCCGCCTGATCATCCGTCTGGCGCAAAGCATTTATGTCATCGCCACCCTCATGATCCTCGGCGCGATCTTGGCTAATGTTCTGACGCGCGAACTTTTGTTCGTGGCGGTTTTCCTGATCGGTTGCGCGCGCGCCTTCGAAATGCCGACGGCGCATACGGTGGCGCCCTCTTTGGTGCCGCCGCCGATGATCTCGCGCGCAGTCGCTGCCTGGACGTCGGCCAACCAGGTCGCGGTCATCAGCGGCCCCGCGCTGGGTGGACTTATCTATACGATCGACCCGTTGCTGGTCGGCATTTGCTGTCTGGTGTTTTTCACCGGCTCGATCGCGCTGATCACATTCGTCCGGGTCAAGGGCCCGCCGTCCAAACGCGATCCGCCGACATTTGCCTCCGTGCTCGCCGGATTCGACTATGTCCGTCAGCGGCGGCGGCTTCTTGGTGTGATTACACTGGACTTGTTCGTGGTGATCCTCGGCGGCGCGACGGCGCTGTTGCCGATTTTCGCCAAGGACATTCTGGAGGCCGGGCCGATCGGGCTGGGATTGTTGCGCTCGGCGCCGGCCGCCGGCGCGCTGATTATAACAATCTTGCTGTCGAACCATCCGATCGAGCGCCACCTCGGACATAAGATGTTCGGCGCGGTCGCGATCTATGGCGTCGCAACGCTAGTGTTCGGATTGTCGACTTGGTTTCCGCTGTCGCTGCTCGCGCTGGCCGTTCTCGGAGCCGCCGATGCGGTCAGCGTCGTCATCCGCTTTTCGCTGGTCCAGATCGAAACACCGGATGAGAAGCGCGGTCGCGTCAGCGCTATCAATTATCTGCTGGTCGGCTCGTCGAATACGCTCGGCGAGTTCGAATCCGGTCTGGTCGCATCATGGTTCGGCGCGGTAACATCGGTGGTGATCGGCGGCGTCGGATCGCTGCTGGTGGCAGGCATCTGGATGGGATTGTTCCCGGACCTGCGCCGCATCGACCGGTTCGAGCCGGCGGACGAAAAGAAAGCCGACGCGCGGTCCTGAAATCGCGCGCGTTCTAGGGAGACGGCAATGCATATCCTGATCACGGGCGCGGCCGGCATGATCGGCCGCAAGCTCATCGACCGATTGGTTATCGACCGGGCACTTGGCGACCACATCATTGAGAAGCTGACGCTGATCGACATCGTGCAGCCGGCGCGGCCCGCCGGCTTTTCCGACCACGTCAAAACCCGTGCCGCAGATCTTGCCGGGCCGGGCGTCGCCGACAAGGCGATCGCGGAGCGGCCGGACGTCATCTTCCATCTCGCCGGCGTCGTGTCGGGCGAAGCCGAAACCGATTTCGAGAAGGGCTATCACGTCAATCTCGACGGCACGCGCGCGCTGCTGGAAGCGATCCGCACCGCCGGCGGCGGCTTTAAGCCGAAGGTCGTGTTCACCTCATCGATCGCTGTGTTCGGCGCACCGTTCCCTTACGCCATTCCGGACGAATTTCACCTGACGCCGCTCACCTCCTACGGCACGCAGAAAGCGATGAGCGAACTGCTGCTGGCCGATTATACGCGGCGCGGCTTTCTCGACGGCGTCGGCATCCGCCTGCCGACCATCTGCGTGCGGCCGGGCAAGCCGAACAAGGCGGCCTCAGGGTTTTTCTCCGGCATCATTCGCGAGCCGCTGGCCGGGCTGGAGGCGATATTGCCGGTCGCCGACAGTGTCCGGCATACCCATGCCAGCCCGCGCTCGGCGGTCGGCTTCCTGATCCATGCCGCGGGCCTCACCCGCGAACAACTCGGACCCCGCGTCAGCCTGGCGATGCCCGGCGTTTGCTGCACCGTCGCCGAGCAGATCGAGGCTCTGTCACGGATCGCCGGTCCCAAGGTGGCGGCGCGCATCCGCCGCGAGCCGGACGAACTGGTCGTTCGCATCGTCAGCGGCTGGTCGGAACGATTCGATGCCAAGCGGGCCGCCAGCCTCGGCTTCAAGGCTGAGGCGAACTTCGACGAGATCATACGTGCGCATATCGAGGACGAACTGGGCGGCAAGATCGCCTAATTCGTCAGCAAAACCAACGCTTGCACCGTTTTTCCCAGGCCTTACATTGAGGCCATGACCTACGTCGATGCCGCCGTCGCCCCCCTCCGCAAGACCGGCCAGATCAAGATTCACGGACCCGCCGCCTTTGCCGGCATGCGCAAGGCTGGGCAATTGGTGGCGCGCTGCCTCGACATGCTGACCGAATATATCCAGCCGGGCGTGCCGACCGATAAGATCGACAAGCTGGTTTACGACTATGCGATGGACCACGGCGCGCTGCCCGCGACGCTAATGTATCGCGGCTACAAGAAATCGACCTGCACCTCGCTCAATCACGTGGTCTGCCACGGCATTCCGTCCGACAAGCCGATGAAGGAAGGCGACATCGTCAATATCGACGTGACGATGATCCTCGACGGCTGGCACGGCGATTCCAGCCGCATGTATCCGGTCGGCGAAATCCCGCGCCGCGCCGAACGGCTGATCGAGGTGACCCACGAGGCGATGATGCGCGGCATCGCCACCATCCGCCCCGGCTCGACCGCCGGCGACATCGGCGCCGCGATCCAGAGCTATGTCGAAGCCCAACACATGAGTGTGGTGCGTGACTTCTGCGGCCACGGCCTCGGCCGGCTGTTCCATGACGAACCAAACATCGTCCACGTCGGCCGCGCCGGCGAAGGCATCGTGCTCAAGCCCGGCATGTTCTTCACGGTCGAGCCGATGATCAATCTCGGCCGCCCGCATGTGAAGGTGCTGTCCGACGGCTGGACCGCCGTGACGCGGGACCGCTCGCTGTCGGCCCAGTTCGAGCACACCGTCGGCGTCACCGACAAAGGCGCCGAGGTCTTCACCTTCTCGCCGGCCGGGCTGCACAAGCCGCCGTATAATATCTAGCGGCATCGCCTAAACACCCTCGCAGGTTGCATGCGGTTGTATTAGACTGCCTCTTGTAAGGCGGTGCAGCGTGGGCATGGCGGACGATCACGACAGCGTCGAGGTAGCCGGCCTTTCCGAAGGCTCGCCGCATTACCACGGCCATCGCGAAAGGCTGCGAACTCGCTTCCGCGAAGCCGGCTCCGAGTCGGTCAGCGATTATGAGCTGCTCGAACTGGTGCTATTTCGCGCCATTCCGCAGCGCGACGTCAAACCGCTCGCCAAAGTGCTGATCGTCAAATTCGGATCGTTCGCGGAAGTGGTCGCGGCGGCCCCAGCCCGGCTCGCCGAGGTCAAGGGCATGGGCGATGCCGCCATCACCGAACTCAAGATCGTGCACGCCGCCGCCAACCGTTTGGCGCGCGGTCAGGTGCAGAAGCGGCCGGTGCTGTCATCCTGGTCGAGCGTGATCGACTATTGCCGCATGGCCATGGCCTATGCCGACAAGGAGCAGTTCCGGCTGCTGTTTCTCGACAAGCGCAATCAGCTCATCGCCGACGAAGTGCAGCAGGTAGGCACCGTCGATCACACGCCGGTCTATCCGCGCGAGGTGGTCAAGCGCGCACTCGAACTGTCAGCGACCGCGTTGATACTCGTTCACAATCATCCGTCCGGCGACCCAACGCCGTCGCGCGCCGATATCCAGATGACGCAGTCGATCATCGACGTCGCCAAGCCGCTCGGCATCGCCGTGCACGATCACATCATTGTTGGAAAGGAAGGCCATGCCAGCTTCAAGGGTCTGAAGCTGATTTAAGAGTTGATGTTCAATAAAAAACTTAAACCGAATGGGGGAAACTATGTTCAAGAACGCGCTGACCAGACGCCATATTCTATCTCACACGCTCGCCGGCGGCAGCGTGGCGGGCGCTTCCTATCTCGGCCTCACGCGCGAGATCTACGCTGAAGCGAGCGGAAGAACCGGAAAGGCGGAAGGCCCAAAACTGAATATCTACGACGACAACTGGATGAACCGCGAGAACTGCGACATTCAGGTCATCGAGTGGCTCGACCAGCAGCGTATCACGGATGCCGCGATCTACCACTTCGGCACCGGCGGGCACCACCATGTCGGGATCGAATGCGCAAAACCGGAGCGCCGCAATTCGGTGTTCGGGATCACGGCGTCGCCGCAGGAATATGAAAACTACGTGCGGCTCGTCACAGGGCGGCCGGAGGTGCTGCGCTATTACAACGTGGTGTTCGGCGATATCTATCTCCTGAACGAGAGGCTGCTGCCCACGTTTGACCTGGTGACGCTGTTCCACCTCTGCGAGTTCCGGGGCCCGCAGACCGACGCCTATGGGGGATTGACGGACCTCGCCGTGACGAACCTCCTCACCGACAAGACACGCCCTGGCGGGCATATCCTTTTCTACACGGGCTCGTTTGCGTTCGCGAAAGCCAAGACGGTCATCGCGCAATGGGAAAAGGAGCGCCGGGTCGAGCGGGTCGGCGAATACAAAAGCGTGCTTGTGTATCGGAAAAATGCCTGAAGCTATTTTCGGTCGGCGAGGAAACGACCTAGACGCGCCCTCCCCGTTCGGGGAGGACGCACACGGGCACGCGCGAACTGCTTGTCATTGAGTCTGATATTGGACGTTGCCATTACCAATCAAAGTCACGACACGCGCTTCGTGCAAGCAAAGCGGCAGGACCGCGTCTCACTTCCCCATGCAACTGGCGTAGTACGTGACCGTGGCCGGCCAGTCGGTGAATATGCCGCGCACGCCGACATCTTAAGCCAGCACGTCGATCACCCGCATCACGTCGCCTTCGCGCGTGATCGCCGCATCGACCGTCTGGAAATAGAAGCCGTTCTTGCCGTCGGCAAGAATGCCCGACCGTTCAAGCGTCCAGGTGATGAGGTCGAGGCCCGCGGCCTTGGCGTCGCGCGCGGCCTGCGACGGCACGATCTGCTTTTGCGCATCGATATCCAGCAGGGCGAAGGTCGGCGGCGCCCAGATGCGGATGCCCTGCTTGCGGTAGTCCGCCAGTTCGCCCGGTAGATCCGCTACAGTGTTCGCATCGTCCAGGAACACCGCCTGCGCGCCGAACGCCGGCTAGCTCTTCACCCAGTAAAGCACGTCGTCCTTGTTGAACGACTGCGGGAACACGTCGGCAGGCGGAACGCCCGCCGCCTTGTATTCGTCGATCATCTTCTGCGCATAAGCCTCCTGGGTGAGCCCGTTGAAACTATAGCGGTAACGCGAAACGGTAGCGATATGCCACTTCCGGATGCGCAGCACGTTGGGATGGCGCCGAAGCGTGGCGTCCGACGGCGTGAGCTACTGCTTCACCAGCATGTACGGATCGGCGACTTCAGGCAGGCGGCGCCAGGCGCCGTTTTCGATTTCCTCGAACCGCCACGGATTGCCGCGCGCCGGCACCAGGAACAGTTCGCCGCGATCTAGCCGCCACTGCGCGAAACCGAGCCGCGCGATCGTGGCATCGCAGCCCGGCTTCACCGTCAGCGCGAAGCCGTCCTGCGCGGGAGTGGGCGACAGCGTGAAGGCACAAATCGGCGCGCGTCGGCCGCGCACGATCGCCCAGTCGCCGGCCACCTGCTCCGGCGGCTTCGGCGGCGGACCGGCGGCATCAGCCTTCTGAAGGAAGAGCACACCGACGCCGGGCGTCGGCGCCTCGTAGATGCCGTCCTCGACCTCGCTGAACTCCGCGAGCGCTCTGCCCTGCGCGTCGAGCAGCTTCAGCAAATCGCCTTCCGGGAAGACCCAGCCGGCGATGCCGTTCACCAGCGGAAACAACGTTGCGCAGTTCCGGTCGAACTCGACCTTGTAACCAGCGCCAGCCCTGTCGGTCTTGAATGTCGCCGTGCAGATTTTATCGCGATCGGCGTTGGAGAATTCCCAGGTGCCGATCAGAGCCTTGGCGGCATCACCGAGCGGTACCGGTGCCTGCGCGGTCGCGGGCCAGGCCACAAACGCAGTGGTCACGCACACGATGACTCGAGCCAAATTCATTTCTTTGCCTGACTGGGCTTGCTCTTAACCTTGATCAGTTCATCCATGCCGGCGATGTCCTTGGCGTCGCCGAATGGGACGTAACGATTATCCGGCGTCGAAAAGCGCACGCGCGTCTTACGCAGCGGATCGACCAGATCGATGGTCCAGCCTTCCAGCAGCCGCCAGGCCGAAATATCGCCCATGATCGGGAAAGCCTTATCGCAACCCGGCGCGACCTCGACCTGATTACCGCCGATGCCGGATTCCTTCAGCAAGATCACGCGGCAACGCTTCTTGCCACTTTTATCGCGGATTTCCCAGGCACCGAAAACATCGACCAGCAGCGACGGATCGATGCTTTTGACATCGAGCGGCTTGACCGGTTCGAAGTCGTAGGCGTGAGCCTGCCCGATCAGGCCGGCCGTCAAGGCAATGAGCAAAAGTCCGCGGCGCATGCGCATCAACGCTTCGGCGGGTAAGGAGTTTCCGCCACCGGCGTCAGCGGCGGCTTGCCGGCCGCCCAGGCCAGGATGTTGTCGACCACAAGCTGATCCATCGCCGCCCGAGTCACCTCGGTCGAGGAGCCGAGATGCGGAAACAGCACGATGTGATCCATCTCCATCAATTCCTTCGGCACCTGCGGTTCCTTGGCGAACACGTCGAGGCCGGCGGAATAGATGGTGCGGTTTTTGAGCGCCTCGATCAGCGCCTGCTCGTCGACTACCGAGCCGCGCGCCATGTTGATCAGAATGCCGTTGGGCCCAAGCGCCTTGAGCACCTCGGCGTTGATCATGTTCAGCGTCGCCGCCCCGCCCGGCACGATCACCATCAGCGTGTCGACGTCGCGCGCCATGTCGAGCAGCTTGGGATAATATTTGTAGTCTACACCGGCCTGCGGATTGCGGCTGTGATAGACGACCGGCACGCCGAAGGCGTCCAGCCGCTTGGCGATCGCCTTGCCAATGCGGCCCATGCCGACGATGCCGACAGTGCGGTTGCGCAACGTCGCCTTGGTCAGCGGATATTGCGCGTTGACCCATTTACCGGCGCGCAGATAACGATCTCCTTGCGGAAATTCACGCACCGTGCAGAGCAGCAAACCAAGCGCGGTATCCGCCACTTCCTCGTTGAGAACTTCCGGCGTGTTGGTGACGACGATACCGTGCTCGCCGGCCCATTTGGCGTCGATGTGGTCGTAGCCGACGCCGAAGCTCGATATCTGCTCGAGCTTGGGAAATTTCTGGAGGAACGCGGCATCGACCTTGTTCGCCGTATAGGCGATGGCGATGGCGCGGATTTTATCGGCGACCGAAGCGACGAAGGCGTCGCGATCTTTGGCGCCGAGGTAATCGTGCAGGTTGACCTTGGATTCCAGCCCGTTGATCAGGACCGGCTTGCGGGCTCCGACCAGCAGCACGTCCGGCTTTTCGCCAGCCATTATCTTACTCCGTTATGTCAGCGATTGAACCAGGCGAGCACAACGCCCATCAGCAGCACCCGAAAGGTGTCGAACACGATCTGTTTCATGGCAAGCACGAGTGGCACCGGCGTTACGGCATGGTAAATCAAATAGACCGGAATCACCGCCAAGCACGCGACCGCAATGCCAAAGCGCAGACCTTGCATCAGCCATGGCTTGTCCTCTTTGCCTTGCACGTAGATCCACGCAAATGCGATGCCAAAAAACGCCTGCGCCGCGATGATGAACGGAAACAGTTTTTGGTGTTCGGCCGGTGGGCGCATGCCTTGGGTGACGGCATAATCGGAGCCCAGCAGAAGCCCGTGCACGACGAAGCTCAGCGCCCACGCCATGATGAACATCACGACGGCGGAGATAATGCATTTCCGGGTCATGGTTTAGCCCCCTCCGTTAGACCAGCGCGGTGACCGGCGCTTCGGCAAAGCTCTTGAAAGCCGCCAGCAGTTCGGCACCCAGCGCGCCATCGACCACGCGATGGTCGCATGACACTGTGACGGTCATCTGGCTCACGAACTTCACGCTGCCGTCCTCTGCCTCGACCGGGGCGCGGCGCGATGCGCCGACGGCCAAAATGGTGGCGTG
>JANMSH010000113.1:0-11175 GCA_031389105.1 Hyphomicrobiales bacterium
CTAACCTTGCAGTCCGAGCTCCTTGGCGAGTTCATCGACGCGGCGGAGTTTATCGGGCTCAGCCGCCAGTGCCCGCCTGGCGTCGGCTAGCGCGCCTTGCGCTTTGTCGCGCTCGCCGAGCACATTGTAGGCCCGCAACAGCCGCAACCAGCCATCGACGTCGGAGCCGTCCTGCTTCAGCCGGTCGGCGAGCCGCGATACCATGCCGGCGATCATTTCCTTCTGATCGCCGGGATTCATCTTCGATGCGGCCGCTACATCATCCGCGCTCGGCCCCGGCGCGGCGGGTGCCGAAGCACCAGGCACACGCTCTTGCAGCGCCTGGCGGATCACCGGAATCCACGGCGCATCCGGCGGCGCCTTGGCCAGCATATCGCGCCAGATCGCCTCGGCGTCGGCGCGGCGGCCGTCCTGATCGGCGGCCATGCCGAGATAGAAACGTGTTTTGACGTCGTCTTTGTCGAGCACATGCGCGCGATCGAACGCCGACTTAGCCTCGACCGTGATGACACCATTGGCGGCGGCGACCAGCGCCTCGCCGTAATCGGTTTCGCGCGACGCGGTCGCGCCGTTGAGCCGGATCGCGTTGGCCCAAGCGCGCGCCGATTCATCGAAGCGGCCGAGCCGCATATAGACCGGCGCCAGCACTTCCCAGGCACGGCCGTCGCTCGGGTTCGCCGCGGCGCGCTGCTCGACTTGCGCGACGAGATCTTCGATCGGGCGGCCCTCGTGCGGCTGCTGCATCCGTGCCGACAGCGGCGCGCCCGGCATCTGCGGCGAACCGAGCATCAGATAAATCACGGCAGCGCCAATTGGCAAAAGCACGAGACCCGCCAGCGCGACCGCACGACGACGCCACACGGACGACACGCTCGACGATTTTTCCGCTTCCGCCGCATCGGCCGCCGCCAGCAACCGGCGTGAGACTTCGACCTTGGCGGCCTCGGATTCCGCCTCGCCAATCAGGCCGGAGGCGCGGTCGCGCGCGATTTCGTCGAGCTGATCGCGATAGACCGCGATGTCGCTGCCACCGCTATCCGCAACGCGGCGCGACAGCGGCCACAGCACGGCGAGAATTGCCGCCGCCGTCATCAACCCGAAGAGTAACCAGAGCGCCATCGCGCCCTTTTACAGGGAATTTTCCAGATTCCTAGCGGCGCAGGCTCACGCCGCGGCGACCGGAATGACGTCGACTTCGACTTCGAGTTCGTTGGCGCCGGATCCGACGAAAACGCCATAGACTGGTGAGACATCGGAAAAATCGCGGCCGATTGCCAAAGAAATATGGTCGTTGGCAGCTTCGATCGCATTGGTCGGATCGAAGCCGATCCAGCCGCCGGACGCGCCGCACCACACCAAAACCCAGGCATGGGTGGCGTCGGCGCCTTCCAGCCGCTTCTCGCCCGGCGGCGGAATAGTGCGGATGTAACCGCTGACATAGGCCGCCGGCAGACCGATACCGCGCAGCCCCGCGATCATGATGTGCGCAAAATCCTGGCACACGCCCTGGCGCTCGGTGAATGCCTGGCTCAACGGCGTGGTGATGTCGGTGGTTTCAGGTTCATAGGCGAAATCGTTCTTGATCCGCGCAATCAGATCGCGCGAAGATTCCAGAATGCCGCGGCCAGGCTTGAAACTGTCGCGCGCATAAAGGGTGACATCCGGCGACAACTGAATGCGCGGGCTGCCAAATATGAAATGCGCCGGCGCCGTGCCGGACAGATCCCGGCTGGTCAAAGCCTCGCTGGCGACCGCCTCCCATTCCTGCCCCGGCAACGGCAAGGCCATTTGATGGCTCAGTTCGACCGTCGACGCGGCTTCAATGCTCAGTTCCTTATGCGGCGTGTCGATAGTCACGACATTGACGGCGTTGCCGTAGAAATCGCGCTCCAGCACAGTGGCGGCTGGCTCCGGCGAAATCTTCAAGGCATGCGCGTTGCAGCGCTGACCGGTGTCGTTGCGCGGCGTGACGCGCAACACCAACCGTGCGGACGCAACGGGCAGATCGTACGAGTACGCGGTCAGATGGCGGATTTTATAGATCACGCCAGGCCGCTCGCGCCGAGGCCGGCCGGAAGCTCCGGACGTTGCAGGAAATAGCGCGCAGCGACGGCATCGGCAAAACTTGTAATTTTCTGTTCGAACTTCAGGATAATCGAGGTTTCGAGATCGCGCGCGGCCGAGGTGGAAATTTCGGTCGCAAGCCGTTCGATGATCTGCCGCGGCTCTTCGAGCAGGCCATCCTCGTGCAAGGCCGGCAGATCGGCGATGTGTTTATGCAGCGCGGCGATCTGGAAGCCGACCGAGCGCGGATTGAATGGATCGAGCAGGACCATGTCGCGAACCGGCGCCAGCGCCACGCCGGTTACGTAGCGCGAACGAAAAGTGATCTGCGAGTCGATCAAGTCAAGCAGCACGTCGAGGTCGTCGGCACTGGCCTCCTCGGCGCCGAATGTGCGCGCCAGACGGCAGGTGTTGATCGCGCGCTCGGTGCGCCGCCCCATGTCGAGAAAGCGCCAGCCGGCGCTGCGGTTCATGTTTTCCTGTTCGAGGCCGGCCAGAGCGGCGAGCGTTTGCAAGGCACGGTCGGCCGCCTCGAAGATATCGGCTTCATTCCTCAACTCATCCATGTTCGACAATTGCGTGTCGAGGATGCGGAGAAGTTTGGAAGCGTCGACCGAAATACGCTCGCGGATGATCGAACCGGCATTGCGCGCCAGCCGCACGCCCGAGAGACCGGAGCCATAGGCCTTGTCATCACACAGTGCCTGGCGGGCGATGGTGAAGGTCGACGCGTCTTCGTTTTCCGGCGTCACCGCGCCCCAGGCGACGAGCTGATGGCCCAGATGCGCCAGCGCCTTCGAGACGTCGCCGGACGACAGGTCCATTTCCAGGCTGCGCGCGCAAAGGCAGCGCACCACCCGCAAGGTCGCCTCGGCGCGCTCGAGGTAGCGCCCGTACCAGAATAGATTGTCGGCGGCGCGGCTCGGCAAATTGCCGAGCAGCCGCACGATCCTGACCTTGTCGCTCGCCGGCAACAGTGTTTCCATCACCACGGGCTTGGACGACAGCACCCAGACGTCGGCCGATTGCACGCCCTCGCCCATGTTCACCGCACGCGCGTCGGGCCGCGCCGAAATCCGGCAGAACCCGCCGGGCATCACGCGCCAGCCATCCGGCGTCACGGTCGCGAACACGCGCAAAACGAACGGCCGCGGGACCAACTGCCCGTTATCCCAGACCGGCGCGGTCGACAGCCGCACTACTTCCTGGCCGACATAATCGAGACCGCGCGCCTCGACCGCGTCCAACAGACGCTTGCGATCGGCCGGCGGAAGATTGGCCGGCAGCACCTGCTGATCCTCGAAGCCCGGCACGTTGTTGCCGAAGGCGCCGGCGAGCGCCATCGAATCGAAATTGGCGACCACGTTGCGGTGCGCCTCGCGTTCGCCGCACCACCAGGTCGCGATATTGGGCATGCGTAAATCTTCGCCGAGCAGATGATTGGCGATGCGCGGCATGAAGCTCATCAGCGCGCGTGATTCCGCAAAGCCCGAACCCGGTGCGTTACTGACCGCGGTGTGGCCGTTGCGCATCGCAGACAGCAGACCCGGCACACCCAGCCGCGACCGGCCGTTGAGTTCGAGCGGGTCGACGAAATCGCTGTCGACACGGCGCCAGATCACATCGGCGCGCTTGAGGCCGGCGATGGTGCGGACATGGGTGTGGCCCTGATGCACGACCAGATCGTCACCTTCGACCAGCAGAAATCCGAGATAGCGCGCGAGATAGGCATGCTCGAAATACGTCTCGCTGTAAGGCCCCGGCGTCAGCAGGCAGATACGCGGTTGCGAGCGCTCCGCCGCCTCCGCCAGCGACGAACGAAAGGCGCGAAAGAACGGCGCCAGGCGCTCGACATTCATGCTGCGATATTTGGCCGGCCAGGCGCGCGACATAACGAGGCGGTTTTCCAGCGCATAACCCGCGCCGGACGGCCCCTGCGCGCGGTCGCCTAGCACCCACCAGCGGCCGTCTGGACCGCGGCCGAGGTCGGCGGCATACATATTCATCCAGCGCCCGCCCGGCGGCTTCATATCGACCATCGGACGCAGATACTCGTTGCTGCCGGCGACGACGGCGGCCGGCAGAATGCCGTCACCAACCAGACGGCCTCCGCCATAGACATCATTCAGGAGCGCCTCGATCAGACCCGCGCGCTGCGTGACGCCGGCGACTATTTCCTTCCACTCGTTCTCTTCGATCAGCAGCGGCAGCCGGCTCATCGGCCAGGCGCGCTCGCCCGTTTCACCGTGAACACGGTAAGACACGCCGACATCGCGAATCCGCTTCTCGGCGGCGGCGAGCGAGCGCTGGCTGTCGTCGGCGTCGATCTCTTCGAGGAAATTGCGCCAGGACGAACGCGGTCTGCCGTCGTGCCCGATGAATTCGTCCGGGATGCCGGGCAACGGCTTGTAGTTTTCGTACCAAGCGGTCGATGTTTTTGGAGCCGGCAAAGGGGCGCTCATAAGGTCTCCAAACCGTGCCGTCCGATCAATGGCCGACGTTGCGGCGAAGATCGAGAGTCAACGGAAATTCTCCCGCAGCCTCCTCCGGCGGCGGTTCAACAAGCCCGGCAGTATGCCCGTGATCCTGGAACCGTGCCAGCCGACGGGCTTCGGCTTCGTAGGAGTTCACCGGAAAAGTGTCGTAGGTGCGGCCTCCGGGATGAGAGACGTGATAAACGCAGCCGCCCAGCGAGCGATTATTCCACAAATCGACCAGGTCGAATGTCAGTGGCGCCTGCACGGGAATCGTCGGGTGCAAGCCCGACACCGGCTGCCAAGCCTTGAAGCGCACGCCGGCGATAGCCTCGCCTGATTCGCCGGTCGAGGTCATCGGCATCCGGCGGCCGTTACATGTGACAAGGTGACGGCCTGGGACAAAGCCATCGGCTTTGACCTGCATGCGTTCGACCGACGAATCGACGAAGCGCACCGTGCCGCCGCCCGCGCTCTCTTCGGCCAGCACATGCCACGGCTCCAGCGCCTGGCGCACTTCGAGCTTGACGCCGCCATATTCAACCGCGCCGCAGAACGGAAACCGGAATTCACGCGCCGCCGTGAACCATTCCGGATCGAAATGATAACCGGCAGCGTTCAGATCGGCGAGCACGCCTGAGAAATCCTCCCAGACGAAATGCGGCAACATAAATCTGTCATGCAGCGCCGTGCCCCAGCGGATCAGTCTGCCCTGCTGCGGCTCGCGCCAGAACCACGCCACCAGCGCGCGGATGAGCAACTGCTGCGCCAGGCTCATGCGCGGATCGGGCGGCATCTCGAACGACCGGAATTCGATCAGGCCCAGGCGTCCGGTGGCACTGTCGGGCGAATACAGTTTGTCGATGCAGATTTCGGCGCGATGGGTGTTGCCGGTGACGTCGGCCAAGATATTGCGGAACAGGCGGTCCACCAGCCAGGGCGGCACGCCGCCGGCCTGCGCCTTCGGCATCAGCCCGAGCGCGATCTCGAGTTCGTAGAGACCGTCGTGGCGGGCCTCGTCCATGCGCGGCGCCTGGCTGGTCGGCCCTACGAACAGTCCTGAAAATAGATACGACAGGGACGGATGGCGCTGCCAATACAGCACCAGGCTGCGCAGCAGATCGGGCCGCCGCAGAAATGGCGAGTCCGCCGGCGTGGCGCCGCCGAGCACGACGTGGTTGCCGCCCCCGGTGCCGATATGGCGGCCATCGAGCATGAACTTTTCGGTACCGAGCCGGCACTGGCGGGCTTCTTCATAGAGCGTGGTGGTGGTCTCCACCGCCTGCCGCCAATTGACAGCCGGATGCACGTTGACCTCGATGACGCCGGGGTCCGGCGTCACCCGGATCATGTTCATGCGCGGGTCGGCCGGCGGCGGATAGCCTTCGATGTGGACCGGAATGCCGCTAGCGCGCGCCGCCAGTTCGATGGTCGCCAGCAATTCAAGATAGGCTTCCAGCTTCTCGACCGGCGGCATGAACACGCAGATCACACCGTCGCGCGGCTCGATCGACAGCGCGGTGCGCACCGCGCCTTCGGCGGCGATCTGCTCGATGCGGGTCTGGCGATTGGCGTTGGCCTCCTCCGAACTGCCGCCGGGATTATAGACTTGCGACAGCCGTTCATGTGTCGGCAGCGGCGAACGCGGCTCGGTCGGGTCTTGCGGATAGACGAAGGGGTAATCCTCGCGCTCCACATGCGGCAGCGCGCCGAGCGGCAGGCGAAAGCCGAGCGGTGAATCGCCCGGCATCAGGAACAGCCGGCCGCGGCGCAGTTTCCACTTTTCGCTTTTCCAACGCGTATCCTTTGACTCCGCATTCCACCATTGGATCGGCAGCACAAAGCCGGACGGGTTCGACAGCCCGCGCTCGAAGGTGCGCACCATACGTGCGCGCGTCTCGGGATCGTCGATCTTGGGATCGGACGGATCGACATTGGGCGGCAGTTCGGCCTCTTTCAGCACCCAATAAGTGGGGTCTTCGTAGGCCGGCATGGCGAATTCGGCCTCGATCGAAAGACGATTGGCGATGTCCAGCGTGAGACGTTCGGCGGTTTCGATGGTGGCGTCGCGCGGCCCGGATTCCTTGGCGACCAGCGCCGGATCGTTCCATATCAGTTCGCCGTCCTTGCGCCAATACAGCGCGAATGCCCAGCGCGGCAGACTTTCGCCGGGATACCATTTGCCCTGCCCGTAATGCAGAAAGCCGTTCGGTGCGAAGCGCTCGCGCAGCCGTCGGATCAATTTATCGGCGAGCGCGCGTTTGGTCGGCCCGACCGCAGACGTATTCCATTCGGCGGCTTCGAAATCATCGACCGAAATGAAAGTCGGTTCGCCGCCCATGGTGAGGCGGACATCCTGCGTGACGAGATCGCGGTCGACGGCGTCGCCGAGCTGATCGAGCTTGTCCCATGTCTCGTCGGAAAACGGCTTGGTGACGCGCGGGGTCTCATTGATGCGGTCGACCCGCATGTCGAAGGTGAACACGCTGTTACCGGCGCTGACATTGCCGACGATCGGCGCGGCCGAGCGATAATGCGGCGTGGCGGCGAGCGGGATATGGCCCTCGCCGCATAGCAGGCCCGAGGTGACGTCGAGCCCGATCCAGCCGGCGCCGGGAATATAGATTTCCGTCCAGGCGTGCAGATCGCAGAAATCCTTGTCGGTGCCCATCGGCCCTTCGATCGGATCGACATCGGCCTTCATCTGGATGAGATAGCCGGACACGAAGCGCGCGGCCAATCCAAGATTGCGTGCGATCTGCACCAACAGCCAGGCGGAGTCGCGGCACGAGCCGCACGCGAGGCCGAGCGTGTCGTCCGGGGTCTGCACGCCCGGCTCCATGCGGATCAGATAGCGCACTTTGGTTTGCAGCTGCGCATTGAGCGCGACCAGAAACGGGATCGTGCGTTGTTTATCCTTGGGCAACCCGGCAATGAATGCCGATACCTGCGGCCCGGCCGGTTCAGGCGTCAGATAGGCGGCGAGGTCGGCGCGCAGGTCGTCGGAATAAGCGAAGGGAAATTCCTCGGCATAGGGCTCGACAAAAAAGTCGAACGGATTGAACACCGACAGATTGGCGGTGAGGTCGACCTCGACGCGGAATTCGGTGGCCGGTTCCGGAAATACAAAGCGCGCGAGCCAGTTGCCATGCGGATCCTGCTGCCAGTTGATGAAGTGGTTTTCCGGCAGAACCTTGAGCGAATAGCTGGGAATCTGCGTGCGGCTGTGCGGCGCCGGCCGCAGCCGCACGATCTGAGGCCCGAGGGAGACCGGCCGGTCGTATTTGTAGGACGTGACGTGATGGAGTGCGGCGGTGATCGGCAACGACAAACTCCCGCAGAACGGACCCAGTATATTGCTCTGCAGCAAGAGAGTGTCACGGTCCGCGGCTGTTTCAAAGCCGTTCGACGCCCAGTTTTGCCGCAGCCTTGCCTATTTGGCGCTCACCGACGCAGTGGCGCGGCTCAAAAACAGGGACTAAGGAAGACGGCGGCGAGGAAATAATGAGCATGCCCGGCAGCGCGCCAGAACTCGACACGCCTTTCTGGGCGTTCTCGCTGGCCGTCTATGGCAGCGACGGCGTGGCGGATGAATGCCTCGCCCTGCAGGAGCGGCTGGGCCTCGACGTCAACTTGCTGCTGTTTGCCGCCTACATGGGCGCGGTCGAGGGCGTGCGGCTCGCCGCGCGGGATGTGGCGGGCGCAGCTGCATCGGTCGCCGATTGGCATGCCGATGTCGTGCGCCCGATGCGCGCCGCCCGGCGGGCGCTGAAAACAGCAGCGGCGGATGCCGATAACGGCTTTCAGCCGGCAACGGCGGCTCTGCGCCTTCAGGTCAAGCGCGCCGAACTCGATGCCGAGAAAATCGAGCAAGCGATGCTGTGGCAATGGTCGCGCACGCACCTGCACGACCTAGCTCACGACGTCCGCGCGCTTGCGACAAATGTCCGTGCTGTTCTGGACTTGTATGGCGATACCGACGCGCCCTGCCCGCATTTGCTCGATGCGGCAGCGAGCCAGGCTCACCGCTAAAGCAGCTTCAAAGCCAGCCACAGCGCCACGATCGGCGTCGTCGCTCCCATCAGTAAGAGTCCTGCGACAGAGAGCACGAGATATCCGATCCAGGCGATCCGGTTCGATACGATCGCGCCATAGATTCCGACAATCAGATTGGCGCCGAAGGCATTCCAGCCGAGAATTCTCCTCACGTCGAAGGAGAGCCCATCGAACAGTTGCAAATCGCTGGCGACGATCCCGACGAGACCGAGCACCAACACCGCAATGACGAGGTAGATGGTTCTGACCGGCCTCATGCGAACACTCAGTCCGGCCTGAACTTGGTTTCCGGCTTGATGCCCTGGCGAAGCTGCCTGGCGCTGATCTTGCCGTTCTCGAGATACTTGCCCTCGGCCGCGCGCTTTGCGGCGGCGTCCCATTGCGGCAGCCAATCGCCGAGCGAGTAACCGAACCACGGCGCCTGCGGCTGCAGCGTCTCGAAGCCGAGCTCCTGCCAGATCGCCTTGGCGCGCTCCATGTATTCCTGCTTCGGCAGCGCCAAAGGCGGCATGTCGCCTTTCATGGTGGCGTCCATCAGCATCGTGGAGTCTTCTTCATTGTCGTGTTCGCGCTTGGGGCCGTGGCCCTGGCCGCGATGCGGGATCAACTGCACGTCCTCGATCGGGTTCATACGATAGGCCATCGCCCACAGCAGCGAGTCGGCGTTGTCGATATCGATGTCGTCATTGACCGCGATACAGATCTTGCCGCAGTCGCCCTTGAAGAAGGCAGCGCCGTTGAGCGCGCGCCAGATTTCGGTGCGCAGCGCGCCCTTCTCCATGGTGATGACAGTGACGCGCAGCAGGCCGGTCAGCGGCTCGTGCAGCGACACTTTCTTGACGCCCTTGATGCTGAGCGTGTTGCGCAAGTGCGACGTGAACAGCGGCTCGTAGGCGACGCGCTTGATGACGCTGGATTCGCTCGGCGCCACCTGGCTGATGTAGGACGGAATGACCGGCTTCTTGCGGTGCGTGATCGCGGTGACGCGCATCGGCATGTTGAATTCTTCGAGTGCGACGTGGCCGTGGGATTCGCCGAACGGCGCTTCCGGTTCGAGATTGACGGTGTCGATCAGGCCTTCGATCACCAGTTCGGATTCCGCCGGGATCAGCAGATCGACGGTACGGCCGCGCGTTATGTTGATCGGGCCGCCGGCCAGGCCGCCTGCGACCGTCAACTCGTCGACGCCAATCGGCAGCTTCTGCGGGCCCATGAAGGCGACATAAGGCGGACAGCCGAGCACGATGGCACACGGCATCGGCTGACCAAGCTTCTGGTACTTGAGATAATGCTGATAGCCGCCGGCGCCGCCGACCCGCGTCGCCATGCGCACCACCAGACGGTCCGGCGCTTTAAGGGCAGCACGATAAGTGCCCATGTTCTGGATGCCGGTGTCGGGATCGCGGGTGATGACGTTGGTCGCGGTCAAAGTCGGCGCGCTGTCGAAGCCCGGCGTCGAAATCGGGATCGGCAGCATGTCGAGGCCGTGGCCTTCGCCTTGCAACGCATCGCCCTCGATCACGACCTCATGGCAGACCGCATCATTGACCAGCCGCGGCTCGACCGGATTGGCAATCGCGTGATCCCACTTGGCCTGGATGTCGGACAATTCGGCGCGCATGCCGACGCTGTAGACCGCTGGATTGGCCGCCATGGCGCCGACCACAACCGGCATCGTGTATTTGCGGCCGAGACCGTCTGTGATGTTGGTAAATAGAAACGCCTTGCGCTCCGCCTCGGCCATACCGCCGACGAATTGCCAGCGCACCAGCGGATGCATTTCAGAATCTTTATCGATCGGCCGGTCGATGGTGCGCAACAGGCCGCGCTTCTCCAGTTCGGCTAGATGTTCGTGCATATCGGGATAGTTACGCGGCGCGTCGGTCATTCTTCTGTCTCGGCTCCGGCATCCGGGTTCCAGCGCTTCACCAGTCCGCTGTCGATATCGAACAGATCGAGACAACGGCCGACGGTTTGATTGACAATATCGTCGATGGTCTTGGGGCGATGATAGAAGGCCGGCACCGGCGGCATGATGATGGCGCCGTTTTCGGTCGCGGCCAGCATGCTTTTCAGGTGTCCGGTGTGCAGCGGCGTTTCGCGTACAACGAGGACGAGACGGCGGCGTTCTTTCAGCACAACATCGGCAGCTCGGCTGAGCAGCGTATCGGTCGTGCCATAGGCGATGTCCGACACCGTGCGGATCGAGCACGGCACGATCACCATGCCCAAGGTCTTGAACGAGCCGCTCGACACCGCGGCGCCGACATCGCCGTTGGAATAATTGACGTCGGCCAGGTCGCGGACCTGATTGATCGTCAGGTCGAGTTCGGCCTTGAGGGTGAGCGCGGCGGATTTGGATACGACCAGATGCGACGGTACCTTGGCCTTGCGCAACGCTTCGAGCAGCCGGACGCCGTAGATCGCGCCGGACGCGCCACTGATGCCGACAATAAGAGGAAGCGCCATGTTTTCCCGCCGCTCAAGTACGGAACAGGCCTTGTAGATTTAGGCGCGGGGCCTGTCCAGAAGCTGTTTAAGGACCGTACCGGCCGTCTCCACCACCCGGTCGATGATGCCC
>JANMSH010000119.1:0-16679 GCA_031389105.1 Hyphomicrobiales bacterium
GCGCTCCGGATCTACTCGACGCGCCTGCTGGGCCGCGATCCCAAGCTCGTGCTGCATGGCGGCGGCAACACCTCCGTCAAGCTAACGGCGCGAGATCTCACCGGCACGGACGTTGCGGCCTTGCACGTCAAAGGCTCCGGCTGGGACATGGGCGCGATCGAGCCCGCCGGCATGCCGGCAGTGCGCCTTGAACCGCTGCTGACGATGCGGGCGCGCGACAAACTCTCCGACGACGACATGGCGCGCGTGCTGCGCTCGACGCTGCTCGATCCGCAATCGCCCTCGCCGTCGGTCGAAACGCTGTTGCATGCTTTTGTGCCGGCGACCTTCGTCGACCATACCCACGCCACCGCGGTGCTCTCGCTGATCGACCAGCCGAACGCCGCTGGCCTGTGCGCAGAAGTCTACGGCGAACGAATGGGCTATGTGCCCTACATCATGCCGGGCTTTGCGCTGGCGAAAGCGGCAGCGGATGCGTACGACAAAAACCCCAAGGTCGAAGGCCTGATCCTCGACAAGCACGGCATCTTCACCTTTGGCGCGACGGCTCGCGAAGCCTATGAGCGCATGATCGAGATGGTGACGCTGGCCGAGCAGCGCGTCGCCAAAGGCGGCAAGAAATTTGCCGTCACCGCGCTGCCACGGCAGATCGCAACCGCCGCCGACATCGCGCCGATTGTGCGCGGCGCCTGCACGCTTAAGGACGCCAACGGCGAAGGCGCGCACAAGCGGCTCATCATGGATTTCCGGACCAGCGATGCCGTTATGGGCTACGTCAACAGCACAGATGTCGCGCGCATCGCCAGCACCGGCGTGCTGACCCCCGACCACGCCATCCGCACCAAATCCTGGCCGCTGATCGTGCCGGCCCCCGAGGCGGGCAAGATCGACCACTTCAAAGCCACCGCGCACAAGGCCGCGAAGCAGTTCATCGGCAACTACAATAGCTATTTCGAGCGCCACAAAACGCGTGCGCCCGGCGCCAAGATGCACGATCCATTGCCGCGAGTCGTGCTGGTGCCCAGCCTCGGACTGTTCGGACTGGGCAACACCGCCAAGGACGCAGGCATCGCCGCCGACATCGCGGAAGCCGCAATCGAAGGCATCACTGGCGCCGAAGCCATCGGCACATTCACGTCGATCGCTGAAGCCGACATGTTCGACATGGAATACTGGTCGCTGGAATTGGCCAAGCTTGGCACGCGCAAGGCATTGCCGCTCGAGGGCCAGGTCGCAGTCATCACCGGCGGCGGCGGGGCCATCGGCGCGGCGACGGCAAAATTGTTTGCATCGGCGGGCGCGGAAGTCGCCTTGCTCGACCGCGACGCCAACGCGGCAGGCGAGCAAGCCACAGCCATCGGGGGCCGCGCTCTCGCAATCGTCTGCGACGTCACCGACATAGCCTCTGTACGCGCCGCGTTCGATCAGGTCGTCGCCACGTTCGGCGGCGTCGACATCGTGGTGTCGAATGCCGGTGCCGCGTGGCAGGGCAAGATCGGCGACGTCGACGAAGCGATCTTGCGCGAAAGCTTCGAGCTGAATTTCTTCGCGCATCAGAAGGTTGCGCAGACCGCGGTCAAGGTGATGCGCGCGCAAGGCACCGGCGGCTGCCTGCTGTTCAATGTGTCTAAGCAGGCGGTGAACCCGGGTGCCGATTTCGGTCCCTATGGGCTGCCGAAGGCGGCTTTGCTTTTGCTGGTCCGCCAATACGCGCTCGACCACGGTGCCGACGGCATCAGGGCCAATGGCGTCAACGCTGACCGCATCCGCTCCGGATTGCTGACCGGCGACTTCATCAAGGAACGGTCAAAAGCGCGCGGCGTGTCCGAGCAGGATTACATGACCGGGAACCTGCTGGCGCGCGAGGTCACGGCGCAGGACGTGGCGCAAGCCTTCCTGGCGCAGGCTGTTGCGCTGAAAACCACCGCCGATATCACCACCGTCGACGGCGGCAACATCGCCGCGGCTTTGAGGTAGCGCGCATGATCCCGAAAAGTGGGAACCGGTTTTCGGACAAGATCATGCGCAAGGTATAACGTACCAACGATTCTATCTCGAAGGAGCCATGCCGATGCTGAAGTCCCTGGCCGCCGTAAGCCTGCTGCCCCTCCTCCTGCTCGCAACGCCGGCATCGGCGGCGACCAAAGAGCAGAAGATGGAAACCTGCAAATTCGGCGCCGACGACGCCAAGCTCACCGGCGCCAAGCGCACCGCCTTCATGGCTAAGTGCATGTCGAACCGCGACGACAAGCGCGGCCCGATGGCAAAGCCCGCCGAGAAGAAGGGCTGAGCGTTACGCCGCGAAGCCGGCGTAACGAGACCTGACATAAAAATAGGCCGCCAAACCCATGCAGGGTCGGCGGCCTGTTTATTTAAGGTGCTGCGTATCCGCCTGATGCGTGTCCGCTAGCGCATAAAGAGCGCCAGGAGCAGAATGATCGGCAGCGGAATGCCCAACATCCACAAAAGAGCGCCTCGTCCAAATCCCATAGCAGCCTCCATTTGATGATGCCGCAATAACCGCATAGCCGCGTTTTTGTTCCACGCGACCACAAAGGTGCGAACAAAAGCGGCAGATCCGACACATACCCGGAACCATTGCCCGGCGCGCCGGTTAAGCCGCAGCCAAGCGTGAATGATTCCGCTTGGATTGGGAGGCTTACGATGATCACGGATACCGGGAATCAAATCTATGAAGACGCCCATTCGGCGGTGAGCTGGAAAGCAATTTTCGCGGGCGCCACGGGCGCCATCGCGGTCACAATGATCCTGATCGCGTTCGGCATCGGCGTCGGCTTTACCGTTGTCTCGCCGTGGAGCGGCCAAGGTGTCTCGGCCACGACCTTCACGGTCGCCGCCGGCATTTACCTGTTCGTGGTTGCGATGCTGTCGTCGACCATCGGCGGCTACCTCGCCGGCCGTCTGCGCACTCAATGGCGGACCGTAAACGAGCACGAACGCTATTTCCGCGACTCGGCCCACGGCTTCCTGGTCTGGGCGTTGGCGACCATCATCACCGCCGGCGTTCTGGGCGGCGTCACCTCGCAAATCGCCGGCGGTGCCGCTTCGATTGCTACCCCGGCCGCGACAGCCGCTGCGGCGCAAAGCTCGCCGTCCGATATTTATGTCGACTCCTTGATGCGCACACACCCGTCGCAAGGCTCCGCGAGTGCGACCCCCGCCAACTCGGCCGCGCAGGCCACCTCCCCGACCGCAGGCGAACAGACTGCGGCGCCATTGCAGGGCGGCCAGATCTCCGTACCGCAGCGACAGAATGTCGGCAACCGCGCCGAGATCACCCGCATCATCGTGCCGAGCATGGCCCGGGGCGGTTCGGTCTCGGATGCCGACAAGAAGTATCTCACCGGCGTGGTGGCCGCTCGCAACGGCATTTCCCAGGCCGACGCCGAGGCGCGCGTGAATCAGGTGATCACGCAGGCCAAGCAGGCAGCCGACAAGGCCCGCAAGGCGACCGCGATGTTCGGTCTGTGGCTGGCGGCGTCGATGCTGGCCGGTGCGCTAGCGGCGGCGTTTGCCGCAATCGAAGGCGGCAGCCTGCGTAACCGCGAATGGTACCTCGAGGACGGCCGCACCCGCTCCGTCCCGGCCGAATAACCGATTAGAAAACAGGAGACACACTCATGCCAATCATTCTTTATCTGCTGGGTCTGCCGATCGGCCTGATCATCATCCTGATGTTGCTCGGCGCGACCTGACACTTTTAACAAGAAAAACCCGCCGGTGGAAACACCGGCGGGTTTTGCTTTGGTCTAGTTATTGCGCCTGAGCGCCGATGTTCGCGCCTTTGATGATCGGCCACCACTTGTCGATCTCGGCCTGTTGGAATTTCGCCAGTCCCTCCGGCGTCTGCAGGTCGCGCGGCGCCACGTCGAGCCCAAGTTCGCTGAAGCGCGCCTTGACGTTGGGATCGGCGAGCGCTTCGACCATCGCGCCGTTGAGCTTGGCGATGACGTCCTTCGGCGTGCCTTTCGGCGCCCAGAAGCCGAACCAGCCCGACATATAAAGTCCCGGTACTCCGGTCTCGTCCGATGTCGGAATGTCGGGCATCGATGCCGAACGCTGCGGCGACAGATTAGCGATCGCCTTGATCTTGCCGGCGCGGATCTGCGGCAATGCCACCGCACCCTGCACCACCAGGAGGTCGACCGTGCCCGCCACAAGATCGGTCATCGCCGGCCCGGCGCCGCGATACGGAATGAACTGAACCTTTTGCCCGGTGAGATTTTCAAACAGCACACCGCTGACATTGGCCGCCGCATTCTGGTTGACGAAGTTGATTTTGCCGGGGTTCGCCTTCATCCAGGCGACCAGCTCTTTCAGATTATTCGCCGGCAGGTCTTTCTTAGCCACCATCAACTGCGGATTGTTCGAGACCAGGCCGATCGGCTCGAAATCCTTCTGCAGATCATAGTCGAGCTTGTAGATGATGCTGCCGACATCGGTGTCCCATTGCCCGATATCGAAGGTATATCCATCCGGCGCCGCGCGCGCGACGCGCCCGACCGCGATACTGCCGCCGGCGCCGCCGATGTTTTCGATGACGACCGTCTGCCCGAGCGGCACGCGCATGCGTTCGGCCATGATGCGCGCGGCGACGTCGGTCGAGCCGCCCGGCGGGAACGGCACCACCAGCGTGATCTGCCGCGACGGATAGATCTGCGCTTGAACGGTCGCGATACCGGCCAGCAAGGCCAGCATCGTCGCGACGACGATTTTCCTCATGACGTCTCCCCTTATGGCGTCATGCGCGCCACTTGCGGGAATGATAGGCCGCAATCTCTGTAAGGGGGAAGCGTAAACTGGATGGGCAAAGGCCCGTTAAAACGGGAGGTAAAATCAATCGCTCTGCAAAATGACGTTCTTCACCATCGGATAAATCTGGTTCTGCCAGGTGCGGCCAGAAAACACGCCGTAGTGCCCGACGCCAGCCTGCATGTGGTGGCGCTTGCGGTAGGGCCGCAGCGACGTGCACAGGTCGTGCGCGGCCAGCGTCTGCCCAAGCCCGTTTTTGCGGCGCTCAGGATCGGCAGTCGGCTTGATGCCACGAAAACTCTTCACCTGAACGTGGGTCAAGCACAGCAGGAGGGCGGGTTGCCGGTAACCCGGTGCCACAAGCTCAATTGGATTAAGTTTGATTTAACCATGCCGTGACCTACTGCCCACTATGATGGGGCTATACAAAAAATTCGGGGACGAACCGCAAGCGCCGTTGGCGCCGAGCGCACCCGCCGCGAACGCGCCACCCGCGCCCGTGAACAACGCGGCCTCGATTCGCGAAACCATCGATCTCCTCGAACTTGATCTCAGCGCGATGATTCGCGACGTCGTGGGTGCGGCGACAGCCGTGCGCGGCGGTGCCAGCGCCTCGGCCGAAGCGCTCGTGGCGATCCGAGCTCGCACGGAAACGCTCGCCACTATTTCACATGACGCCAAGCGCGACGCGGAAGAAGTCGCGAGTGCGACCGTCGAACTGGCGCGCGCCTCCGGTGAAATCGACAAGCAGGTTCGGGTCGCCGGCTCGCTCACCGACGATGCCAGTGAAGCAGCGCTGGCCGCCAACAGCAGTGTCGATGGACTGAAATCGTCTTCGGCCGAAATCGGCAAAGTCGTGAACCTTATCGCCAACATCGCCCGGCAGACCAATCTGCTGGCGCTCAATGCCACGATCGAGGCGGCGCGCGCTGGCCCCGCCGGCCGCGGTTTTGCCGTTGTTGCCGCCGAAGTGAAGGCGCTTTCGGTGCAGACACAAAAAGCCACCGAGGAAATCAGGCGCAAGATCGACATGCTGCAAAATGACGCAGCCGTATCGATCGATGCCGTCCATCGCATCTCGGAAGCGACCAATGCCGTCCGTCCGGTATTCTCCAACATCGCCGGCGCCATCGAGAACCAGGTCAAAACAACCGACGGTCTGTCGCTCAATGCCAGGGACAATTCGCATTTCATCGGCGCGGTCGCCAACGGCGCCACCGAAATCATGCAGGCCGCCATAGGCGCGCGGGCGCATGGCGAACAGGTCGATCATTCCGGCCAGGACGTCGCGCGGCTTGCCGAACGTCTCAAGACGCGCTGCGTCATCTTCCTGCGCTTAACCGACATCGGCGACCGCCGCGTCCACGAACGCCTGCCCTGCGAACTCGCGGTCGAACTCAATGCGGGCACAAGCACGCTGCGCGGCCACACCGCCGATATTTCGGAGGGGGGGCTATTGGTCCGCCTCAATGAACCGCACGCCCTGCGCGTCGGCAGCACGATGTCCGCGCAGATTGCGACGATCGGCCGTTGCCGGCTTCGGCTGGTCAATCAGTCGCCGCTTGGGCTGCATCTGCAATTCGAAGAGCTTGGCGACGAGCCGAGAGCGACACTGGGGCAGAAACTCGCGGCCATCCGGTCCGACAATACCGAATTCATCGATCGGGCCATCGCCGCGGCGAACAAAATTTCGAATCTGTTCGAACAAGCCGTCACCCTGGGTGAGATCACGCAAGACGAGCTATTCGACAATAACTACGTCCCTATTCCGGATACCAATCCGATCCAGTACAGCACGCGCTTCCTCGATGTCGTCGAGCGCATATTGCCGGCCGTACAGGAGCCTCTGCTGGCGAGTGACAAGCGGATGGTCTTCTGCGCCGCCGTCGACCGGAACGGCTATCTTCCGGTCCACAATAAAATCTATTCCAAGCCGCAACGTTCCGGCGAGGTGCTCTGGAATACCGCCAATAGCCGCAACCGGCGTATCTTCGACGACCGCGCCGGCCTCTCGGCCGGGCGCGTTGTGCGGCCCTATCTTATTCAGAACTACCCGCGAGACATGGGCGACCGCATCGTCATGATGTGGGAAATCGGCGCCCCGATCCGGGTGTTCGGCAAAAAATGGGGCGGGTTGCGCACGGCCTACACGCTGTAACCACGTGCCGCAGGCTCAATCGCTCTGCAAAATGACGTTCTTCACCATCGGATAAATCTGGTTCTGCCAGGTGCGGCCCGAAAACACGCCGTAATGCCCGACGCCAGCCTGCATGTGGTGGCGCTTGCGGTAGGGCCGCAGCGACGTGCACAGGTCGTGCGCTGCCAGCGTCTGACCGACGGCGCAGATGTCGTCCTTCTCGCCTTCGACCGTGAACAGCATCGTGCGCTTGATCGCCGCCGGATCGACCTTGTCGTTTTCATAGGTGAGCTGGCCGAGCGGCAGCGCGTGGTCCTGGAAGACGAGCTTGACCGTCTCAAGATAGAATTCCGACGCCAGATCGAGCACGGCGAAATATTCGTCGTAAAACGCCTTGGTGGTCGCGGCTTTTTCCAACTGGCCGTTGGCGAGGTTCTCGTAGAGCTCGCGGTGCGCCTTCACGTGGCGCTCCATGTTCATGCTCATGAAGGCGGCGAGCTGCACGAAACCGGGATAGACCCTGCGGCCGCCGCCGCCGTAACGCGCCGGCACGGTGGCGATCAACTTCTTCTCGAACCAGTCCATCGGCTTGCCTTTGGCAAGCGCATTGACCTTGGTCGGATTGACGCGGGTATCGATCGGCCCGGCCATCAGCGTCATCGAACGCGGCTGGGCGGGATTGTCGCGCTGCGCCATCACGCTCGCCGCCACCAGCGCGCTCACGCAAGGCTGGCACACCGCGACCATATGCGCGCCCGGTCCGATCTTCTCCAGGAAGCGGATCAGGTGCGCGGTGTAGTCGTTGAAGCTGAACGGGCCATCGCTGAGCGGAACGTCGCGGGCATTGTGCCAATCTGTAATGTAAACGTCATGCTCCGCGAGCATGGTTTTCACGGTGGCGCGGAGCAGCGTGGCGAAATGGCCGGACAGCGGCGCGATCAGCAGCACGCGCGGCTGCGCCTGGTCGACGTCCTTCTTGAAATGGCGGAGCGTCGCAAAGGGCGTCACGTCGAAGTCTTCTTCGGTCACCGCCACCTCGCGGTTGCCGACCATGACGCTGTCGATGCCGTAAGGCGGGCGCGTATGCGTCAGCCCGGCGCGGGCGATCAGCTCATAGGCCGCCGTCAGATTGCTCAGCGCCGACGGCCGCGCCGCGCCGTTGAGCTTGGCGCCGATAGACTTCAGCGCGTCCCCGGCAAAAGCCCGGACGGGCACCATGATGTCGGAATGCGCCTGATACGCTTGATAAAGCATCCGGTCCCCGGCGGTCCCGGCGGACCGCTGACGAAAGCTAGATCATTTCATGTTGCACTGCGAGATAAAAATATGGGCTAGCCGCGCCTGCCGCAGCGGCTTGGGGACAAACCTGCCCGCCGGTGTTTTTGCACCACGGGAAGGTATTGATTAGCCTCAACTTTCGTCTAAGCTGTCCGGGCCGGGCTTTGATGACTAAGGGACAAGTAAACCCCATGGCTAAGCCTGCCTCGAGCAAAGCTGCGCTCACGATCGCCAGCAAAAATTACGGCTCATGGTCTTTGCGCGGCTGGTTGCTGTGCAAAATGGCCGGGCTGGATTTCGAGGAGCAAGCCGTCGCCAGCGACGACCCCTCGACCCGCGCCGAACTGCTGCTGCTGTCGCCCTCCTTCCTGGTGCCGTGCCTGACTCATAACGGCGTCAAGGTCTGGGACACTTTGGCGATCGCCGAGTATCTCCACGAGATTTTGCCGGAGGCCGGCCTGCTGCCCAAAGCACTTGCCGCCCGCGCGCATTGCCGCTCGATTTCCGGCGAGATGCATTCCGGCTTCACCAACATGCGCTCGGCACTGCCGATGAATCTCAAGGCGCATCATCCCAGCTTCAAGGTCTGGGCCGGCGCGCAAGCCGACATCGACCGCATCCTGAGCATTTGGCGCGAATGTCTCTCCAAGGCCAAGGGACCGTTCCTGTTCGGCGAAACGCCCGGAATGGCCGACGCCATGTTCGCGCCGGTGGTGACGCGCTTCCTCACTTACGATGTGAAACTGGATTCCGACTGCGCCGCCTATTGCAAGGCGATCATGGCACTGCCGGCGATGAAGGAATGGACCGAAGCCGCCCACGCCGAGCCGGACGAAGTCGTTGAGCTGGATGTGGAGTTTTAGGCTTTCTTCAGCCACGCCCCTATCCGCTCCACAGCCTCATGCATTTCGGCGGCAGAGCCTGCGTAACAGAATCGCAGGAAGTTGTGGCCGTTGACCGGATCGAAATCGATGCCGGGCGTAGCCGCGACACCCGCTTCGTTCAGCATCCGCTTGGCGAAGGCGAGACTGTTATCTGAGAAGCGGGAAATGTCGGCATAGAGGTAAAACGCGCCGTCAACCGGCAGGAATTTATCGAGCCCGATTTTCGGCAGGCCTTCGGTGAGGATGCGGCGGTTCTGCTCATAGCCGTGCTTGACCGCTTCCATTTCGGTGCGCCCGTCGAACGCTGCCTCCGCCGCTATCTGCGCCAGCGTCGGCACCGAGATCGCCAGATTCTGCTGAAGCCGTTCGACGGCCCGCAGCATGCTCGGTGGCACCACCATCCAGCCGACGCGCCAGCCGGTCATGCAGAAATATTTCGAAAATGAATTGATCACCAGGGCGCGCCCGGAAATATTGGCCGCGGTCTCGGCGGCGAACGCATAGTCGAGGCCATGATAGATCTCGTCGGAGATCACGCGAATGCCTTCGGCCTCAGCCACGGCAATAAGCTGCGACAGATGATCGGCATCCATCATGGTGCCGGTCGGGTTGGCCGGGCTCGCGATCAACAGACCCTTGATCGGCTTCTCGCGATGCGCGGCGATCAGCGCCTTTCCGGTCAGTGCCCAGCGTGTCTCGGCCGATGTCTCGATCAGCACGGGCTCACAGCCGAGCGCGGAGAGGATGTGCCGGTATGGCGGATAGCCGGGATTGGCCAAGGCCACGCGGTCGCCCGCCTCGAACAGCGCCAGGAACGCCAGGATGAAGCCGCCCGACGAGCCGGTGGTCACCACCACCCGGGCCGGATCGAGCGCGAGGCCGTAGGTGTCTTTGTAATGCCCCGCGATCCTTGCCCGCAGCGACGCAATGCCGAGCGCTTCGGTGTAGCCGATGCGGCCGTGGATCAGCGCAGCCTGTGCCGCGGCGCGGGCCGCCTCCGGCGCCGGATGGAACGGCTGGCCGACCTCCATATGGATGACGCGGCCGCCTTTGGCTTCGATCGCGGCCGCCTGCGCCATCACGTCCATGACGATAAACGGCGGCACATCGCTGCGTTTGGAGGGCATCAACAGGTGTTTTGCCGCATCAAGCATGGGTTTTGAGACCGTCCGGAGCGCCCCGCCCCGCTGTTGCCGTATTCAAACTGCTTGTTTGGGCGTACTTCGCGCACAAGCGCATGTCATGACTCGTTCGTGATCGCAGGTCGCGTTGACCGCTCCAATCGCGCTAAATAGGTTGGCGCAACTTGGACTTAACGCGTTTCCTTGGCTGATACCGGCATGATCGAAGACGGCACACCTATCAGGACGCGGCGCAGGGCGCCAGCAGCCCGGGCGCTCGCGCTGGTGACGGCGTTCGCGGTCGCAACTGCGGGCATTGTATCCCCGGCCCAAGCGCAGGAGACCGCGCTGCGCGGCATGCCGATCATCCGCGACACCGAAATCGAGCAGTTGATGCGCGATTATGCCCAGCCGATCCTCAAGGCGGCCGGCCTCGCCAAACAGAATGTGCGCGTGGTGGTGCTCAACGACCGCGCCTTCAACGCCTTCGTCATGGACGGCCGCCACATCTTCGTGAACTCCGGCGCGCTGTTCGACGCCAAGACGCCGAATGAAGTCATCGGTGTGTTCGCGCACGAAACCGGCCATCTCGCCGGCGGGCATCTGTCTCGCCTGCGCGAGCAACTCGCCACCGCGCAGACCGCCTCGATCGTCGCCATGCTGCTCGGCGTCGGCGCCATGGTCGCCGGCGCGCGCTCGGGGTCGAATGCCGGCGCGGCCGCAATCATGGCGCCGCAATCGGCGATCATGCGGTCGCTGCTGGCTTACGTGCGTACCCAGGAAGACCAGGCCGATCACGCCGGCGTGAAGTTTCTCAACGCCACCGGCCCGTCGCCGCGCGGGATGGTCGAGCTGTTCAAGCGCCTGAGCAACGAATCGTTGTTCAATACGCGCTACATCGATCCTTACATGCAGAGCCATCCTCTTCCCGCCGACCGCGTCGCCGCGCTTGAAACGCTCGGCAAGGCAAGCCCCTATTGGGACCGCAAGGATCCTGCCGACCTGCAACTGCGCCACGACATGATGCGCGCCAAGCTGTCCGGCTTCCTGGAAAAGCCCGACACCATAGCCCGCCGCTTTCCGGCCGCCGACCAGAGCCTGCCGGCGCGCTATGCCCAGGCCATTTCGACCTACCGCAATTCGGATTTGCGACTGGCGATCACGCAGATCGACGCGCTGATCCAGACGCAGCCGAACAATCCGTATTTTCATGAACTCAAAGGCCAGGCCTTGCTCGAAGGCGGCCGTGCCGCCGACGCGGTCGCACCCTTACGCCGCGGGTTGCAACTCGCGGGCAACGCTCCGCTCATTCAGATCATGCTGGCCCAAGCGCTGATCGGCACCAACAGTCCGAAATTCGCCGAGGAAGCAGTCGAGCTATTGCGCAACGCGCTTATTCGCGAACCCGAAGCGCCGGAAGCCTATTCGCAACTCGCGATGGCCTATGGCCGCAAAGGCGATCTCGCCAATGCCGATCTCGCATCCGCGCAGGCCGCCTTCACGCGTGGCGATCTGCCGACCGCGCGCCAACTTGCGACCCGCGCCAAGACAAGGCTGCCGATCGGCTCTCCCGCCTGGGTGCGCGCCGACGATATCGTCAACGTCAAACCCGCCAACGCCAGAAACAACTGAACAACCGAACAACCGAACACCACAAGGATTACACCCATGACAACGAGCCCGCGCCTCATCGCTGCCGCCTTCTCGGCCGTGCTGCTGGCCACCGCTGTGCCGCAGACCGTGCGGGCCGCCGAGTTCTCCGCGACGCAGAAAACGGAAATTCAAAGCATCCTTCGCGAGTATCTGATCGCGAATCCGGAAGTGTTGCAGGAAGCCATGGCCGAATTCGAGAAACGCCAGACCGCGGCGGAATCCGAAAAGCACAAGACCGCCGTCAAGGACAACGCCAAGGCGATTTTCTCGTCGCCGCGCCAGGTCACTCTGGGCAATCCGGACGGTGACGTCACCTTCGTCGAATTCTTCGATTACAACTGCGGCTACTGCAAGCGCGCCATGCTGGACATGCTCGCGCTGATGAAAGCCGATCCCAAACTCAAGGTGGTGCTGAAGGAATTTCCTGTGCTGGGACCGGCCTCGCTCGAAGCCGCGCAGGTCGGGGTCGCGGTGCGCATGCAGGACAAGACCGGCAAGAAATATCTCGAATTTCATCAAAAGCTGATGGGCGGCCGCGGTCAGGCCGACAAGTCCCACGCGATGGCCGCCGCCAAAGACGCCGGGCTCAACATGGCGCAGCTCGAAAAAGATCTCGCCAGCCCTGAGATCAAAGCCACGCTGGATGAAAGCTTCAAGCTCGCCGAGGCGCTCGGCATGAACGGCACGCCGGCTTACGTGATCGGTTCCGACGTGGTGATCGGCGCCGTCGGCCTTCCCGCGCTGCAGGAAAAGATCAACACCAATCGCTGCGGCAAGGCGACCTGTTAATTGGCGACCTGTTAATTGGCGACCTGTTAATTCGCGCTGCGGCGGATTTTATAAAGTACGAACCGGGAGGAGCGGTCCCGCTCCTCCAGCAAGGCCGGCAGCGGATTAGGGCCCGGCGCTCCCAGCACATACAGAAAATCGAAGTCGCGGTGCCACGCGCGCAGATACATCGGCACGATGTCGGCGGTCTTACCGGCGGCAATCGCCGCCAGGATCGGCACCGGCACCGGCCCGCCGTGCGGAATATCGAGACGCTGCATATCGGGACGCGCGATCACCGGCTGCTTGCCGGCGGCGGTAAATAGATTCGGCACGAAAGCCTTGGCGTAGTGCACAGCCAGCGTCGGCGCATAATAAAACGGATACTCGGTGAGATCGTGGAATGGCGGATCGTCGCCGGCGCCGGTCGTCCCTGCGAGCACCAGCGCGCCGCGGTCGAGCTTGCCGAACGAAGCGATCAGCGCCGCATAGTCGGCGCGGTACGACAGCCACACCACATAGACCACCGCGAGATTGGCGAGCGTAACGCCAGTCGCGACGCCCAACGCCGCGCGCGTCCATTGCCGGCTCGGTAGCGACAGCGTGCAAAACGCTGGCAGAATGAAAGCCGCGGCAGCGATGACGCGGAAGTCGACGAACGACGTGCCGAACAACCGCGACGGCATCGTCAGATAGAGAATGCCGAACCCGACCGCGAGCCACAGCCCGCCGGGCGCGAAGGTTAGCACGCCGCGCTTGGCGGCGACGTAAACAAACCCCAAGAGCACGACGACACTCGCCGCCGACACCGTCAAGCTGTAGCCGTTCATGATGCGAAACAGCCAAAGCGGCTTGAATTCGAAAAACCACGCGGTGCCCTCAGCCCCGATCGCGCCTGCGGTCGTCGCCATCAGCATGAGCACGGCTAGCGCCGGCAACGCCAGCAAACTGAGCCGCAACGCGGTGTCGCGATACGGCGCGTTGCGATGACAGCCCCGCCAAAGCTCATAGATTACAATCGTCGCACCGTAGATTCCCAGCGCGAAGAAATGCGCCATGAACAGCGCCGCAACAAATGCCGTGTTGCTGGCAAGACGGCCCGGCCAAGCATGATTCTGTAGCAACAGCGCCGCTGCGATTCCGAACAGCGCCAAGCCAAGACCGAATTCGAAATTCAGAAAGCCCCAGGTGAACGGCAGGCAATAGAGAAACATTACGGCCACGAAGCCCGCAAACTGAATGCGCCCTTTCACCACACGCTCGAGCGTCATCGCGCCGCCGACGATCAATAGTTGGCTGAGCAGCAGAAACAGCCGCGTTGCGTTTTCGACGCCAATCAATCGCGCGATTTGCGGGATCGCCAAATCCATCGCCAGGTTTGGATAGAGCGCCCACGCCGTGAGGTAAAACGGATTTGCGGCCGGCGTGCCTTGCGCGGCGAGAATGTACATACGCGCCAGGTGATTGGGGTAATCGACCATCGCCGGTATCGGCGTCAGCAGCACCGGCCCGAGTGCGACGCAAAACAGGAAAGCGAAAATAATTTTTGCGGCGAAATGGTCGGACCGAAGCGGCATTGCCGCATTTCATAGCAAAGCCTGAGATAAATCATTAATGTTTTGATTCGCCTGCCACTTTATCCCCCAGTGGCCGATTGTGCTGGAACCGGCAGGCCCCGAACGGGTTGTTGCGCGCATGTATACGGTCGGCATGGAAGAAGAATATTTCGTGTTCGACGCTAAAACGCGCCGGGCCGCGCGCCGCGTCGACAAGAAATTTCTGGGCGCCGCCCAGAAGGCGCTCGGCGACCGCGTCATGACGGAAATGTTGCAGTCGCAGATCGAGGTGGCGACGCCGCCTTGCGCCAGTATGGACGAAGCCCGCGCGCATCTATTGCATTATCGCCAGACTCTCGGCGCCGCGGCGCGCGAGCGCCGGCTCGGCATCGCCGCCATGGGCACCTTCCCGCTGGCCTATTGGCCCGAACAGCTCGTCACCGAGAAGGATCGCTACGACGCCATCCTCGAAGACCTGCAGATGATCGGCTACCGCAATATGCTGTGCGGCATGCATGTGCATGTGCAGGTGCCCGATCTCGATAGCCGCATCAATCTGATCATGCGGCTCACCGCCTACCTGCCTTTGTTGCAGGCGCTGTCGACCTCGTCGCCATTTTGGCAGGGCAACCTCACGGGCCTATGCGGCTACCGGCTCGCGGCTTACGACGAATTGCCCCGCACCGGATTGCCCGAACTCTTCCGCACCAAGCAGGACTACGACGAATTCGTCGAAGCGCTGGTCTGGGCCAAGATCATTCCGGACGCGAGTTACATCTGGTGGGCGGTGCGGCCCTCATTGGGTAACCCAACAATAGAACTTCGCGTCGCCGACAGTTGCACGCGGCTCGACGACGCCGTGGCGATCGCGGCGCTGTTCCGCTGCCTGGTGCGCGCGCTCGATCGGGACCGCGATCTCAATTCCGGCTTCGACCGCGTCGGCCGCGCCATCACGCAGGAGAACAAGTGGCACGCGCAGCGCTACGGCGTGGGCGCGACCTTCGTCGATCCGTTCTCCCGCTCGCCGCTGACTACCAAGGAGTGGCTCAACCAGGTGCTCGATTTCATCGCCGAGGACGTCGATGCGCTGGGTTGCGGCGCCGACATCAAGCACCTGAACACCATCATCAAGGACGGCAGCAGCGCCGACCGCCAGATCGACATCTACAAGAAGGCCAAGGCTGGCGGCCGCAAAAGGTTAACGGCGACCACTGACGTCATCGATTGGGTCGCCACTGAGACCCTATCCGCCGGCCGGGTCGCTGCGCCAACCAAGCCTTAAGCCATTAACAGGGCTGGGCTTCCCCTTGGCGTCCCAGGCACCTATAAAGCGCGGAACCTGAAAGCCCCTGCCGGAAACGCCATGGCCAAGACGATTTACGTCCTCAACGGTTCTAATATGAACATGCTCGGCACGCGCGAGCCGGAAAAATACGGCACCGCGACGCTCGCCGACGTTGAGAAGCTATGCCGCGACACCGCGGCGCGCTACGGCATCGACATCGAATTCCGCCAGTCCAACCATGAAGGCGACGTGGTCGATTCGATCCACGAGGCCTTCGCCAAGAAAGCGGACGGCATCGCCATCAACGCGGCCGGCTTCACGACCACCTCGGTTTCGATCATGGACGCGCTTTTTGCCGTCAAATTGCCCGTAATTGAAGTGCATATGACGAATATCCACGCCCGGGAAAGCTTCCGGCACAATTCCTATATGTCGAAAGCGGCAAAGGGCATCGTCGCCGGCTTCGGCACCGACAGCTACCGGCTCGCGATCGTCGGCCTTGCCAGCATTATCGGGGCCACCGAAAAACGTTAAGCGCAGAACATTCGGAAATCGACTGATGGCAAAACCGACCAAAACGCCGCCGACGAGTTCGCCAAAGGTTGACCGTGCGTTGATCCTCGAGCTGACCGAGCTTCTGGATGAGACCGGACTAACCGAAATCGAGATCGAAGAGGATGGCCGCCGCGTGCGCGTCGCGCGTGGCGCTATTGCCGCAGCAGCACCTGCCGGCGTGCCTCGCGCAGTTGCCCACGCGCCGCAGCTGGTTGGCGAATCGGTGTCCGCCCCGCTCGATCCGGCCAAGCATCCGGGCGTCGTGGTTTCGCCGATGGTCGGCACCGCCTATGGCAGCGCCGAACCGGGCACCAAGCCGTTCATCGATATCGGCACGCACGTAAAAGTCGGCGACACCCTGCTGATCATCGAAGCGATGAAGACCATGAACCAGATACCGGCGCCGCGCGCCGGTGTCGTGAAACAGATTTTGTTCGAGGACGGCAAGCCGGTCGAATTCGGCGAGCCGCTGGTTATCGTTGAGTGACCACAGCCGGTCGTCGCCCAGATGTTCGATAAAATCCTGATCGCCAATCGCGGCGAGATCGCCATGCGGGTGATCCGGGCCTGCAAGGAGCTCGGCATTCTCACCGTCGCGGTGCATTCCACCGCCGACGCCGACGCCATGCATGTGCGCTTTGCCGACGAGAGTGTGTGCATCGGCCCCCC
>JANMSH010000134.1:0-4935 GCA_031389105.1 Hyphomicrobiales bacterium
TTGTGACAAGCAAGCGTCCATCCTATCCGCACAAACTTACCAAGCGGACACGGAAGGATCTCAAATACCGAGTGTTCGGGCTATATCTCAAGTTCGTATCTAATAAACAAAAGTATCTCGGAGGCTAATATATATTAAGGGGAAAGAAGCTTCCGAGCCCACAAAAGGCTAGGCGGTCCATCATGACTTTGGCCCACCCGAATTAACGGAAGGACGGCACGTCAGCTGGACCGCCTTTAGTTCGTCGGCGCACTCAAGCGCTCTACACGAATAATATACGTAACTTTCGAGAGATATTCAAGACCTCTGATAAACGCTCTTTGATTACACCGTTTTTCGCCACCTCATCCTGTTCACAGCGATCCCCGACACCGGGTTCTTGTCCTCGCCCGCATAGACAAAGCCGTGCTTCTCGTAGAAGCGGATGGCGCGGGCGTTGTCTTTGTTGACGAGCAGATCGAGACCATGCGGCGACATGCTCTTGGCCTCATTGAGCAACGTCAGCGCGATGTCGCTTCCCCAATGTTCGGGCGCGACGACAATCTGATCGAGATACATCGTTTTCGGATCGACGGTGACGAAGCCGGCGAGCGCGCCGTTAATCTCCGCCATCACGATGCGCTGCGCCGGCACCATGTCGTTGCGCCAGCGCTCGCGCCACCAGACGAGACGCGCGTTGAAATCGAGATGCGGATAATGCTGCTGCCAGGTGCGACGCCACAACTCAATCGCCGCGCCTTCGTCGGCGGTGGTGTAGGGGCGCAGGGTGCAGGTTTGTGCGCTCACCGCTCGGTCAGCTTGAACTCGATGCGGCGGTTGCGCCGGTAGGCGTCGTCGGTCTTCTCGGTATCCAGCGGCTGGAATTCGGCAAAGCCGGCCGCGACCAGCCGCTGCGGCGAAATGTTCTTGCTGGCGAGATATTGCACGACGGCGATGGCGCGCGCGGACGACAGGTCCCAGTTCGACTTGAACACCGGGCCGGAAATCGGCCGGATGTCGGTATGACCATCTACGCGCAGCACCCAGGCGATGTCCGCGGGAATCTTATCGCTGAGTTCGGTGATCGCGGCGGCAATTTTGTCGATCTCGGCGCGTGCTTCCGGCTTCAGCTCGGCCTTGCCGACGTCGAACAGCGTTTCCGATTGCAGCACGAAGCGGTCGCCGACGATGCGGATGTCCGGACGGTTGCCGAGGATCTCGCGCAGGCGGCCGAAGAAGTCCGAGCGGTATTTCGTCAATTCCTGCACGCGCGCGGCAAGGGCCAGGTTGAGCCTTTGACCGAGGTCGGCGATTCGGGCCTGTGATTCTTTATCCTTTTGCTCAGTGGCGGCCAGCGATTGCTCGATCGCCGCTAGCTGGCGGCGCAGCGCCGCGATCTGCTGGTTGAGCACCTCGACTTGCGCCAGCGCGCGGGCGGACAGTTTCTTTTCGCCTTCGAGTTGCCCGGCCAATGAACTGGCCTGACCCTGCGCCGCCGACAGCCCGGCGCCGGCGCCCTCGGCGATGCCTCTCAATCTGTCTCGGTCGCTTTCGGCGATGGCGAGTGACGCGCGCAATTGCGCGAGCTGGTCGTCGGCGTTGGATTTTCCGGTCTTCTCCATCGACAGCAATTCGGTGAGTTCCGCGATCTGCAAGTTGAGGCGGTTGAGCGCGGTGTCCTTGCCCGCGACTTCCTGCTGCAGATAGAACTGCACCACCACGAACACGGTCAGAATGAAAATGATGCTCAGGATCAGCGTCGACAAAGCGTCGACGAAGCCCGGCCAGTAATTCATCCCCGCGTCGCCGCGGCGCGATCGTGCAAGCGCCATTTTACTTTACCTTGCGCATGTTCTTGTCCGAAAACCGGTGCCCACTTTTCGGGGTCATGCGCTACCGATTAACTTTTTCGCGCACCATGATCTCCAGCAGGCGCTTGATCTCGCGCTGCTGGTCGGCCTGGCCGTCGACCCAGTCGCGGATCATCTGCTGCTCGGTGCGCATGTGATGCACCAGGCCCTGGATCGCTTCGGCGAGATTGGCCATCGCGGTGTTGGCGGCCTTGCCGGAGCCGGCTTGGTCGACCGCCAGGCGTAACTGGTCAATCGCCGAGCGCACTTCGCCGGTGACGCCAACGCCGGCCGCGCCCGCATCGGCGCCGTGGTCGTAAACGGTGGTCGATAGCCAGTCTTCCAGTTCGGTATAGAAGCGGTTCTGCGCCTGGCCCGATTGCAGATCGAGGAAGCCGAGGATCAGCGAACCGGCGAGGCCAAACAGCGACGACGAAAACGAAATGCCCATGCCGCTGAGCGGCGCGGCGAGGCCCTCGCGCAGCGTGTCGAACATGCTGCCGGCATCGCCGCCGGGCTTGAGGCCTTGAATGACGGCGCCGACCGAACTCACGGTTTCGATCAGGCCCCAGAAGGTGCCGAGCAGGCCGAGGAATACCAAGAGGCCGGTCATATAGCGCGCAAGATCGCGCGACTCGTCGAGGCGGGTGGCGATCGAGTCGAGAATACCGCGCATCAGTTGCGACGACATCGCCATGCGGCCGACGCGGCTGCCGAGGATCGCCGCCATCGGCGCCAGCAGGACCGGCGGGCGGTCGACGGCGAGGCCCGGATCGGCGAGGCGGAAATTGTTGACCCAGGCGATTTCCGGATAGAGCCGCATGACCTGGCGGAACGACAAGATAATGCCGAGGAACAGCACGCCGAGGATCAGTGCGTTGAGACCCGGATTGGCCAGGAACGCGACCTGGATCTGCTTGTAGAGAACGAAGGCCAGCAGTCCGCCAAGCACGACGAACACCAACATCCGGAACAGGAAGATGCGGGGCGACGATAATTTAAGAGGGTCGAGTTCTGAGGCCATGGGATTTAATATGCCAGCTTCGATGAGCGAAATACGTTAACGCGGGTGCGAACCGGTGTCCCGCAATATGGCACAGACCGGTGACAACAAAAAATAGCCGTGCCGGAACACGGGTTAAGCCGGACATTGAGTTGAAATTACGGTGGCCGCCGTCGTCGGGGGCGGGCAGGGTCAGACCTTGCCGGCCTCTTTGAGAACCCGCAGCAGCTCTTTATGGATCGCGTCGTTGCCGGCGACCACATGCCCGGTGGCGAACACGTCTTCGCCGCCGGTGACGTCGGTGACGAAGCCGCCGGCCTCGCGCACCAGGATCAGGCCTGCCGCCATGTCCCACGGTTTGATGTCGCGTTCCCAATAGCCGTCGAGCCGCCCAGCCGCGACCCAGGCCAGATCGAGCGCGGCGGCGCCGAACCGGCGCAGGCCCGCGACCTGTTCCTGCATGGCGCCGGTTTCCTTGCGGGCCAGCGTGAAGTCGCCGCGGCCGATATGCGGCAGCCCGCAGGCGATCACCGACTCCGACAGGCGCTTGCGCCCGGAGACACGGATGCGCTGATCGTTGAGGAACGCGCCTTTGCCCTTTTCGGCGATGAACAGTTCCTCGATGGCCGGATTATAGATCAGGCCTGCGATGATGGCGCCTTCGCGCTCCAGTGCGATCGAGATGGCGAACTGCGGAATGCCGTGCAGGAAATTGGTGGTGCCGTCGAGCGGGTCGACGATCCAGCGATGAGATTTATCGGCGCCGTCGCGGCTGCCGCCTTCCTCGCCGAGGAAGCAATATCCCGGCCGCGCCTTCGACAGTTCGGCATAGATCGTTTCTTCGGCGCGCTTGTCGGCGGCGGTTACGAAATTGGCCGGGCCCTTGAGCGAGACCTGGAGCTTCTCAAGTTCGCCGAAGTCGCGCTTGAGAGCGCGCGCGGCTTTGCGCGCGGCGGCGATCATGACGTTGAGCAATGCGGAGTGATGCATGAATGTGGGGTCTGCCCGCGCGGGCGGCTGGCGTCAAGGCCGCAGCGCTACCACGGTCGACAACCACTTTTTGGCGGCCTTGTCGGCGGCCTCGCGCACCTCCGGCTTTTGCTTGCCGGCGTAAACGTCGAGGTCGATGTCGCCGGCGCCGCCGGCCTTGGCGATCATGTGCCATTTGATCGCTTCGGTGGGGTCGGCAGGTGCGCCGCGGCCGGCCATCAGGATGCGCGCGAGGCGGTTCTGCGCGATCGCGCTGCCGCGGCGCGCCGCGATCAAGAACAGCCGGGCCGACGCGGCCTCATCCTTGGCGACGCCGTCGCCGTTGAACTGCGCGATAGCGTATTCGACCATCGAATCCAGATTGCCGGCGACCGACGCCAGCCCCATGAGCCGCATTGCGATGGCCATGTCCTTGGGCACGCCGCGGCCTTCTTTGTACATGGTGGCGAGCGCGTATTGCGCTTCCGGATTACCCGCCTCGGCGGCCTGGCGGAACAGGTCGGCGGCGCGCGCGAAGTCCTGCGGGAATTGCTGGCCCTGCAAATACAAAAGACCAAGATCGTAAGCGGCGACGGCATGGCCGAGCTTGGCGGCGCCGTCCAACAGCCGCGCGCCTTCCTCGCGGCTGCGCTGTCCCGCGCGGCCTTCGAAATGAAACATCGCCAGCGCGAACATGGCGTTACGGTCGCCTTGTGCGGCGGCCATCTTGTACCATTGCGCCGCCTTGATGTCGTCGCGGCCGACGCCAAGCCCTTGCGCGTAAATTTCGCCGAGCAGCGTCATCGCCTTGGCGTCTTTGTCCTGCGCCCGCTTGGCGGCTTCGGCGAACGCCGTCAGATAAGCGCCGCGCTGAAACGCGGAAAAGGCGACATCGACCGACTCCGGAGCGGACGCGGCATTCGGCGCCGGTTGCGGCAGCGGTGGTTTATTCTGCGCCAAAGCTGGCACGGCCAGCGTCATAGCGAGCAACGCAACGAGGACGCTGCACCGTGCGCCGGTCATGCCGCGGTCTCCGGCACTTGCAGCTCACGCGCGGCGTCGGCGATTTTCGTGGCGACGGTTTGCGTATCGGCCCAGATCCAATCGCCGAGCGCGATGAAATCGGCGCCGGCT
>JANMSH010000140.1:0-4090 GCA_031389105.1 Hyphomicrobiales bacterium
TGGGTCTACCTCGACATCGGCAAGTTCGGCGGTCTCGCCGAGACGATGGACGAGTCGATCCGCTACCCGATCCGCACGCCGCGGGACGGCGACGTCATGGCGCCTTGCGTCCTGGCTGGACCGACCTGCGACTCGGCAGACGTGCTGTACGAAAAGCAGCCCTACCCGCTCCCGGTCAGCCTGGAGATCGGGGACCGGGTGCTGATCGAAGGCACGGGCGCCTACACGGCGACGTACTCGGCAGTGGCGTTCAACGGCTTCCCGCCGCTGAAGACGTACCACATCTGATAGCTAAGGGAGGCGGCTAACTCCGCCTCCCCCTTTCCTCATTATTCGAACTGACGGCGCTCAGGTGCGTGCTTTCGCACGCCTTGGGCGGGGAAGGACTGCGCCATGATCCAGATTCGCCACGAACGCCTTGCCGACATCGACGCGCGCGAAGCGCTCCTCGATAACGCTTTCGGCGAGACCCGCTATCGCAAGAGCTCCGAGCGGCTGCGCGAAGACCGCATGCCGGCCGAAGGCCTGTCTTTCATCGCGTCCGAGGGAAAGCGCGTCATCGGCACGGCGCGGCTGTGGAACGTTGCCTGCGGAAAGTCCTTGGGCCAATCGGTGCTGCTGCTCGGCCCGGTCGCGGTGGCGGAAGATTGCCGCAGCCGGGGCCTCGGCGCCGCCATGGTGCGCCGCGCGATACAGACCGCGCACAGGCTCGGCTATGGCGCGATCGTGCTCGTTGGCGACGCCCCCTACTATAATCGCTTCGGCTTTTCCGGCGAGAAGACCGGCGCATTGTGGATGCCGGGGCCGTTCGAACGCCACCGTCTGCTCGGCCGCGAACTGACGGCCGGCGCGCTCGATGGGGCGCATGGCATGATCGTGGCCGCAGGCCGGCTGGTGCCGATGCCCGACCTCGCCGCCCTGGCGCAAGAAGCGGCGCAAGGCCGGCGCGGGACACGTTCCCGTCGTCCGCAAGCCGCGTAATAATCGCCTGAAATTTATCGTGGACGCCGCGAGGGAATCGCGGCGTCCACCCTTCCGTTCGTCACATGTGGCGGATATCACCCAATATTGCAGTTGGAGGCTTAAAAAATGACCGATTGGCCCGTTCACGCCCGCATCACCGGCCCCATTGTCATGATCGGCTTCGGCTCGATCGGCAAAGGCACGCTGCCTTTAATCGAACGCCATTTCGATTACGACAAGTCCCGCGTCACGGTGATCGACCCCGAAGACAAGGACCGCAAACTCGTCGACGACCGCGGTTTCACGTTCCTGCACAAGGCCGTCACCAAAGCCAATTATCGCGAGCTGCTAACGCCGCTGCTGACCGAGGGCGGCGGCCAGGGCTTCTGCGTCAATTTGTCGGTCGACACCTCCTCGCTCGATATCATGGAGTTCTGCAACGAGATCGGCGCGCTCTATATCGATACCGTCAACGAGCCGTGGGTGGGTTTCTACTTCGACTCCAAACTTGGGCCCGAAGAGCGCTCGAACTATGCGCTGCGCGAGAAGACGCTGGCCGCCAAAGCAAAGCGCAAGCCGGGCAGCCACACCGCTGTGTCGTGCTGCGGCGCCAATCCGGGCATGGTGTCCTGGTTCGTCAAGCAGGGTCTGCTCAATGTCGCCGGCGACCTCGGCCTCAAGTTCAAGGAGCCCAAGACGCGCGAAGACTGGGGCAAACTCGCCAAGAAAGTCGGCGTCAAGGGCATCCACATCGCCGAACGCGACACCCAGCGCGCCAAGCAGCCGAAGAACATCGACACCTTCGTCAACACCTGGTCGATCGAAGGCTTCCTGTCCGAGGGCATGCAGCCGGCCGAACTCGGCTGGGGCACCCATGAGAAATGGATGCCGAAGAATGCCGGCAAGCACAAAAAAGGCTGCCAGGCCGCAATCTATCTGACCCAGCCCGGCGCCAATACGCGCGTGCGCTCGTGGACGCCGACGGCGGCCGCACAATACGGCTTCCTGGTCACGCACAACGAGTCGATCTCGATTTCCGACTACTTCACGCTGCGCGACGGCCGCAAGGTCGTGTACCGGCCGACCTGTCATTACGCCTATCACCCGTGCGACGACGCGGTGCTGTCGCTGCACGAGTTTTTCGGCAAGGCCGGCACCAAGCAGCCGGTGCTCCACATTCTGGATGAGCATGAGATCGTTGACGGCATCGATGAGCTCGGCGTGCTGCTCTACGGCCACAAGAAGAACGCCTACTGGTACGGGTCGCAGCTCTCGGTCGAAGAAACCCGCGAGATCGCGCCGAACCAGAACGCCACCGGCCTGCAGGTGACCTCCGCGGTGCTCGCAGGCATGGTGTGGGCGCTGGAGAACCCGATGGCCGGCATCGTCGAGGCCGACGAGATGGATTTCCGCCGCTGCCTCGAAGTGCAGACGCCCTATCTCGGTCCGGTGATCGGCGCTTACACCGACTGGACGCCGCTCACGGGGCGTCCCGGACTGTTCGCCGAAGATATCGACAAGCGCGATCCGTGGCAGTTCAAGAACGTGCTGGTGCGATAGCCACCACAGTCACGCCGCCTTGCTGACTTCGGCTTCCAGCGCCCCGTCCCGCATAGAGAATATGCGATCAAAGCGGTCATATATTTTTTGATCGTGGGTCACGACGATCACCGCCGCTTGGTGCTCGGCTGCCACCTTGCGCAACATCTCGATAACGATCCCGGCGCGTTGGGAATCGAGTGCGGCGGTTGGCTCGTCGGCGAGGATAATGCGTGGATCGTTGGCAAGAGCCCTTGCGATGGCGACGCGCTGTGCCTCCCCGCCGGAGAGCTGTGAAGGCATTGCATTCATGCGATGCTCAACCTGAAGATAAGTCAGAAGCTCCGCTGCACGGGATTTTGCTTTTGCTGTGCTGGCGCCGGCCAAGATATGTGCGATCGCAACATTTTCCCAAGCATTAAGGAAAGGCAGTAGATTGTGGGACTGGAAGATGAATCCGATCTTCTCCAGCCGAAGGCGTCGTAGGTCCTGACGCAGCCACCGTCCGTCATAGACACTCTCACCATTAAGCGTCAGTTGCCCGGAATTGGGTTCGAGAATGCACCCGATGACGTTAAGCAGAGTGCTCTTGCCTGATCCGCTCGGCCCGCGCAGCCCGACCACAGTACCTGGATAAACGTCGAGCGTGACATCCCGCAACGCGTCGACCCGCGCCGAACCTTCGCCGAAATGCTTGCTGATGTTCCTTATCTCGACAACGGGTGTTGTTTGCATGGCGATCATCCAGCGAGCGCCGTTGCTGGATCGATCTTGAGTGCAACGCGCACGCCCAGCGCACTCGCAAGCAGGCACACCAGTAAGACCAAGCCAAACAGTGTCGTGGCATCGGGCAATTCGAGAACGAGGCGACGAGGGAAATAACCGTAAATGCTGTGGATGAGGGCTAAACCGACGAAAAAGCTGATCACTCCCATCGCCAACGCCTGCTGGATGATCAAGCCGACAATTCTGCTGTCGGGAGCGCCAATGAGCTTGAGCGTGGCGATTGCCTTCTTCTTGTCGAGCGTCATCGTGTAGATGATGAGACCGATGATAACAGTCGAGACGATGAGGAGGAGGCTGGTAAAGAGCCCGATCTGCCGTCGGGCGCGCTCGATAACAGACCGTGAAAGAACTGCCTCCTGCTCCTCTTGAGTCAACGCCGACAAGTGCTTCCATCGAGAGACGGCCTGCACAAACTGCTTCGGATCGACATCGGGCAACAGGCGAACGAGCACGGCATTGACGGTGTCGTTCGATGCCACCGCACCGGGAGTGCGCGCGGCATCGCGGCGCGCCGCCGCAGGTTCGACCGCGAATTGCAAGCGCTGCGCATCCCGCAAGGTGACGAACACCACCGGATCGCCGCCTGATCCCACCAGATTCTCAGTTAAACCGACGACTGTGAAGATGTCGCGTCCGAGCTTAATCTGCTCACCGATTGCGAGCCCGGCGCCTCTATCCGCGATAGCCTCGTAGTGGCTTTGTATGATCGGGCGACCTGCGACCAGAGCGGGCGCTTGACCGATCCGCGATATCTCCGCCCCAACGACCAGCAAGCGCTTCGTCTGTCCCCGGTGAAATGCCT
>JANMSH010000171.1:0-9018 GCA_031389105.1 Hyphomicrobiales bacterium
CATCGATGACATCCGCGAGGTCTGGCGCATCGCGCATATCGCGGTGTTGCCGTCGCGGCGCGAAGGCCTGCCGAAGAGTCTTTTGGAAGCAGCCGCCTGCGGACGGCCGATTGTCGCCACCGATGTGCCGGGCTGCCGCGAGATTGCGCGTCCCGGCGTCAATGCTTTGCTGGTGCCGGCCGACGATGCCGTCGCGTTGGCTGATGCGATAGAGCGTCTGGCCGGCGATGCTGACATGCGCAAGCGTTTCGGCGCCGCCAGCCGCGCCATGGCCGAAACCGACTTCTCGGTGCGTCGCATCGGCGCTGAGATCGTCGCGCTTTATGGCCAACTGCTTGGCAAGACCGCAAGGCCGTTGCATTAGGGCCGGTTGGCCGTCTAAACAGCCTGGAAATCGGGGGCTATCGAAGCGTGACGCACGGACGAAAAATCGCGTTGATCGGCCTTGGCTATGTCGGCCTGCCGGTTGCCGTGGCGTTTGCGCGCTCCGGCGTGCCGGTGACCGGCTTCGACATCAACGCCAAGCGCATCGGCGAATTGCGGTCGGGCCACGATCATACGCGCGAAGTCGAGCCGGCCGATCTCAAGCAGCCGACGCTCCGTTATGAAAGCGACCCGGCGCGGCTGGCCGATGCGGATTTCTACATCGTCACGGTGCCGACGCCGATCGACGATGCCAACCGTCCCGATCTTGGCGCCATGCTGGCGGCGTCCCGTTCGGTCGGTGCCGTGCTCAAGCGCGGCGATATCGTGGTCTATGAGTCGACGGTCTATCCCGGTGCGGTCGAGGAAGAATGCATTCCGGTTCTGGAAAAGACCTCCGGCCTGAAGGCGGGGCCGGATTTTTCCGTCGGCTATTCGCCCGAGCGTATCAATCCCGGCGACAAGAACCATCGCTTCGAAACCATCATGAAGGTGGTCTCGGCGCTCGATGCGCGCACGCTCGAGATCGTTGCCGATGTCTACGGTTCGGTGGTGACCGCCGGCATTCACCGCGCTCCGTCGATCAAGGTGGCGGAAGCCGCCAAGGTGATCGAGAATACGCAGCGGGATCTCAACATCGCTTTCATGAACGAACTGTCGGCGATCTTCCGCCAACTCGGCATCGATACCGGCGATGTGCTGGCGGCCGCCGCCACCAAATGGAATTTTATCAAGTTCGAACCCGGACTGGTCGGCGGCCACTGCATCGGCGTCGATCCGTATTATCTGACGTTCCGCGCCGAGAAGGCCGGCTATCGTCCTGAGATCATTCTCGCCGGTCGCCGCATCAATGACGGCATGGGCGCGCATGTGGCGCGCGAATGCATGAGCGCGCTGCGTCAGCGCGGCGCCGACAAACCGACCGTGACGATCCTTGGGCTGACGTTCAAGGAGAACGTGCCGGACATCCGCAATTCCAAGGTCGTCGATATTGCCCGCGAACTCGGACGCGCCGGCGTCACCGTTCAGGTGCACGATCCGATCGCTCAGCCCGCGGAGACCGTCGCGGAATACGGCATCACTCTGACGCCGCTGGAGAAGCTGGTGCCGGCCGATGCGGTGATCATGGCGGTGGCCCACAAAGACTACGTCGCGGGCGGCTGGCCGCTGATGGTTAAGTTGCTCAAAGGCGGGCAGGGCGTCGTACTCGACGTTAAATCCAAGCTCGACCGCGCGCAAAAACCCGGCGGGCTCGACCTGTGGCGGCTATAGTCGCGCTTCAAGTGAATTTGCGGAATCGGTCCAATGGCTGACGGTCCCATCCTGGTTACTGGCGCGGCGGGCTTCATCGGCTATCACGTCGCGCGCCGGCTGTTGGAGAACGGCAAGGCGGTCGTCGGCCTCGACAACCTGAACGCCTATTACGATCCGACACTGAAGGACGCGCGGCTGGCCGAACTCGCCAAGTTCAAGGGCTTTGAGTTCGTGCGGCTCGATCTTGCCGACCGTGCCGGCATGGCGCGCATGTTCGCGCAGCGCCGCTTTCCTTACGTGGTGCATCTCGCGGCGCAGGCCGGCGTGCGGCATTCTCTGGTCGATCCGCACGCCTACATCGATTCCAATATTGTCGGCTTCACCAATGTTCTCGAAGGCTGCCGTCACAATGGCTGCCGTCATCTTCTCTACGCTTCGTCGTCATCGGTCTACGGCTCGAACACCAAGATGCCGTTTTCGGTGCACGAGAATATCGATCATCCGCTGAGCCTGTACGGCGCGTCGAAGAAGGCGAACGAGTTGATGGCGCACTCGTATGCGCATCTGTTCAAGATGCCAACCACCGGCCTGCGGTTCTTTACGGTTTACGGGCCATGGGGCCGCCCCGACATGGCGATGTGGATTTTCGCCAAGGCGATCGCGGCGGGCGAGCCGATCCGGTTGTTCAATCACGGCAACATGCGGCGCGACTTCACCTATGTCGACGACGTGGTCGAGTCGATCGTGCGGCTGGTCGATCGTGCGCCGGCGGGCGATCCGAAATATTCGGGCGACGCGCCAGATCCCGGCTCTAGTTCGGCGCCGTGGCGGGTCTACAACATCGGCAACAATAACCCGGTCGAATTGCTCGAGGTCGTGCGGTTGCTGGAAGAAAAGCTCGGCAAGAAAGCGATTCGTGAACTGGTGCCGATGCAGCCTGGCGACGTTCCGGCGACATACGCCAATGTCGACGACCTGATGCGCGATGTCGGTTTCAAGCCCGCGACCCCGATCGCCGACGGCATCGGCCGGTTTATAGAATGGTATCGTTCCTACCACCGCGCTGTATAATGCATCGGAACAGATGTGCGAGGAACGAAGTTAGGACCGTCATGACCGCAGCAACGCTCAAAACCCTCAAAGTCAAACTGTTCACCGACGGCGCCGACAAGGCGCAGATCGTGGACATGGCCAAGCAGCCGTGGATCGCCGGATTCACCACCAATCCGTCGCTGCTGAAAAAGGCGGGCGTCAGCGATTATTCGGCGTTCGGCCGCGATCTGGTCGCCGCCGTGCCGGACCGGCATATTTCGTTCGAGGTATTTTCCGACGATATCCCGGAAATGGTCGCGCAGGCGCGCGTCATCACCGCGTGGGGCAAGAACGTTTTCGTCAAGCTGCCGGTGACCACGACGCGGGCGGAGCCGCTTTATGACGCCGTGCGTTCGCTGTCGCGCGATGGCGTCAAGATCAACATGACCGCGATCTTCACGCCTGAGCAGGTCGCGAAGTCGATCGAGGCGCTCGACGGCGGGGCATCGTCCGTCGTCTCGGTGTTTGCCGGGCGGCTGGCGGATTTCGGCATCGACTATCGCCCGATCGTGCAGGACGCGGTGGCGCGCTCGCGCCAGACCAAGAATGTCGAGATCATCTGGGCTTCGACCCGCGAGGTGTTCAACGTGGTCGAGGCAGACGCTATGGGCTGCCAGATCATCACTGCGCCGGCGGACGTGCTCAAGAAGCTTCCGGCGCTCGGGACCAAGTCGGCGGCGGAGCTCTCGTTGGGTGCAGTGAAATCGTTTCGCGAGGACGCCGTCGCCGCCGGACTGCGGCTTGAGGTTCCGGCCGAGCGTGCCGCCCAATAGCCATTCCGGCGAGCGCGGCATTAAGCCTAACTTTTTACCTGTAACGCTTTGAATCAAAACGTGTTCGGGGCGTTTCCCGTCATGGTCGCCAGCCGCCGCCGACCGTGCTAGGGGATAACGGGGCGTGATTGGCGCGTTTAGGGGCAATCTTTAGCAATGACGCAGGCTGCAATACCGAGTTCGGATCGACCGTTGCGTGTCGGCGTCGTCGGCGTCGGCGTGATGGGCAGCAATCATGCCCGTGTGTTTGCCGGATTGCCGGGCGTCGAACTTGTTGGGGTGGCGGACCCGGATCGCAAGCAGGCCGAATTCGTCGCCCGCACCTTGGGCTGCACCGCGGTCGACGATGTCGATGCCCTGCTCGAGCTGAAACTCGATGCGGTGACGATCGCCGGCCCGACTCATCTGCATCGCGATATCGCGCTGGCCTGCATCGCGGCCGGCGCCCACGTCATGGTGGAAAAACCGATAGCCTCGTCGGTGGAAGAGGGCAACGAAATCATCAACGCGGCGCGCCGCGCCGGACTTACTTTGATGGTCGGTCACGTTGAGCGCTTCAATCCGGCGGTTGAGGCGATCAAGGAAGCGATCAAGGGCGAGGATATTCTGTCGATCGCCATCACCCGGGTCGGCCCGTTCCCGCCGCGCATGTCGAATGTCGGCGTGGTGATCGATCTCGCGGTGCACGACATCGATCTGATCCGCTGGTTCACCGATTCCGATATCGTCGAAGTACAGCCGCAGCTTTCCAGCGCGGTCGCCGAGCGCGAGGATATCGCGCTGCTGCAATTCCGCACGGCATCGGGCGTGCTGGCGCACATCAACACCAACTGGCTGACACCGTTCAAGGCGCGCAACGTCATCGTCGCGACGCGCGGCAAATACGTGCAGGGCGATCTGCTCACGCGCCAGGTGACGGAGTGCTTCGGCTTCCAGCCGGACGGCAGCTATTCGATGCGGCACCTTTCGGTCGGCCACGCCGAGCCGCTACGCGCCGAGTTGCTGGCATTTATCAGCGCCGTTCGCACCGGCACGGCGCCCGCGGTCACTGGCGAACAGGGCGTCGCCAGCCTCGAAATCGCGATCCAGTGTCTGGACGCCCGCCCCGCCACCGCGGCGCCCGCCAAGCGCAAAGTCCCGCGCGCCGTCGCCGGCTGACCGGCGCAGACCGTTTTATTTCGGACGAATTTTAAATGAATCTGCGAACCGATCTTCCGGCCATTCCGTTCATCGACCTTGCCGCGCAGCGCCGCCGTCTCGGCAATACGGTCGATACGGCCATCACGCGCGTGCTCAATCACGGCCAGTTCATTCTTGGGCCGGAAGTGCGCACTTTCGAGGCGGATCTCGCGGCGTTCTGCAGCGCCAAGCACGTCGTCACCTGCGCCAGCGGCACCGACGCGCTGGTGCTGGCCTTGCGTGCGCGCGGCATCGGGCCGGGCGATGCTGTGATCTGTCCGTCGTTCACCTTCTGCGCGACGGCGGAAGTCGCGGCACTGGTCGGCGCTACGCCGGTGTTCGTTGACGTCGACGAGAAAACTTTCAACATTGACGCCAAGGCAATCGCCGGTGCGATTGAGGTCGCCAAGAGCGCAGGCCTCCAGCCGAAGGCGGTGATCCCGGTCGATCTGTTCGGTCTTGCGGCCGATCATGCCGCGGTTGCCGCTGCGGCGGAAGCCGAAGGTCTGTTCATTCTTGACGATGCCGCGCAAGGCTTCGGTGCGACCTTCAACAACCGCCGGCTCGGCACCTTCGGCCACGCCACAGCGACCAGTTTCTTTCCTGCCAAGCCGCTCGGCTGCTACGGCGACGGCGGCGCGGTGATGACCGACGACACCGAGATGGCCGACATCATGCGCAGCCTGCGCATGCATGGCCACGGCACCGACAAATACGACAATGTGCGCATTGGATTGGCGTCGCGGCTCGACACCATGCAGGCGGCGGTGCTGATCGAGAAATTGAAAATATTTCCCGACGAAATCGCGGCGCGCGACCGCGTCGCCCGCCGCTACAACGAAGGCCTGGCAGACGTCGCCGTAACGCCGACGGTGCCGGCGGGCATGACCTCGGTCTGGGCGCAATACACCTTGCGCGTTTCCGGCGGACGCCGCGATGCAATGGCCGCGGCGCTCAAGGCGGAAGGCATCCCGACCGCGATCTACTATCCAATCCCGTTGCACCTTCAGCAGGCCTACAAGCATTATCCGATCGGCAAAGGCGGCGTCGCGGTCAGCACGCGCCTGGCTGGCGAGGTGATCAGCCTACCGATGCACGCCTATCTCGACGAGGCCACCCAGGAGCGGATTATCGACGCCGTTCGCCGCGCACTGTCGCGCTAGCCAATTGGAGGCTAATTTTTCCTCACGGCCGCTAAGTTTGAAACGTTGATTGCTCCCGTAGAGGACTGAAGTACGCTAGGACTGCCGGGCATTATCTCGGATTGATGAAATGAATTGGCGTCAAGACAACATTCGCCTGCGCCGGCTCGAAGCCGAAGCCATTTATATTATGCGCGAGGCGGTCGCCGAGTTCGGCAATCCGGTTATGCTCTATTCGGCCGGCAAGGATTCCAGCGCGATGCTGCATGTCGCGCAGAAGGCTTTTTATCCGGCGAAGCTGCCGTTTCCGCTGTTGCATGTCGACACCACCTGGAAGCTGCACGAGATGATCGCGTTTCGCGATCAGACCGCGGCTCGGCTCGGATTGGACATGCGCGTGCACATCAACCAAGACGGCGTCACGCGTGGCATCTCGCCGGTGACCTCGGGCGCCAGCATCCACACGCAAGTGATGAAGACCGAAGGCCTGCTGCAGGCTTTGGACAAATGGAAATTCGACGTCGCTTTCGGCGGTGCGCGCCGCGACGAGGAGAAAAGCCGCGCCAAGGAGCGCATCTTCTCGCACCGCTCCGCCAGCCATACCTGGGATCCGCGCAACCAGCGGCCCGAACTATGGAAATTATTCAACACCCGCATCAAGCCCGGTGAATCGATGCGCGTGTTTCCGCTGTCGAACTGGACCGAGCTCGACGTGTGGGAATACGTCCGCGCCGAAAGCATCCCAGTGGTGCCGTTGTATTTCGCCAAGCCGCGTCCAGTCGTGGAGCGCGACGGCATGTTGATCATGGTCGACGACAACCGCCTGCCGCTGTTGCCGGGCGAGGCGCCGAAGACCATGCGCGTCCGCTTCCGCACGCTCGGCTGCTATCCGCTGACCGGCGCGATCGTCTCGGACGCCGTGACGCTCGATGATATCATCGAAGAAATGCGCGGCTCGGTCAGTTCCGAGCGCCAAGGCCGCCTGATCGATCACGACACCTCGGGCTCGATGGAATTGAAAAAGCGCGAGGGGTATTTCTGATGCGCGACCCCGCCGCGAGAACCATCAGTGAAAGCGCGCAGGCGACTGGCGTCGCCACGCGTCCGGCTTTGCGGTTTCTCACCTGCGGCTCGGTCGACGACGGCAAATCGACGCTGATCGGGCGTTTGCTGTACGAACAGAATTTAATTTTCGACGATCATCTGGCTGCGCTCGGCCGCGATTCAAAACGGTTCGGCACAACTGGCGGCGACATCGATTTTGCGCTGCTGCTCGATGGCCTGGAAGCCGAGCGCGAGCAGGGCATCACCATCGACGTCGCCTATCGCTATTTTTCGACCGACCGCCGCGCCTTCATCGTCGCCGATACGCCGGGCCACGAACAATACACCCGCAACATGGCGACGGGCGCATCCAATGCCGAACTCGCGGTGCTGTTGGTCGACGCGCGCAAAGGGCTGTTGAGCCAGACGCGGCGTCACGCGGTGATCGCCAGCCTGCTCGGCATTCGTTACGCCGTGCTGGCCGTCAACAAGATCGATCTGGTCGACTTCGATCAGGCCGTGTTCGACAAGATTTCGTCAAGCTTCCAGGACTTCGCCGCGACGCTCGGTTTCAAGGACATCGTTTCGATTCCGATTTCGGCGCGCCACGGCGACAACGTCTCGGCGCCCAGCGAAAATACGCCATGGTATCTCGGGCCGCCTTTGCTGGCGCATCTGGAAACGGTCGATGTCGAGGATAATCGCGCGGCCAAACCGTTTCGCATGCCGGTGCAGTGGGTCAATCGCGCCAACCTGGATTTCCGCGGCTTTGCCGGAACCATCGTCAGCGGCGAGGTCAAGCGCGGCGGTGATATCGCGGTGCTGCCGTCGGGTCACCTGACAAAGGTTGCGTCGATCGTCGGCGCAGCGGGCGAAATCGAAAGCGCTTCGGCTGGCGATTCGGTGACGCTAACCCTGACCGACGAGATCGATGTATCTCGCGGCGATGTGCTGGCGGACGGGCGCGACCGGGCGCCGATGAGCGATCAGTTCGCGGCGCATCTGTTTTGGATGTCGAAAGAGCGGCTGTTTCCCGGCCGTTCTTATCTGATGAAAATCGGTCATCGTACGCTGGCCGCGACTGTGACCGACCTCAAGCATCAGATCGATATCAATACGTTGTCGAAGCTTGCCGCCAAGACGCTGGCACTGAACGAAGTCGGCGTCTGCAATCTGTCGATAGCTAGCGCGGTGGCGTTCGATGCTTATGCCGACAACCGCGACACCGGGGCGTTCATTCTGATCGACCGTTACAGCAACGAAACCGTTGCCGTCGGCACTATCGATTTTGCCTTGCGCCGCGCCACCAATATTCACCACCAGAGCCAGACGGTGAGCCCTGCCGCACGCTCGCGCCTGATGCAGCACAAGGCGGCGGTGTTGTGGTTTACCGGCCTGCCGGGCTCCGGCAAATCGACCATCGCCAATCTGGTGGAAGCGTGCTTGCACGCGCGTGGCATTCACACCGTCATGCTCGATGGCGACAATGTCCGCCATGGGTTGAACCGCGACCTCGGCTTTACCGAGTCCGACCGCGTGGAAAACATCCGCCGGGTCGGCGAGGTGGCCAAGCTGATGACCGAAGCGGGTCTTGTCGTGCTGTGCTCGTTCATTTCGCCATTCCGCGCCGAGCGGCGCATGGCGCGCGAACTGATCGGCACTGGCGATTTCATCGAAGTATTCGTCGACACGCCGATTGAGCAATGCATCGCGCGCGATCCCAAGGGGCTGTACCGGCGCGCACTGGCCGGCGAGATCAAAAATTTCACCGGTGTCGACCAGGCCTACGAAACGCCGGAGCATGCCGAATTGCATCTCAAGGCCGGCGCCACGAACGCGGATACGCTGGCGAATGAAGTGATCGACGAACTGGTGCGGCGCAAGATCGTCTAAGGCTTTGCTGGTCCGAACCGTGCGGTCCACGCCGTGCTAGCTGGCCAACGCCGCGTCAGCCGCGCCAAGGCCACGGCGGCAAACACGATCATGAACGGTTCGAGCGGCAACCGGTAGCGCACCGAGCCGATCATGATCATGTGAATCGCGGTCAGATAGCCGCCCCATGCGACGATCGGCAGGATGCGGATACGTTCACGCCATCCCCAGCCGATGAG
>JANMSH010000175.1:0-6374 GCA_031389105.1 Hyphomicrobiales bacterium
CACCTGGCAGGTGGTGGAAATCCTGCGCGCCGACGGCGAGACCTATCGCGACATTCGTCCGCTGGTGCGGCTGAACGTGTCGGTGGTGACCGGCGACGGCGACCGCCAGGAATCCGGCAGCTATGGCATCGGTGGCCGCGAAGGCTACGAACGTTTCATCGCCACCAATAGCTGGCAGGCCGCGGTCGACGAAGCGCTGCGCCAGTCATTGGTCAATCTTGAAGCGGTCGCGGCGCCCGCGGGCGAAATGGATGTTGTACTCGGCGCCGGCTGGCCCGGCATCATGCTGCATGAGGCCGTCGGTCATGGTCTCGAAGGCGACTTCAACCGCAAGAAGACTTCTGCGTTTGCGGGCCTGATGGGCCAACGCGTCGCCGCCAAGGGCGTCACCGTGATCGACGACGGCACCATCGCCTCGCGCCGCGGTTCCCTCTCCATCGACGACGAAGGCACGCCGACCAACCGCACCGTGTTGATCGAAGACGGCATTCTCGTCGGCTACATGCAGGACCGGCAGAACGCGCGGCTGATGAACATGAAACCGACGGGGAATGGACGCCGCGAGAGCCACGCGCACGTTCCGATGCCGCGCATGACTAACACCGCGATGCTCGCCGGCCAGCACGATCCGAAAGAGATCATCGCCTCGGTGAAGAACGGGCTCTATGCGGTCAGCTTCGGCGGCGGCCAGGTCGACATCACGTCCGGCAAATACGTGTTCCAGTGCACCGAGGCCTACAAGATCGAGAACGGCAAACTAGGCAGCCCGGTGAAAGGCGCCATGCTGATCGGCAACGGGCCGACCGACTTGCACCGCATCACCATGATCGGCAACGACTTCGCGCTCGATCCTGGCATCGGCACTTGCGGCAAGAACGGCCAGGGCGTTCCTGTTGGTGTAGGCCAACCAAGTTTGCGGATGGATCGTATTACTGTCGGCGGGACGGGCTAACTAAAAATACGCGATGGTGCGGCCGCAGGCCGCGACCACGAGCCAGATCGTGATCGACAGGATGCCCGCGACGCGGGCTGCTTGCGGCAGCGGCTCGAGCGGCGCCAGTAATTTGATCTTCGGTGCGACCTTCAATTCGAAATAGGCCACGTTCAGCAGGCCGAGCACGATCAACGCCACCTTGAACTGAAACACCGGGTTGACCGAGACGTGGCTCGCTTCGGCCGAGAACAAGATGAAGCCGGTCACCGCAAGCCCGGCGAAGGCCGCACCCGCCGCCAGCCGCGCGACTTTAAGCACATAGCCCGGCGAGGTCGCGGCGAAGGCGCCGGCGATGCGCAAGTCCATCACAGCGATCGCGCCGGCGAAGCAAAACAGCGACACGATGTGGCCGACATTCGCCGTTGGATAGAGCCACAGCGACTGCCTTATCCCCGCCGCGAAGCCGGACTGCTCCAGCGCAACGAAGATCGCGGGCGCCTCGTGCAACATGTGAAGTATCCTTTGCGCGTGATCTTATCCGAAAACCGGTTCCCACTTTTCGGGATCACGCGCTACCGCAACTCGTAGGTCTTACCGCCCGTCGTGATACGCTCGGCGCGCATCTCGCCCTTCTCGACAGTCGAGGGATAGCCGAACACGGTCACCGTCTTGCCGACGGCAATCAACTCGGCCAACGCACCGCGATTTGTCATGCGGGGCGTCGGCGCCAGGGTCACCGTCCACACTTTGTCGGCGCCTTTCACCAGAATGGTGGCGTGCGGATTCTCATACTTCGACGTTTGGATCGGTCCGGTGACGGTCACCGGATTGGCGGCATCATAGCTGCCCCAGCCGTGATGCGCGACCGCCGGTCCGGCCAGAGCCGCGAACACTGCTAGCAAAACGATGCGCGTTGACATGTCGGCCTCCTTAGTTCAGCCGCCGAATATTACCGCACTACGCCGGAAATACAGCACGGCTTGCTGCGCGGCGGCTTGAGATTGTCCTTGAGATAACAACGCGGCGTGACGCTGATGTATCCCGGCCGGACATAGGTCCACGCGCGGCATTTGTTCTCGGCCTCGCAGGCCGCCTTACAGGCCCCGCCGGAGGGATCGGGCGTGGTGTCGAAATAACGATAATCGCCGCCGAGCCGATCGATGGAGAATTCCAGCACCCCGGTGCGCGGTTCCACCACACCGGCGCCCCGCACGCCCGAGATGCAGCATTTGTCCTCGAGCCGTGGCGGAACTTTGTTTTTCAGCCAGCAGGTGGCGACCGCATTAGCGGTGCGCGGATAGGAAAAGCTCCAGGCCCGGCAGCGGCCGTCGCGCTCGCAACGGGCCGCGCATACCGCCGGATCGCCGTTGCGGATCTGGAAGCTGCTGTAATCGTTACCCCGGCGGTCAAAGCCGGTCTGCGCCTGCGCGGTACCGGCGAGCGCCGCGACCGCCAGCATCGTTGCGGCAATGAAATTGAGCAAAAGCCGCATGTCCCGAGGGCTCCCTCAGTTCATGTTACGCAACGAACCGCCAAATGTCCTTGCAACTAAATGTGTGGGCAAAAGTTTGCGCCCGCCGGAGGGGCCGGCGGGCGCTTGATCCGGCCGCGAGAGGGGATTCGCGGCATTCGGATCGCGCGGCCGATGAGAGGGATCGGCCGTTTGGCTTAATCTTGGGGCATGATCTTTTCCGAAAACCGGTTCCCACTTTTCGGGATCATGCCCTCATCTCTAGACGGCGTTACGCGCCGGCCCGACAGGGCGTTGAGGGCGCACGCTGTACTCGGGATATGAGCCGCGTTGCCCGCGCACGACAGAGCGATTCATCCTCCGTTCGATGGCGCGCTCGCGCAGCAGCGCGGTCGGGTCTTCCCAGAAAGGCCCCGAGAAGGCGTCCTTCACGTCGGCGCGGGTAATGCCGATATCGGCCAACATGCGGCGATCCAGGCCGGCCAATTGCATGGCTTCGCGGCGGTGACGGCGCGCGCGCGCGACGATCTTGGCCCAATAGGTCACCAAAACCAGCACCGACGCGAAGCCGCGCACCAGGGCGCCGCCGGCAATCGGCAAAACGGGGATATTCGCGCTCATGTTAGCCTCCATCGATTTCGCGGTTTTGGGCCAGAACCCTCACCGCAACCACCCGAAACCGGCACCCGATTCCCTGTGGTCGAAGGGATAAATGGGCCTGGGGGATTGATTAGTAAAACGAATGTTTTTAATCTGATCGATCAGAATTGGTGATATGATCTGATTGGCCGAATTGGCCGTATTTCGAGGACTTTCGTCATGACCGCCTTGCTCGACATCGACCAATTGCGCAGCTTTATCGCCATCGCCGAGACCGGCAGTTTTACCAAAGCCGCCGAGGTCGTGAACAAGACCCAGTCGGCGGTCTCGATGCAGATGAAGCGGCTGGAGGAGCGCCTCGACTGCCCGGTCTTCGTGCGCGACGGCCGCGCCTCCAAGCTCACCGAAGACGGCCAGCGCCTGCTCGATTACGCGCGCCGCATCGTCAAGCTCAACGTCGAAACCATTGCTGCATTCTCGGATGCGGAGTTGTCGGGCCGCGTGCGGCTTGGCGTTCCCGACGATTATGCCGACCGCTATTTGCCGGAGATCATGGCGCGGTTCTCGCGCGCCTATCCGAGCGTCGAATTGAGCGTGATCTGCGAGCCGTCGGTCGATCTGCTCGAGCGCATCGACGCCAACGAGATCGATCTTGCCATCGTCACCAATTGCGAAACCAAGCGTGCCTCGGAAACCTTCCGCCGCGAACGGCTGCTGTGGGTGACGTCGGCGCGGCATTCGACCCATCTCGAGGAGCGCCTGCCGCTCGCACTCGGCCGGCCGTCGTGCAGCTGGCGGCGTATTGCTGTTGAAAAGCTCGAGTCGGTCGGCCGGCCGTACCGCGTGATCTATTCGAGTTCGAGCGCCGGCGCGGTCGCTGCCGCCGTGCTCGCAGGTCTGTCGGTCTCGGTGCTGCCGGAATCCGGTTTGCGTCCCGGCATGCGCGTGCTCACCGCCGCCGAAGGATTTCCCGAACTGCCGAGTTGCCGTATTGGCCTGGTGCGCAACGCGCATGAGACGTCGGCTTTGGCTGCTGCGCTTGCCGAGCACATCGTGTCGTCGCTCGACAATTTGTCGGAAGCGCAAGCGGCGGAGTGATCAACAAATCTCCGCGGCCGTCGCCTGCAGCACCCTCACCGCATCCGCTGGCGCCAGTTCGACCTGAAGACCGCGCCTCCCGCCGTTGCAGACGATGCGCGGAAACGCCAGCGCCGACTGCTCGATAAACACGCGCGCCCGTTTTTTCTGACCGAACGGCGAAATGCCTCCGACATGATAGCCGGTAATGCGCTCGGCTTCCGCCGCGCCGAGCATCGAAGCGCTTTTGGCGCCCGCAGCAGCCGCCAATTTTTTCAGATTCACTTCGCGATCGGACGGCGCCAGCACGCAGACCACGTCCCCTGACTCTGTTGAAGTAACTCTGGCCATGAGAGTCTTCAGCAACCGCGCCGGCTCGATGCCCAAGGCTTCCGCCGCCTGCATGCCGATGCGTGTCGCGCTGGGGTCGTAGTCGTATTCATGCAGCGTGAAAGCGACGCCGGCTTTTTCGAGCGCAAGAGTGGCGGGCGTGGATTTCGCCATTGTCTGGCCTAATACGCATATTCGTCGAAAATCGGCTCGACCGAACCATTCCATTCGTTGAAATATTTTTCCAGCAATTCTTCCGCCGGCGTGACGCCGCGCGCGATGCTCTCTTCGAGCGGACGCAAATAACGCGTCTCGTCGCGGCCGTTGCGGTCGAGCTGCTTGCGCCGCGCCAGGCCGCGCGCTGACAGCCGCAGCGTCTCCTGCGCCAGCGTGAAGACGTTGGTGTTGGCGATCTCGGCGCGGAAGCCGCGCACCGGCACGTCATCGCGCAGCTTCTGCCGCTGCTCGGCGCTCCAGCCTTTAACCATGTCCCAGCAGGCATTGAGCACGTCGTCGTCGTACAGCAACCCGACCCAATAGGCGGAGAACGAAGGCAGCCTACGCCACGGCCCACCATCGGCACCGCGCATTTCCAGATAACGCTTGAGCCGCACCTCGGGGAAAATCGTGCTCAGATGATTGGCCCAGTCCGAGATGGTCGGCCGCTCGCCCGGCAGCGCATCGAGCTTGCCTTCGAAGAAATCCTTGAACGACTTGCCCGACACGTCGATGTATTTGTCGCCACGTTTGACAAAATACATCGGCACCTCAAGCGCGTAATCGGTGTAGCGCTCGAAACCCATGCCGTCTTCAAAGGCCCAGGGCAGCATGCCGGCGCGATTGTTGTCGGTATCGGTCCAGATCTGCGAACGGAATGACAGGAAACCGTTCGGCTTGCCTTCGGTGAACGGCGAGTTGGCAAACAGCGCGGTCGCTACCGGCTGCAGCGCCAAAGAGACGCGCAGTTTTTTGACCATGTCGGCTTCGGACGAGAAGTCGAGGTTCGCCTGCACGGTGCAGGTGCGGTACATCATATCGAGACCGAACTTACCGACCTTCGGCATGTAGGCCGTCATGATCTTGTAGCGGCCCTTCGGCATCATCGGCATGTCGGCGCGGCTCCAGTTCGGAGTCATGCCCATGCCGAGAAAGCCGATCCCCAAGGGTTTGGCGACTTCGCGCACCTGCGACAGATGCGCCATCAACTCGGCGGCGGTTTGGTGCGCGTTCTCGACCGGCGCGCCCGACAATTCGAACTGCCCGCCCGGCTCCAGCGAAATCGCGCCGCCACCGGTGACGTCGAACATGCCGATGATGTTGTCGCCTTCCATGATCGGCTCCCAGCCGAGCAGGTCGTGCATGCCTTCGAGCAGCGCGCGGATGCCGCGCGGACCGGCGTAAGGCACAGGCTTGTGACCGTCGATCGTGAAGACAAACTTCTCGTGCTCGGTACCGACGCGGAATTGCGGCTTCGGCTTGTTGCCGGCCTCGAACCACGCGACGAGCTCGTCGCGCGTTTCGATGGGGGTCATGTCGATCTGATCGCGAGCCATTCAGGGAAGTCCGGCATTATTTCGTTTGCGCATGATCTTGTCCCAAAACCGGTATCCACTTTTCGGGATCATGCGCGAAAAAGGCCGCGACCTTAACCACGGCCATCCGGAAAGGGCAATGCAGGGGATAAGAAGCAGACATGCGTCAGCGCCCGTGTTCTTTGCGGCGCCGGGTACGCCGTCGTTCCTTCCTTCGTGCCCCTCGAAAAAGCCGAGGGGATGGAGCACCGAGCGGCGCGTCCATTCGTTATGTGCGCACACCGACCGGGTGTGCGGCGCCTCCCGGCGCTCCATCGCGGCGATTTCTTTGTCCCCGGGACCGTACTTCCGTGTGCGCAGCGGAGGACTCTTCGCCCTCCCGATCCAGAGGCTTTCGCCTCCTTCGCCGCCACCCGTGCAGCCATTAAAG
>JANMSH010000191.1:0-3539 GCA_031389105.1 Hyphomicrobiales bacterium
CCCTTGCCCGAGACCAGCCACCTGTTGTTGGAACCATCGTCCCACGCCGGCGCGTCGGATGGCAGGAATGCCATCAGCTTCTTGTAGTATTCGAGAACTTGCCGAACGTTGTCATTCTTCACGACGACGTTGCCTTTGGCATCGACGACCTCGGCCCCGAAGGCGAGGAAAAACGCGCCGACGGTATCGACGGAGTCGCTGGTCTCACCAAGACCGATGCCGAAGGGAACGCCGCCCTTGTGGCAGGCCTCGGCGGCTTTCAGGAACGCATCCGTGGTCCAGGCATCGGCCTTCGGCGGTGCACCGGCAGGGTACATGGCCTGGACGTCGATGTTGGCATGCTTCTTCATCAGATCGATTCGCGAGCAGGGGCCTTTGATCTGGCTCCCGATGCAAGTCGGAACAGCCAGCCATTTATCGCCCGACTTGCCGAGGTATTTGACGGTGCCGTTGACTTCACCGTTCTGCTTGATGACCGCATCGACGACGTCGTTCATGGGTTCGAGCAACTCGGCCTGCGCATGGGGCCACCAATGTGGCATCGCGAGAATGTCGTGGCCGGACTTCGACTGAGCTTCCGCCGCGATGGTCAGCAGATTCTTGTTACCCTGGCTCGGGATGTAGTCGATCGTGACCTCGACCTTCTCCTTGGCGGCCCATTCATTAACGATTTCGGTTGAGGTCTTGTTCGCTCCGGGCACCCAATGATCCCAGAAACCGATGTTGAGTTTGCCAGCGGCGTGTGCGCCTCGAATGTACGGTGCGGTTATCAGTGCCGCCGATGACATGGCGGTAGCAGCGACGAATTGCCGTCGAGAAAGCTTCTTTCGTGACATGGCGTTCTCTCCCTGGTGAGCCAAATCGTGAAGCAGGCGGAAGCCTCGTTTTTGTTTTTGTCATTCGCCGCCGGGCAGGCCGAGATGGCATTGCAGGACGGCGCGGAGACTTCGTTATTGACGATCAGAGCAGAATTGCCGGCGTCTGTCGAGAAATCCGGTGCCGCTCCCCATAAAACTGACGTTGCGCTTGAATCGGCCGCAGTGGATTATCGATGATCTGCCAATGATTGCAGAGCCTGAGGCGCGCCGCCGGCCGGCGCGGCCTGGTGATGCATATTGCGCCGCACACATGCGCCGCGCGCTGCCATCCAGGATGCGCAATCGCGCACCGGGATGCGCAATCGCGCCGCAGGTTCCATCGCTGCCGGCTTAACTGGCGCCTGCTTCGGCGGTTTCTCGTCACGACCGTCGCTTAGCAACGTAGACGAGGTTGATGCGAAAACGATAATGTCCGACTGAACGCGAGCGCTGCCAGATCCCGCGCAGCCTGTCGAAATCACCATGGAGACCGACGAATGATCCCGACACCAGCAGCGCGTGCGCGGTTGAGATTGCACTTTGTGCTTGGCGCAGTTGTTGCGCTGCTTCTCAGCGCTCCCCCGGCCGCCAATGCCCAAGTGGTCGAGGGCGTTCAAAAAGGCGCCCGCGAAGGCAACAAGGCCGCCGGACCGGTCGGCGGCGTGCTGGGTGGCGCGATCGGCGGCGTGGTCGGCGTCTTTACCGGCGTCCTCGGCGCCGGGAAGAATGCAGCGCCGCCGCCAGCCAGCGACAAGCAGGGCAGTTCGGCACAGTCCGAGAAGGGTTCCAAGGGCAAGAAGGGGACCAAGCAGAACGCCGTGCTGACCCAGGACGGCGCTCCGCAATTGACCGCCGAACAGATCGTCGCCAACAGCGACGCCAATATCGAACGGATCAAGACCGAATTGAAGCTGACGCCGGAGCAGGAGAAGCATTGGTCCGGCTTCAACAGCGCGATGCACTATCTCGGCCACAACGGCGCCGACCGCCTCAAGCTGCGAATTGCGCGCGCCAAGCGCGACCCGCCCGACGACATTATCGAGCAGATGCGCAACGAAGCCCAGTTCCTCAACGACCGCGCGGTCGACCAGCGCAACGTCGCCGATGCGGCCGAACCGCTGTTCGCCAGCCTCGACGCCAAGCAAAAGGCGAAGTTCATCGAGGAGATGGTACGGCTGAGCCGGGAGCGCGGGCTGGACTAGCGCGGACCGCCGCGCGCGAATAGCCGGGCACACGTGCCTCTGGGGTAGGGGTCGAAGGCGCGGCACCCGGCTATCCTGCCGCAGCGGCGCGGCCATTCAAATCGTCACGCAATATTGGGCAAACGCCGACCAATTCGCGCCCGAGAGATGGCTGACTCGGGGCGTTGTCGGGAACATGCCGCCAAAACGCGATCAACCGGCATTTCGCCGGCCGGTGTGTCGGGCGCGCAACAAGGCAGCTCTACAGCTTCGGGAAATTCAGCTCCACGCCGACGCCGTCGGGATCGTACATGAAGAATTGCGTATCGCCGGTACGCGGCACGATGCTCTCGCGGAATCTTACATGCTTCGACTGCAGGCGTTTGCGCACGCCATCGGGATCGGTCGCGGCAAAGGCGATGTGATCGAGCCGTCCGGTATCCTCGTATTTTTTCTCGCCGTATCGGCGCCCATCATCGGACGCCGACCGCTTCGACGAAAGCCTGCCGAGACACAAGGCAGATGCGCATGATGCGCTGCAGTGTGCTTGACCGAGCCCCGGGGGCTCTGAAGGGTGACTACAGATTGCCGCGGTCGAAGGGCTCGTGTCCGGGGCGAGTCCAGGGACCCTGGCTGTCGCGGCTGTTGCCGGCGCGCAGCAGGACAGAGCGCTAATTATTTATGGTTTGGCGTTATACTTTCGCGCAGCTTTTCAGCCAGGGCGCCGCAGATGGAAGAAAAACGAAAGTACCCACGTACCGAAGTCAATGAACCGGCTTACGTTTCATCCGGCGGCTCGGTCATGAGCTGCATGGTCCGGAATATCTCGGCCGAGGGTGCGGCCATCGATATCGAGAACCCGGCTTTCGTACCGCCGCGCTTTCGCCTGGTGATGGCCGCTGGCTCCTCGGTCCGCGAATGTCAGGTGGCCTGGATCCAGCGTAACCGGATCGGCCTGACCTTTGTCGAGACGACGCCGACATAGCGCCGTCCGAACCGGGCAGGGGCGCCGTTCGTCTCGCCCGGCCGCAGCCGGCTACTCGATCCTCAGCTTCGCATCGCGCACCACCTTGCCCCACTTTTCGATTTCCAGCTTGATGCGCGCCCCGAACTCCTCGGATGTATTGCCTACGCCCTTGAAGCCGAGCACGGCGAGGCGCTCGCTGACGTCAGGCCGCGCAACGCTTTTGGCGATCTCGCGGGAAAGCAGCTCGACGATCTCTTTCGGCGTTCCCGCCGGCGCCACGATGCCGGTCAGCGTATCGGCTTCCTGATCCTTCACGCCCTGTTCGGCGAAGGTGGGCACGTCGGGTATGCCGCCCGCCCGCGTGGTCGCCGCCACGCCGAGCGCGCGCACTTGCCCGGCCTGGATGGCCGAAAGCGAGGGCGGCAACGCCGTGAAGGCGATCGGCGTGTGGCCGCCGACCGTGGCCTGTATGGCGGGTGCTGCGCCGGTAAAGGGGACGTGGACCAGGTCGAGCTTGAACGCCAGCCGGAACAG
>JANMSH010000209.1:0-19650 GCA_031389105.1 Hyphomicrobiales bacterium
CTGCCGGGGGCTCTTTAGGCTTGGTTCGTAGCGACTATCCGATCAGGGATAGAAGTTACGATGGATGCGGAACTGACCCATCCAGGAACCCTGGTCGCCAATCGTGCGAACAGCGGCCGGCTGCGTGCCGGAACCGGCGACGAGGACGGCTCCCGGAACGCTTGCGGACTGCAGACGCTGATACACGATGTCCACGCCCATCGCGGTCTGGCTGTCGACGTTCCACTGCGTGCGGGTGCCGATGTTCCAGGTCGCGAAGTTCATGTTGCAACCCGCGATGCCGGGCGCGAAGCCGGCGCACAGCAGTGCGTTTGCGGTCGTGTTGTACTGGGTCTTGATGTACCCGCCGTAGACCGAGGTCTGCCACGACTTGTTCCAGAAGTGCTCGTAAGCGGCGTTGACGCCCCAGGTGGACGTCAACTGCGAACCGTGCTGGACGCCAGCAAGGGTGCCGTAGACCGCGTCGGTCGGGATGCCGAAGCCGTAGCTGCCACCGGTGCCGCCATTGTACTTGGCGTACATCGGGGTCGCTGCAGCGCTGGCATAACCATAGGCGCCAACGGTGTAGTTGAACTGAGCCTGGAAGAAGTCACCAGCGCCGATCATCGGAGCAAGCAACTTAATGCCGGCGCCGAGAGCATAACCAATCGCAGTGCCGGGCTGGCCGGTGCTGGTGGTTGCGCCGTAGTACTGGCCGGTTGCGTCATGGATAGCACCCATGATCTGCGCGCCGCCCCAGGGCTGATCGATGCGGATGTTGGCAACGATGTCTGGGAACTGCAGGCCGCGCTGCGAGGCGGTCGGCAGAGCAACGGTCGAGTACGTCGCGGTCGAGCCGTTGATAACGCCTGAGTCGCGGCGCGCTTCGGCGCTGATCGTGGCCGACAGACCGCCACCGAACTGCGCAGTATAGGCAGTCAGTGCCTTGCCGGCATCGCCGGTGTCGCTCGACGGGCTGATGGCACCGCCGAAGAACGACGTCGCCGGACCCGAGTAGAAGTCGTAGAACGACTGCGTGATACCGAACGTGAACCCAGCGAACTGGATGAACGCGCGGTTGCCGTTGAAGGCCGGAGCGGCGCCGGTGTCGAGACCGGGGGTCGAGAGACCGACCGCGATGTAGCTGCGGACGGTGCCGTATTCGGTCTGGTTACGCGCGTCGGCCGTGATGTAACCGCGCGAACGCATCGCGAAGTTGTTGGTCGCACGGGTATCGAGGTTGGCAACGTTAGCGCCTTGGGTCAAGCTGCCGTTGACGCCCCAACCGATTTGCTGACGGACGTATCCGCCAATCTTCAAGCACATGTCAGTGCCGGGGATGTAGTAGAAACCCGCACCGTACAAGCTACAAATCTTCACGTACTGGACCGGCTTGGCCTTGACGGGAAGATCGGCAGCCTGGGCTCCGGACATCGCAACGAGACCCGCTGCGGTGCCGAGGAGAAGGCTTTTCACCATCTTCATCTTGAACCTCCAAAACATTGTTTATCGTGAGAGGGTTCCGTATCCGCCCAGTGCGAACGCACCGAAGGAACTTCCCCTTGCTCCCCGCAATCCGGACACCGCCCGAAAAGCACGACACGGGGATGCCCCCTCCGTCGCAATTCGGACATTAGCGAATGAACCCTATGGCGCAACGAAGAAGCGCCCTTCCCACAGGCCTTCGGGGCAGTTTGCAAACGAGTGTTGCGTAAAAAACACGCAAGCCATACCGGTCGCACATAGCCGATGTATCCGTGCGTGCATTGGCGGCTAACGGCAGAATTACACCAATAACGACAGCATGTTACCAGCGAAAAGCTGTCAGACTGTGCGCCAAAACCAGGATATCGCTCACGGTGTTTCGACCGCCACAACGGACGTCAACAAGGGTTTTGCCCCTTTTTGAAGAGCTCGCTGCCGCGCCCACCGCCTATTTCCGATGCATGCCCGGGAATCGATGGAAACGCTCTATTAACCAAGTCGGCCGCTGAGGGTGCGATTCGTACCCGGACATAGGCTATGGCCGAGGGTGGCGGAGACGGAGGGATTCGAACCCTCGATACGCCTTTGGAGCGTATAACGGTTTAGCAAACCGCCGCCTTCAGCCACTCGGCCACATCTCCGGTACCGGAAATGCGTACAGATTCCGCAATCCCCGGTCAAACGGCCTAACAAGTTTTGCGCCCGCAGTGAACTACAATGCCCCATCACGGGTTTATTGCTGTGGGGCCTCGACGTTCAGCCTAGAAGGACAGCAACATGACCGGGTTCAAATTGGCGCTTTCCACCGCGATCGCCCTTGGAGCGATGACATCTTTGACTAAGCCGGCAGCGGCGATCGAATATCCCTGGTGCGTCAGTTACGGCGATATTGATGGCGGCGGCGGCAGAAATTGCGGCTTTGTCAGTTACGAGCAATGTATGATGACGGCGCGCGGCTCCGGCGGATCGTGCGAGCAGAACCTGTTTTACCTGGATCAGATTGCCAAGCAGCGGCAGCAGCAACCGCGCAAACGCTCCCGCGCCGAATGATGTCGCGCCGATGCGCGTAGGATTGACAAAGCCGGTGGCGCCACCAATCTCGCGGCCTTAAGTCCGCACCGCGGACGTTAAAGCCGTGAGCCGCCGTGCAGCCTCCCCGATTCAACGTCGATCAAGCCATGCAGGAAGCCGTCGGCCTGCATCGGGCCGGACGTTTGCGCGATGCGGAGAAAATCTATGCCCGCATCGTCAAGGCAGCGCCCGATTATTTTGACGCGCTGCATCTGCTCGGCTCGCTCAAGGCGCAAGCGGGACAGATGGGCGAAGCGCTACGGCTGATCACCGCCGCGCTCAAGATCAACCCGCGCGCTTCCGACGCATGGATGAATCTCGCAAACGTCATGCACGCGCTCAAGCGTGACGCCGACGCACTCGATTGCCTCGACAAGGCGCTGGCGATCAAGCCGGACGATCTGCACGCATTGCAAAATCGCGGCGCGGCGCTGCTGACGATGAACCGTCCGCAGGATGCGCTGGCGTCCTTCGAACACGTGCTCCAGCGCGAACCGCGCAATGGCGAGGCGCTGCTCAATCGCGGCGTCGCCAAGGCAGCTTTGTTGCGCCATGCCGAAGCACTGAGCGATTTCGACGCCGCGCTGGCGCTGATGCCCGGTCATCCCAATGTCTTGTACAATCGCGGCAACGCGCTGTTGCAGCTCGGCCGGCCCGCCGAGGCCGTCGCCGATTTCGACCGCGCGCTCGTTGCGATGCCTGCCCATGCGCGCGCTTTGAACAACCGAGGCCGCACACTCCAACAGCTCAACCGCCATGCCGAGGCGATCAAAAGCTTCGATAAAACGCTGGAAATACTAAAGAACGACGCCGACGCACATTTCAATAAATCGCTGTCGCTGCTCTCGCTCGGTGAACTGACGCAGGGCTTTGCGCAATACGAATGGCGCTGGAAACGCGGCGGCATGACCGACACACGGCGCGGCTACAGCCGCCCGCTTTGGCTTGGCGAGTTTCCGCTCGGCCGCAAGACCATCCTGCTGCATGCCGAACAGGGCCTCGGCGACACCATCCAGTTCGCACGCTACGTGCCGTTGCTGGCGCGTGACGGCACAATTGTGATTCTGGAAGTGCAGCCGGAGTTGAAAGACCTGTTCACCGGTCATGAAGGCGTTGCGTCCTGCCATGCGCGCGGCGAGCCGCTGCCGGCTTACGATGTACATTGCCCGCTCGGCAGCCTGCCAATGGTACTCAAGACCGACGCAATGGGTATTCCCGCGGCGATCCCATATCTGCACGCAAAAGCGGCCAGCATGGACAAATGGCGGCCGACGATCGAAGCGCTGCCGGGCAAGCGCGTCGCCTTCGCCTGGGCCGGTCAGCCCAATCACGCCAACGACCGCAACCGCTCGATCCAACTCAAGACACTCGCGCCGCTGCTGACGCTCGAAGGCATTTCATTTGTGAGCATCCAGCGCGACCTGCGCGGCGACGATGCCGCCCTGCTCGCTCAGCACGCCAATGTCACGCCAATTGGCGGTGACCTCGCTGACATGGCGGACACCGCCGCTGTGGCGGCGCTCGTCGATCTGGTGATTGCGGTCGATACGTCGGTGGTGCATCTGGCCGGCGCGCTGGGGCGCCCGACCTGGGTGATGCTGCCCTTCGCGCCGGACTGGCGCTGGACGCTGACGGCAGAAAAGTCGCCCTGGTATCCGCAGACCCGGCTGTTCCGTCAGCCCACGCTCGGCGATTGGCCGAGCGTGATCGCGCAGGTGCGCGACGCGCTCGCAACATCCACCAAAACGTGAGCCGCGTCTGTTGCGCGGCTCTTCCTGTTACGCCGCGACGCGGATGGCCGGAGCTTCGACCGGAATCGGTGCCTGCGGATGGCTCTTGAGCCAGTCGCGCGCCGCGCGCTGCGCGCTGCCGATCTCGCTGTCGCTCATCTGCACGGCGATTTCCTTGCGCATCGGCGCACCGTCTTTGTGGCCGCGCATCGCCGCGATGTTGAACCACATGTGCGCCTGCACAAGATCGACCGCGACACCTGCGCCCGATGAGAAGCTCAGGCCCCGGATGAAGAAGTCTTCTGCGTCCACCACTTCCGGCAATTTCGGTTCGATCTCAGCCATTTTGGCCACCCTGTTTGTTGCGGCCGATCCGCCGGTTGGCGGTCGGCCGCTTGTCCCTGCTGCCCAACTTTCCCGTTCGAGCATGGTGATCATCGGGACAAAATTTGAATGACAGTTTAAGCATCGCGATGAATCGATCATGAATTCACATTTGATGCGCGGCTGTGAACTTGCCAAAACATGCTGTAAAATAGCCCCAAATCGGCCCTCCGCCGCGTTAAGTGACGAAGCGGTAACCGCGCCGATTTAGTTGGAACTAACCACCGGGGCATATGACTTATCTAACGACGACAACCTAAGCGCGGCCCCTCGCCGCGCAAATTTGACGGAGCAGACTGTTGAAGAAACTCATATTGATCACCGCGTTCGCTCTTTCGCTGCTGGCCAGTCCCGCGCTCGCCGCCAGTCCGGAAGGCACATGGCTGTCCGGCGACGGCGGAACCAAAGTTCATATTTCCAATTGCGGCGGGAAGCTTTGCGGCAAGGTGGTCTGGCTGCAGGAGCCGATCGACAAGAAGACCGGCAAGCCGAAGACCGATGCGCTCAATCCGGATCCGGGCAAACAATCCCGGCCGATGCTCGGACTACAGGTGGTCAATGGCCTGACGCCGAGTGGCCAAAACCGCTGGTCGGGCTCGATCTATAATGCCGACGACGGCAAGACCTACGCCGCCAACATGGAAATGCAGGGCGACAACGCCGCCAAGGTGGAAGGTTGCGTGCTCGGCATTCTGTGCAAGGGCCAGGCCTGGAAGCGGACGAACTAGTCGACCACTAAAAATGAAAAAGCCGTCCCCGTTTTCGCGGGAGCGGCTTTTCCGCGTTTAAGAACTTAGCGCGTGAAAACTTAACTCGCCCTCGCGCGCTGGCCGAACAGCACAGCCTGCACTTTCGGATCCTTCATGTTGATGCCTTCGCGCAGCTCCATGCCGAGCGCCATGCCGCGCTTGACGGCGGGCCGAGCCTTCACGGTCTCAAGCCAGTGCTTGAGGTGGGGAAATTCCTCGATGTCCTGTCCCTGATTTTTCCAGCCATTGACCCAGCCAACTAACGCCATGTCGGCGATGGAATATTTGCCGGCGACGAACGGACGATCGGCGAGCCGCCTGTTCATCACGCCATAGAGTCGGTTCACTTCGTTGATGTAACGGTTGATCGCGTAGGTCAGCGTCTCGACCGCGTAGTTCCTGAAGTGATGCACCTGCCCTGCCATGGGGCCCACGCCGCCCATCTGCCAGAACAGCCATTGATCGACTTCGACGCGCGCGCGCTCGTCGGCCGGATAGAACTTGCCGGTCTTGCGGCCCAAGTATTGCAGGATGGCACCGGACTCGAAGATCGAGATCGGCTTTCCGCCCGGCCCGTCGTGATCGACGATGGCGGGCATACGATTGTTTGGCGCGATCTTTAGGAAGTCGGGATTGAACTGCTCACCCTTTGAGATGTTCACGGGGACCATGTTGTACGGCGTGCCGCACTCTTCCAACATGATCGAAACCTTGAAGCCGTTCGGGGTCGCCCAGTAATAGAGATTGAGCGGCTTTATCTTCTTGGCCGACTTGTTGGCCGATTTGGCTTTGACCATGCTTTTGCCGATCTTGGCTTTCGACTTTGCCTTGGCAGGCTTCATCGTTGCCTGCTTCGCCTTCACGCGCGCCATTTCAGTGCTCCGTGCCCAAAAAGCTTCGGAAAATCTGTCTTTGACGTAGGCCCGGCGGTTCCAAACCGCAACCATCCCCCCGCTGCGGCAATACTAGACGGATACAACCTCCGCTGGTTATTCTGGCACTTAAGGTTGTAGGCCTCCGCCTACGGCCTTCGAGGACAACAAGGGGGAGTTATGACCAAAACGATGTTCGCCGTTCTGGTGGCCGCGGGCCTGACGGCTGCACCACTGCCGCAGTTCGTGCCAACTGCTACCGCGCAGACTGCCACGCCGGCCAAAAAAGAAACCAAGGCCAAGAAGGAGCCGAGCGCCGGCATGACGGCGATGCGCGAGCGTCAGAAGAAATGCGGCGCGGAATGGAAGGAAGCCAAGGCTTCCGGCAAAGTAGCGAAGGATATGAAGTGGCCGAAATATTGGAGCGCTTGCAACAAGCGTCTCAAGGGCGCCTGACCGCGCGCATCGGCTAACACAAGCAAGTGTTGCTTACCGGTGCTGCAAAAACTGAGGGCGTCGGCGAAACTGAAAGTCTCGCCGACGCCCTCTGTCATCATTCGAACCGGGGCGTCTCGGGCAACCGCGTTGCGCTCGTCACACCGTGACGCACACCGGCCCGTATGACGCAATCCTCGACAACGATGGCCGAAGATCGAAAGGAAGCGTCAGAAGACTAGAGCTTCTTCTTCTTGCCCTTTTTCTTCGTCTTCGCCGCTGCCTTCTTTCTACGTTTAGCCATTTGCTGCCCTCCTAGCCATGTAACATGGCGGGTGTCTCAGTCTTTGTACGGTCGCGGATCGACGCGTACTCCAATTGGTTTACTACAGAGCAATGAAAAAAACACTGACAACACAAAACGATGTGTATAGCGACCGCTCCCAACACATGATGTGCGGTCATGAACGCTAATTTTACCGTCGCGACGACGCTTCCCGCGCAACAACGCAACAACAACGTGCGCACTTTGCGCACGTTGCAAAACATTCGATGAAATAAGGCTATTTCACGCGAAAGAAATTTCGCAGCGCGAATCGTTTTGTAAATTTTTTCGCCGCAGCGCGCGTGCCATTTTGCATTTGCGCCGATCTTGTGCAGCGCAAATGAAGCGTAAAAATAATTTGCGCAAAACTCACCGCGAATGGTCGCCGCCGGTCTGAATCGATCAAAAACGAGCGAATCAGTGACAAGTGATTCGCTTTGCAACGGTCGCGGACGCGCAAAATTCTGCGTCGAAGCCGTCATCGATTCCGTTTTTGTGAACGGAAAACTTCGTGTGCGGTGTCGTGCGCAATAATTCTTTGGACCGTACCGCGGCAACCAATTGTTAACGAAGACGGCGCGCGCTCAAAGCCCGAGTTTGGATTTCAGCAGCTCGTTGACTGCCTGCGGACTGGCTTTGCCGCCGCTGGACTTCATCACTTGGCCGACAAACCACATCATCGCCTTCGGATTGGCCTTGGCTTGCGCGACCTTGTCCGGATTTTGCGCGACGATATCGTCCACGATCTTCTCGATCGCACCCAAGTCCGTCATCTGGGTCAGTCCCCGTGCCGTCACGATGGCGCGCGGATCGCCGCCTTCGGTCCAAATGATTTCGAATAAGTCCTTGGCAATCTTGCCGGAAATCGTCTTGTCGGCGATCAGATCGATGATGGTGCCGAGTTGGTCGGCCGACACCGGCGAATGCGCGATGGTGTGGCCTTGCTTGTTCAGCCTGCCGAACAGTTCGTTCATCACCCAGTTCGCCGCGAGCTTGGCGTCGCGGCCTTTGGCGACCGCCTCGAAGTAGTCCGCGGTCTCGCGCTCGGCGACCATCAGGCCCGCGTCGTAGGCCGATAGCCCGAAGTCACGCACAAAGCGCGCTTTCTTGCCGTCGGGAAGTTCCGGCAGATGGCTTTTGAGCTCGTCGACGTAACTTTGTGTCACTTCGAGCGGCAACAGGTCGGGATCGGGGAAATAACGGTAGTCGTGCGCCTCTTCCTTGGAGCGCATCGAGCGGGTTTCGTCCTTGCCGGGATCGAACAGACGCGTTTCCTGGTCGATGGTACCGCCGTCTTCGATGATCTCGATCTGGCGGCGCGCTTCGTGCTCGATCGCCTGACCGATGAAGCGGATCGAGTTGACGTTCTTGATCTCGCAACGGGTTCCAAGCCCCTCGCCCGGCCGACGCACCGACACGTTGACGTCGGCGCGCAAGGAACCCTTCTCCATGTCGCCGTCGCAGGTACCCAAATAGCGCAAAATAGCGCGCAGCTTGCCGATGAAGGCCATAGCCTGCTCCGGCGAGCGCAGGTCGGGCTTCGACACGATCTCCATCAGCGCGACGCCGGAGCGGTTGAGATCGACATAGGAGTACATCGGGTGCCGGTCGTGCACGCTTTTGCCGGCATCCTGTTCCAGATGCAGCCGCTCGATGCCGACGGTGACCGTCTCGCCGTCCGGCAGGTCGACCACGACCTCGCCCTCACCCACGACCGGCGATTTGTACTGGCTGATCTGATAGCCCTGCGGCAGATCGGGGTAGAAATAGTTCTTCCGGTCGAACACCGATTTCAGATTGATCTTCGCTTGCAGGCCTAAGCCCGTGCGGATCGCCTGACGCACGCATTCCTCGTTGATTACCGGCAGCATGCCAGGCATCGCGGCATCGACCAGCGAGACATGGCTGTTGGGCGCGCCACCGAATTCGGTCGAAGCGCCGGAGAACAGCTTGGAATTAGAGGTGACCTGGGCGTGGACTTCCATCCCGATGACGACTTCCCAGTCGCCGGTCGCGCCCTTGATCAGCTTGGAGGGTTTGCTCTGCACGTTCATGTCGCGGCCTATCTATCGCGGGATAAGGCCTAAGACTAGACTTCACCCCACAAAACATAAAACGCGTCATCAGGCGCGCATGGGGAGACGAAAAATGAAAATCCAAGGGCTCATTGCGGCTTCGCTTCTGCTGTTCGGTGCCGGTCAGGCCGGTGCTGTCGAGATAACGGTGCTTTCCACCCAGGCCACCGAGCAATCCACCAAGGAGCTGCTGCCGCAGTTCGAAAAGGCGACCGGCAACACCGTCAAGATCAGCTACACCGGCACGCTCGACGCCAAGAAGCGTATCGCCGCCGGCGAAGCCTTCGACGTTCTGGTGATGGCGAGTCCAGACATCGACGAATACATCGCCAATGGCACGCTGGCGACCGGCAGCCGGGTCGACGTCGCGAAGTCCGGCGTCGGGGTCGGCGTCAAAGCCGGCGCGCCCAAGCCGGACATTTCGACCACCGAAGCGTTCAAGAAGGCCCTGCTCTCGGCCAAGTCGATCGGCTACTCGACCGGCCCCAGCGGCATGTATGTGCTCGGCCTGCTCGACCGTCTCGGCATCGCCGATCAAGTCAAACCGAAGCTCAAGCAGACGCCGACCGGCGTGTTCGTCGGCACCATCACCGCAAGTGGCGAGGTCGAAATCGGCATCCAGCAGGTCAGCGAGATGGCGCAGTTTCCGGGCGTCGACTACGTCGGCCCGCTGCCGACGGACATCCAGAAGATGACGGTGTTCTCCAGCGGCATCGCGGCCAAGGCCAAGGATGCGGCGGCCGCCAAGGCGCTGGTCAAGTACATCACCGCGCCGGAAGCCGCCGCGGCCTACAAGAAGCGCGGCATGGAGCCGGGCTGACCTTCGTCTTCGAGCGCCGGTCTATAAATTCAATTCGCGGCCGAGCACCTGCTCGGCCGCGTCGAAGCTATCGGTGAAGCCGCGATACTCAACCACCAGGCCGTCGCGGACACGATGAAAGCTCGCGATCTTGCAGTGAATGACGCGGCCGCTCGCGCGCTGCACCATCGTCACGTCGGCGATGCCCGCCGCCCAGTCGCCTTCCGAGATCAGCTGATCGGTCACGTGGCGTTCGAACTTGTACATCGTGTTGAGCGTGGCCAGTGTCTTGAACACCGCGACCTTGCCGCGACGGTGGCCGACATCGGGAAACATCGAAGTCGGCCCGTGAAACAGCCAGTCGATGTCGTCGTGGTAGAGTGCGGCGATCCGCGCATAGTCGCCTTTGCGGAAGGCATCCTGGATTTCCAGAATGATGGCGCGCGCAGACCCGGTGCCCTGCGCGCCGCCTGCCAACAACATCGAAAAAGGATCGGGAGCATCCGCCATCGTCATGACAGATACCATGTTTTACAGTCCGGGCATGTTTACAACTCGACCACGCGTCCAAGCGCCTGCTCGACCTGGTCGAAGCTGTCAGCGAATTCGCGGAACTCGATGAGCCGGCCATCCTGAATCCGCAGGAAATTGGCGACGCGGAAACGCAAGAGTCGGCCGGTGGCGTATTGCGTCAGGGCCACGTCCGCCATGATCGCGGCGCGGTCGCCATCGACGATAATGAAATCCGGCACGTAGCTGTCGAGGGAATAGGACAGCGCCATGCCTGCCAATGCCTGCAATACGGCAGGCCGGCCCCGCCGCAGGCCGGCAAACGGAAATACCGCGATCGGGCCGTGAATTACCCAGTCGATATCTTCGTGGATGAGAGCAGCGAAGCGCCCCAAATCCCGCTGTGCATAGGCTTCATAGAGCGCTCGTACGGTATCACGCGTCCCGCCTTCGCTCACTCATTCCTCCTCGGCCCTTTGGCAGTATGGCGGTACCTTTTCCCAGTTCCAAGCTTTTCCTGAGCGTTATCAGTCACATTCGACTGCGGGAATGTTTTCCTGAAAGACGGCCTCCACAAAATGACCTGAATTCTGCATCGTTTTTGGCCGAATTTCCGGCGCAGAAAACGGCAGCGGAACCGCATTCACGCGGCCCGCGTTTGGATAATGTCATGAACAAAGACAGTGGAAAGTTCGGAATTGTCGTTAGCGGTATCGTCGCGCTGGCGGTCGCCATTTTTATTTTCAGCGGCGGCGAATACGGCGGCAAGAAATCCGTCGAAGGCGACCAGGATCTGCCGCCGGTGACGACGACGCGCTAGGTCACAGCAAGCTTACCACCAACGTTTCGGTGTGAAGTGTCCCGCCGCCTTCTCGATCACATGGCCGGCGGCGAATAGCGTTTCTTCGTCGAACGGCCGGCCGATCAACTGCAAGCCGAGCGGCAGACCTTGCGCGTCCAAACCCGCAGGCACCGCGATGCCTGGCAAGCCCGCCATATTCACCGTCACCGTGAATACGTCATTCAAATACATCTCGACCGGATCGGCCTGGCCCTTCTCGCCGACGCCGAACGCCGCCGACGGCGTCGCCGGCGTCAGCATGGCGTGCACGCCGGCTTTGAAGCAGGCTTCGAAATCTTGTTTTATCAATGTGCGCACCTGCTGCGCGCGCAAGTAATAAGCATCGTAGTAGCCGGCCGAGAGCACATAGGTGCCGATCATGATGCGGCGGCGCACTTCGGCGCCGAAACCTTTGGCGCGCGTCTGCTCGTACATGTCGGTGATGTCGCGGCCCGGCACGCGCAGCCCGTAACGCACGCCGTCGTAGCGCGCGAGATTGGATGAGGCTTCCGCCGGCGCCACGATGTAATAAGCCGGCAGCGCGTATTTGGTATGCGGCAACGACACCTCGACCAGTTCGGCGCCTGCGGCCTTGAGCCATTCGCGGCCCTGCTCCCACATCTTTTCGATCTCGGCCGGCATGCCGTCGAGGCGATACTCTTTGGGAATGCCGATGCGCAGCCCCTTAATCGATTTGCCGACCGCGGCTTCGTAATCCGGCACCGGCAGCTCGGAGCACGTGGTGTCCTTGGCATCGTGCCCCGCCATCGAGCGCAGCAGAATGGCGCTGTCGCGCACCGTGCGCGCAAACGGCCCGGCCTGATCGAGCGACGACGCGAAGGCGACGATGCCCCAGCGCGACACGCGGCCATAGGTCGGCTTGATGCCGACGGTGCCGGTGAAGGCAGCCGGCTGGCGGATCGAGCCGCCGGTGTCGGTGCCGGTCGCGCCCAGGCACAATTGCGCAGCGACCGCCGCCGCCGAGCCGCCGGACGAACCGCCCGGGGTGATTGCGACATTGGAGCCCTTACGGCGCCACGGCGACGTCACCGGCCCGCAATGCGAGGTCTCGTTCGACGAGCCCATGGCGAACTCGTCGTTGTTGGTCTTGCCGAGCAGCACCGCGCCATCGCGCCACAGATGGCTGGTGACGGTCGAGTCATAGGTCGGCACGAAATTCTCGAGGATCCGCGAGCACGCCGTGGTGCGCACGCCCTCGGTGCAGAACATGTCCTTGACGGCAAGAGGGATGCCTTCGAGCGCTCCCGCCTTGCCGGCGTGAATGCGCGCGTCGGACGCCTTCGCCATCGCGGAGGCGCGCTCCGGCGTCTCCAGCACGAAGGCGTTGAGCGCGCGCGCCTTCTCGATCGCCGCAACATGCGCATCGGCGAGTTCGACGGCGGAGAAGTCTTTCTTCGCCAGCCCGTCGCGCGCCGCCGCCAGAGTCAGCGAGGTCAATTCACTCATTGGGAACGTCGCAAACGAACGCGCCCGCGGCCTTGCGCTGCGACGGCGCGATCTGGCGGATGATGATGGTGCCGTCGGCCTGAGGCTCGCGGATCAATTCGCCCGGCTGCGGCAGGCCGAGCTTGCGCAAATCGCCGGCGGTATGGCCGGGCGGCATTACGCCGGTGGAGATGACCTCCACCAGTTCCCAGAGCTGCTCGGCATCTTGCTGCTCGCAGGCGAGACACATCACTCAATCACTTTCGGAACTAAAAAGTAGTGATCCTCATTGGCCGGCGCATTGCTCAGCACGGCCTCGGCATTGTCGCCGTCGGTCACCTTGTCGTGCCGCTTCTTCATCGCCATCGGCGTCACCGACGTCATCGGCTCCACGCCCGTAACGTCGACTTCCTGCAACTGCTCGACGAAGGCGAGCATGGCGTTGATTTCATCCTTCAAATGCTCGACCTCGCCCTCGGCCACGGCAATGCGGGCGAGATGCGCGATACGGCGGACGGTGGCGGCGTCGACGGACATAAGGCTTGGAACCCGGGTGCGATGCCGAGCCTATAGCAGAGCGGCTTTCGCCGCGACAACCCGGTTGGGAACTTACCCCGCCATCCGTTTCATCAGGCTTTGCGTCTCTTCGACCAGCTTGGCGGTCAATTCGCGCGCCGGCATGGTGCGGCCGAGCGAGGCCGCCTGCCCGGCCCACATGGTCGAGAAATCGCCAGAGCCCTGCGCCAGCGCCTTGGCGGCCAGCGGCGCCAGCGCGCCACCGGCCAACGGGAATTCCGGCGCGATATCGCTGATCGGCCCCAGCTCACGCATTACGCGATTGACGAAGCCTCGCGCCGGCTTGCCGGTCATCAGATTGGTGACCACCGTACCGCCGTCGTTGCCGGTCGCGCGCATGTGTTCGAGTATCACCCGATGCGGCGGTTTGATTTTGGATTCCGGACAAAACATGTAAGCGGTGCCGACCTGCGCCGCGGCGGCGCCGAGCGCCAGCGCGGCGGCAATGCCGCGCGCATCGGTAATACCCCCGGTCGCGATCACCGGCACTTTCACGGCGTCGGCAATTTGCGGCACCAAAGCGAAGGTGCCGATCTGTGCCGCCAGGTTATCGGTGAGGAACATGCCGCGATGGCCGCCGGCCTCATAGCCTTGCGCGATCACCACGTCGCAGCCATGCGCTTCCAGCCAATGTGCTTCCTCGACTGTGGTGGCCGAGCTCATCACCAGACAACCCGCCGCCTTGACGCGCGCGAGCAACGCCGGCGCCGGCAGACCGAAATGAAAGCTAACGATCTCCGGCTTGAATTCCTCGACCGCCGTGCACAATGCCGCATCGAACGGCGTGCGGTTGCTCGACGGCACCGGCGCCGCCGGATCGATGGCAAACTCCTCGTAATACGGCTTGAGCGCCTCCCGCCACGCATGCTCGCGCGCGTTATTCGCCACCGGTGGGGTGTGACAGAAGAAATTCAGGTTGACCGGCTTGCGCGTGGCGGCGCGGATTTTTTCCATCTGCTCGCGCATCTGCTGTTCGTTGAACATCGCGACCGGCAGCGAGCCAAGCCCGCCCGATTCCGCCACCGCGATGACCAGATCGGCATCGACGGCGCCGGCCATGGGCGCCAGTACGATCGGGTGGTCGATTTTGAACAGATCCAGCAAGCGCCGGTCGGACCACATTTTGCCATCTCCCCTGCGCACGCGATGCGCCACCCCACGGTAACGCATTCGCGTCCCGTCTCGCATACGTAAAGCCGCAACCGAGCCTTCGCGCCACGACAAGGCGATGGCCTATGACTTAGCCGCCTCGATGCTATGATCGAGCCATGCCGCCGGCCCGCCATCACGACCGCTACTCCTATTCCCCGATCACGGAACGCCCGGTCTACGACTGGCCGGGCGGTAAACGGCTTGCGGTCTATATCGGCCTCAACCTCGAATGGTTTTCGTTCGGCGAAGGCCTCGGCGCCGAACTGGCGCCGGCGGGGCCGCAACCGGACATCCTCAACTACTCATGGCGCGACTACGGCAACCGCGTCGGCGTGTTTCGTCTCGCCGAACTGTTTACTGAGTTAAAGCTGCCAGTCTCGCTGCTGGTCAATGCCCAGATGTATGAGCACGCGCCGCAGGCGATGGCCGCGTTTCCGAACGCTGAAATCGTCGGCCATGGCCGCACTAACTCAGAGCGCCAAGGCACGCTCAACGAAGCCGACGAGCGCGCGCTGATCGAAGATACCACGGCGATGCTCGGACGACACTCCGGCACGCAACCGCGCGGCTGGCTGGGTCCCTGGATCTCGCAGTCGCATGTCACACCCGATCTGCTGCAGGAAGCGGGCTACACCTATCTGCTCGACTGGTGCCACGACGATCAACCGGTCTGGATGAAAACCCGTAAAGGCCGGATTTTGTCACTGCCCTATCCGCAGGAGCTCAACGACATCCCGCAGATCGTCGCACGCAAGCGCGAGGGTGCCGAATTCGCCGACATGATCGTCGATACTTTCGATGTCATGCACGCAGAATGCGCCCGGCGGCCGCTGGTGATGGGCATCGCGTTGCATCCTTATCTGGTCGGCTGGCCGCACCGCTTCAAGCATCTGGCGCGCGCGCTCAAACACATCGCCGCCAATACCGATGACCGCGTCTGGCTCACCACCGCCGGCAGCATCGCCGCGCACGCGGCCAAGCTGCCGGAAGGAACGGTGCCTTGAATGGCGGTCGTCTTGCCTCTCATCGAAGCTGCGCAACATCTGGCGCCGCGCGGGTCGCTCATCGGCCTCGACCTCGGCACTAAAACGATCGGCGTCGCGGTCAGCGATCCGGACCGCAGGCTTGCCACCGGCGTCGAGACGGTGGCGCGTACCAACTTCACCAAGGACGCCGCCCGCGTGCTGGCGCTGGCAGCCGAACGCTCGGCCGCCGGTTTCGTGCTGGGCCTGCCGGTTAATATGGATGGCTCGGAGGGGCCGCGCGCGCAATCGACTCGTGCCTTCGCGCGCAATTTCGCGAAACTGACCGAGCTTCCGATCGGGCTATGGGACGAGCGGCTGTCGACCGCCGCAGTCGAGCGCGAACTGATCGGTCACGACGTCAGCCGGGCCAGACGGGCGGAGGTAATCGATCAGCACGCTGCCATGTTTATCCTGCAAGGCGCGCTCGACCGGCTGGCTCATCTCAAACGATAATAAAAAGGGCGGACCAAATGGCCCGCCCTCGTATGATCGCATCAAGCGACTTTAGCAGTTCGAACCGAAGCTCTGCGAACCCGGCGAAGACGTACAGTTGCGGGTGTTGCTTCGGCTGCTGCGGCCAGAGTAGTAGCTCGGGCCCGGCTCGATATAGACCGGCGCCGCGGCGGGTTCATACGCATAACCCCGCTCGTAGGCATAACCAGGATGGTAGGCATAGCCCGGTTCGGCGTAATAGCCTTCGCGATAATAGCCATTGTTGTACGAGCTGGCCGCCGCCGCGCCGACCAGGGCGCCTGCGCCGAAGCCGATCGCCGCCGCGGTATTGCGGCCGTTGCGCGCTTCACTCGGCGACGCCGCCGCCAAGGCAACTGCGCCCGTAAGAGCCGCAGCGACCGCATATTTCATAAAAGTCTTCATGATGCCTCCTTTGCGCCCAAACGGGCGGGGTTGTTCAGGGAAACAACCCGCGAACGGCCTCTACGTTCCAAAATTACGTGTAAATGCGCTTCACAAAATTGTGGCTGCAGCTCCGGAACGGTTAACGCGCCTTGTGGATCGGCGGAACCGACACTTGCCGCCGGTGCGACATGGCACTATACGACTGGTTTTAATGACCATTGCGCCGAAATCATCTTTCGTCCTCAGCCATCGGCATCTGTTGGGGATCGAAGGCCTTTCTGCTGCGGAAATTACCGGCCTGCTCGATCTCGGCGAGGAATTCGTCGCCCTCAATCGACAGATCGATAAAAAGCAGACCTCGCTGCGCGGTCGCACCCAGATCAATCTGTTTTTCGAAGCCTCGACCCGCACCCAGTCGTCATTCGAACTGGCCGGCAAACGGCTGGGCGCCGACGTCATGAACATGTCGGTTGGCCAGTCCGCCATGCGCAAAGGCGAGACACTGATCGATACTGCGATCACGCTCAACGCCATGCACCCGGACATCCTGGTGGTGCGCCATCACGCCTCCGGCGCAGTCGAACTTTTGGCGAGCAAGCTTGACTGCTCGGTGATCAATGCCGGTGACGGCGCCCACGAACATCCGACCCAGGCGCTGCTCGACGCGCTGACCATCCGCCGCAACAAGGGTTCGATCGAGGGCCTGCTGGTGGCGATTTGCGGCGACATCCTGCATTCGCGCGTCGCCCGCTCCAATATCATCCTGCTCAACCAGATGGGCGCGCGCGTCCGCGTGGTCGCGCCCTCCACGCTGCTGCCGCCTGGGATCGAGCGCTTCGGCGTCGAAGTCGCGCGCGACATGCGCGAAGGCCTCAACGGCGCCGACATCGTGATGATGCTGCGCCTGCAGCGCGAGCGCATGAACGGCTCCTACGTACCGTCGGTGTCGGAGTACTTTCATTACTGGGGCCTCGACGAGAAAAAACTCGCTTACGCCAAGCCCGACGCTTTGGTCATGCACCCCGGCCCCATGAACCGCGGCGTCGAAATCGATAGCATCGTCGCCGACGGCGCCCAGTCGCTGATCCGTGAGCAGGTCGAGATGGGCGTCGCCATCCGCATGGCGGTGCTGGAAGCTCTGTCGAGGAATTTGCCGAATGCGTGACGGCGCCATCTTCGACATTGTCGCCGGGTTGATGCAGCGCAAGCTGCGCTTCCTGCTGATCGTCGTCGGCGCCGGCCTTGCCGGCATCGTCTATGCGCACGGCTGGTCGTGGACGACTGCGATCTTGAGCCTTGTCGTCGTCATGGTGCTCGGCTTCGGGTGGGCGCTGACCAGTTTCTGGATCTGGTTCTTCCGCAACGCCGGACGGCAGGGAGACACGCGCTGATGCTGTCCGGACCCCGCCCTATTCTGTTCGCCAACGCCCGCATCGTCGATCCGTCGCGCGATCTCGACATTGTCGGCGACCTGCTGATCGCCGACGGGGTGATCCGCGAAGCCAAGAAGGGCATCGGCGCCGCCGGCGTGCCGGAAGGCACCGACGTGATCGACTGCCGCGGCAAACTGATCGCGCCCGGGCTGATCGACATGCGCGCCTTCATCGGTGAACCCGGCGCCGGTCATCGCGAGACTTTCGCCTCTGCCAGCCAGGCCGCCGCCGCCGGTGGCGTGACGACGATCGTCTGCCAGCCGGATACGTCGCCGGTGATTGACGATCCGGCCACCGTCGACTTCGTGCTGCGCCGCGCGCGCGATACTGCAATTGTGCATGTGCAGCCGATGGCCGCGATCACCAAAGGTCTCGAAGGCAAGGAGATGACCGAGATCGGTCTGCTCAAGGCCGCCGGCGCCCTCGCCTTCACCGATGGCGCCCGCAGCGTCACCAACGCGCAAGTGATGCGTCGCACTTTAACCTACGCCCGCGATTTCGACGCCCTGATCGTGCACCACACCGACGATCCGGATCTGGTCGGCGAAGGCGTCATGAACGAAGGCGAATTCGCCGCCCGCCTCGGCCTGTTGGGATGTCCCTCGGCGTCCGAGACTGTGATGCTGGAACGCGACATGCGGCTGGTGGCGCTGACCGGCGGGCGTTATCACGCGGCGTCGATCACCTGCGCGGAATCGCTTAGCGTCCTGCGCCGCGCCAAGGAGGCTGGTCTTAACGTCACCGCCTCCGCGTCGATCAATCATGTCACGCTCAACGAGAACGATATCGGGCCGTACCGCACCTTCTTGAAGGTCACTCCGCCGTTACGCGCCGAAGACGACCGCAAGGCGTTGGTCGAAGCGCTCGCCTCCGGGCTGCTGGACGTCGTGATGTCGGATCACAATCCGCAGGACGTCGAAACCAAGCGCCTGCCGTTTGCGGAAGCAGCACCCGGCGCGATCGGTCTGGAGACCATGCTCACCGCCGGCCTGCGGCTGGTGCACAATGGCGAACTCGAACTGATCACGCTGCTGCGCGCCATGTCGACACGGCCGGCTGAATTGCTCGGCATCGCGGGCGGCACGCTCAAGAGCGGCGCGCCGGCCGATCTGATCGTGGTCGACATGGACGTGCCGTGGGTCGTCGATCCCAACGAATTGAAGTCGAAGTGCAAGAACACGCCGTTCGACGAGGCGCGCATGACCGGCCGCGTGGTGCGCACCATCGTCGCCGGCCGCACCGTCTACGAAATCGTATGAGCGGACTCGTTCTCACCTTACTCCTTGGCGCGGGGTTCGGTTACCTGCTCGGTTCCATTCCCTTTGGACTGATCCTGATGCGCGCCGCCGGCGGGCCGGATGTGCGCACCATCGGCTCCGGCAACATCGGCGCGACAAATGTGCTTCGTACCGGCCGCAAGGGACTGGCCGCGGCGACTTTGATCTGCGACATGCTCAAGGGAACGCTTGCCGTGCTGCTGGCCGCGCATTTCGGTGGCCACGACGCATCGCTCGTCGCTGGTCTCGCCGCGTTCCTCGGCCATCTGTTTCCGGTGTGGCTGAAATTCAAAGGCGGCAAAGGCGTAGCGACTTATATTGGCGTGCTGATTGGGCTGGTGTGGCCTGGCGCGTTGATTTTCTGCGCGACGTGGCTCGCGGTGGCGTGGGCGTTCCGCTATTCTTCGCTCTCCGCGTTGGTCGCGAGCGCCATCACGCCTTTGGCGCTGTGGCTGCTGGGCGAACCCGGTCCCGCCGCGCTATTTTTGCTACTGACTGCGCTGTTGTGGTTCATGCACCGCGCGAATATTTCGCGGCTGAGGGCAAGATCGGCGCGAAGGCTTAAGGCCCCTCTCACTCCGTCGCCCTTGGAGGCTCGCCATAAGCGCGTTGACGCGCGCCTTTGACG
>JANMSH010000215.1:0-4875 GCA_031389105.1 Hyphomicrobiales bacterium
GTGAAGAACCTCTCCGAGGCAACGCTGCGCGACCTGACGCTGGCCTGGCACCGGCTTGATGCCTGGCCTGAAGTGCCGGCGGCGCTGGCGCGGCTCAAGCGCAAATTCCTGATCGCGCCGGTGTCGAACGGCAACATCTCGCTGATGGTCGATCTCGCCCGCCGCAATGCGTTGCCGTGGGACGCGATCCTGGGTGCGGAAATTGCCGGCGACTACAAGCCCAAGCCCCATGTGTATCTCGCCGCTTGCGCGGCGCTCGATCTGGCGCCCGCGCACTGCATGATGGTCGCCGCGCATTCGAGCGATCTCGAAGCCGCCGCCGCATGCGGCCTGCGCACTGCGCATATTGCGAGGCCCAATGAGCATGGCCCCGGCAAAGGCGAGAGAGCGCCGAGCGTGCCGGTCGATTTTGCGGCGAAGGATCTGGCGGCGCTGGCCGAGAAGCTCGGCGCTTAGCCCTTGTACACCGGCTCGGGCTGCGTGAAGAAGCTCGCCAGGATGTGATAGACCATCATGTAGTTCTTCTGCTGGAAGCTGGCGTGCGAGATGCCCGACATCACGGTGAACTGCTTGTCCGGGTTCGGCAGCTTCTCGAAGAACTTCAGCAAGTCCTCCATCGATGCGATGCCGTCGTGCTGGCCGCGCATCACCAAAGTCGGCACCGTGATCTTTTCCGGATTGACCACCGGCAGCCGCGAGCACATGTCGACATAGGTGCCGGTCGGCACGGAATCGTCGAGCGCCACGACCGCGTCGGCGAAAGCCTCGATCACCTTGCGTTCGGCGGTGTCGGGATGGTCGCGGTCGAACACCGAGTGGATGAAGGCCTTGCTCATGGGCCGGCGGTTGATCTTGATGAAGTCGGGTAGCTTCTTCTTGCGCTCGGCCAGCGTCGGCGAGCCTTCGCCGGTCCACACCATGGCGTCGAGCGCCAGCCGCGCCACCAGCTCCGGGTGACGTTCGGCAAACATCGCGGCGCGCAACGCGCCGGATGAGATGCCGTAAACCAGAAACGGCCGCGTGCCGCGCAGCTTCTGGATGTATTGCGCGGCGGCGTAGCAATCGTCGGCGCCTTGCGCGATCGGCGCGTTGTTGTCGCGGTCCTTGGTGGAGCGGCCGTAGCCCTCCATGTCGACGCTCCAGACGTCGAAGCCGAGACTGGCGAAATAGTCCATCGACGACGAGTAGGGGCGTCCCGGCACCTGCAGATCGAAGGTCGGCTGCGACGCCATCGACGAGCCGTGCACGAACAGAATGGTGCCGGTGGTTTTCGCCGGATCGCCGGCGCATTTGTTGAACAGGAACAGCTTTGCCGCGCCGCCGTCTTTTGTCGTCCAGTGGTCTTCGCCCTTGATGGCGGCGGCGGGCTTGGTCATGTCGTTCATTTCAATTCCGTCTGAGGTGAGGGTCAGTTGATCGGCTGAATCTTATTGGCAGTGATGATCTTGGCCCATTTCGCCACTTCGGCGTCCATGAAGGCCTTGAACTGCGGCTGCGGCATCGTGATCGGATTGGCGCCTTGCTCGTCCCAGGCCTTCTTGATCGCCGGGCTGGAAACGATCTTGCTGATCTCGCGGTTGAGCAATTCGACGATCGGCTGCGGCGTCCCGGCGGGCGCCATGAAGCCGACCCACAAAGTGGCCTGGAAGCCCTTAACGCCGGCCTCATCGAGCGTCGGCACGTCCGGCAGGATAGTGGAACGTTTCTTGCCCGTGGTGGCGATCGCCCGCACCAGCCCGGCTTTGATCATCGGCGTCATGGTCGGCACCGCGTCGAACAGCATCTGGATCTGCCCGCCAATGATGTCGTTGCGGGCGCCGGTCGAACCTTTGTAGGGCACGTGAACGATGTCGACGGCGGCGAGGTTTTTCAACAGTTCGCCGGCCATATGATAGTTCGAGCCAAGGCCCGAGGAGCCGTAGTTGATGGTGCCGGGCTTGGCCTTTGCCAGCGCCAGCAGTTCGGCCCAGTTCTTGGCTGGCACGGAAGGATGCACCACCAGCACCAGGTCGGTGTCGATCAACGGTGCAATCGGCACCAGATCGGTCATCAGCTTGTAGTTCTTGCGGGCAAACAGCGTCTCGTTGACGGTCTGCGTGCCCGAAATCATCAGCAGCGTGTAGCCGTCGGGCGGCGACTTGGCGACGAATTCGGTGCCGATGGTGGTGCCGGCGCCGGGCCGGTTCTCCTGGACGAAGGTCTGTTTCAGCGCCTTGTGTAATTCGTCGGCGATAGCGCGGGTATAGACGTCGGTCGGGCCGCCGGCGCCGAACGGAACAATCAGTTTGACCGGCCGTGCCGGATAATCCTCGGCTTGCGCCGGGACGCCAGTGAGGCTCAACGCCGTCACCGCCATGAGGAGCAAAGAGGGAATTCTGTGCAGGCTGGTCATTAGCGCTTCCTCCGGTTTTGGTGCGCTTCTAGCGGCGCGGTCACATAACTATCGAGGCTGGATGGCATACGTCAATTGCAGCGGGCCGTCGCCGCGGGCGCGGCTGGAATGTGTACCGTGGATGCCTTCTAATGTCGGCTTGCCACCCATTGTGCGCTGCGCTAAGCCTCAAACGCTCCCGCCCGAGAGGCACTTCCCACTGCGGCAAGGGCGTTTTTTGTAGTGCACCGGCGGGCTTACGGCCGGGCAGGCCAGGGCGGGCGTCCATCCGGATTGGGGCAATGGGCGCAACTTGGGGCGCTATACGCTGAGGTCGCCGATGAGCGCATTGCTGCTGGATTACCTGCCTTTAGTGGTTTTTATCGCAGTCGCGCTCGTCATCGGGCTCGCTCTGCTGATCGCCCCCTTCATCGTCGCCTACCAGCAGCCGGACCCGGAAAAGCTGTCCGCCTATGAATGCGGGTTCAACGCGTTCGACGACGCACGCATGAAATTCGACGTGCGATTCTATCTGGTCGCTATTCTTTTCATCATCTTCGACCTCGAGGTGAGCTTCCTGTTCCCCTGGGCCGTGGCGTTCCGACAGATCGGCGAGTTCGGTTTCTGGTCGATGATGGCGTTCCTTGGCGTTCTGACCGTCGGCTTCATATATGAGTGGAAGAAAGGCGCGTTGGAATGGGATTGATGGCGTCATGACATTGGTCGCACCCGCGCCGCGAGGTATTCTCGATCCGCGCACCGGCATGCCGGTCGGGTCGGACGACGCCTTTTTCACGGGCGTCAACAACGAGCTATCCGACAAAGGCTTCATCGTCACCGCCGCCGACGACCTGATCACCTGGGCGCGCACCGGCTCGCTGATGTGGATGACGTTCGGTCTGGCCTGCTGCGCGGTCGAGATGATGCAGATGTCGATGCCGCGTTACGACGCCGAGCGCTTCGGCTTTGCGCCGCGCGCGTCCCCGCGCCAGTCCGATGTCATGATCGTCGCCGGCACGCTGACCAACAAAATGGCGCCGGCTTTGCGCAAGGTTTACGACCAGATGCCCGAGCCGCGCTACGTGATCTCGATGGGATCCTGCGCCAATGGCGGCGGCTACTATCACTATTCCTATTCGGTGGTGCGCGGCTGCGACCGCATTGTGCCGGTCGACATCTATGTGCCGGGCTGCCCGCCGACCGCCGAGGCGCTGCTGTACGGCGTGATGCTGTTGCAGAAAAAAATTCGCCGCATCGGCACGATCGAGCGTTAAGGCGAGGCTGGAATGGACGAGACGCTCGGCAGACTTGGCACGACGATCAAGACCGCATTGCCGGCCAGCGTGACCGGCTATGAAGTCGCACGTGGCGAACTCACCGTGTTCGCCAGCGCCGCCGATATCGTGAAGCTCGCGACGTTCCTGCGCGACGATCCGGCCTGCCAGTTCATCTGCATCATCGACGTCACCGCCATCGACTGGCCGGGCCGCGAGCAGCGTTTCGACGTGGTCTATCATTTCATGTCGCCAAGGCTGAACCAGCGCATCCGCGTCAAGACGATGACCGACGAGGTTACCGCGGTGCCGTCGCTGATCGATGTGTTCCGCGGCGTCGACTGGTTCGAGCGCGAGACTTACGATCTCTACGGCGTGCTGTTTTCCGGCCATCCCGACATGCGCCGCATTCTCACCGATTACGGCTTCGACGGGCATCCACTGCGCAAGGATTTCCCGCTGACCGGTTTTGTCGAGCTGCGTTACGACGACGAGCAGAAGCGCGTCGTCTACGACAAGGTGCGGCTGGCGCAGGAATTCCGTACTTTCGATTTCCTCTCGCCGTGGGAAGGCACCGACTATGTCATCCCGGGCGATGAGAAGGCGACGGGGCAGGGTAACAAGCTGACCGGCGAGCCCGAGAAGAAGGCTGCGCCCTGATGGTCGAGACAGCAGTCCGCAATTTCACCATCAACTTCGGACCGCAGCATCCGGCCGCGCATGGCGTGCTGCGACTGGTGCTCGAACTCGACGGCGAGATCGTCGAGCGCGTCGATCCGCATATCGGCCTGTTGCACCGGGGAACCGAAAAACTCATAGAGCACAAGACTTACTTGCAGGCGGTGCCGTATTTCGACCGGCTCGACTACGTCGCGCCGATGAACCAGGAGCACGCCTTTTGCCTCGCGGTAGAGAAGCTGCTCGGCATCACCGTGCCGAAACGCGCGCAGCTCATTCGTGTGCTGTATTCGGAAATCGGCCGGCTGCTGTCGCATCTTTTGAACGTCACCACGCAGGCGATGGATGTCGGTGCATTGACGCCGCCGCTGTGGGGCTTCGAAGAGCGCGAAAAGCTCATGGTGTTCTACGAGCGGGTCTCCGGCTCGCGCATGCATGCGGCCTACTTCCGGCCGGGCGGCGTGCAGCCGGACATGCCGAACAAACTGGTCGACGATATTTATGACTTCTGCGATCCGTTTCTGAAGGTGGTCGACGATCTCGACAGCCTTT
>JANMSH010000224.1:0-5518 GCA_031389105.1 Hyphomicrobiales bacterium
GTTGCCTGTGCAGCCCGGCAATAGCGATCTGTGCTTCGAGTGGGGCGGACCGATCGAGGATGCTATCGCCCATCTCAAAGCCCATGGCGTTTCGGTCGAACGCGGGCCGATGCAGCGCTTCGGCGCCAAAGGGGCGGGGACTTCAGTCTATTTCCGCGATCCGGACGGTTCGCTGATGGAATTTATGTCATATGGTGCGTGATACCGAAAAAGCCTGCCCTCGGACATGATCCGAGGGTGGTATCGGTTTTCGGACGAGATCACGCGCGACTGTCATATAGGACTGCTACATGACCGAAGCGCCCGGCACGCACGATCCAAAAGTTTTGCCACCCAATATCCTGATACCGCAGGACGACGGCGGGGCTCGCCACCTGGCCGGCATGAAGCTGCCCGATCTGGCGCTGCCCGCGACTGACGGCTCGACGGTCAATCTGTCGGCCCTCAAGGCCCGCACCGTGGTCTACATCTATCCGCGCACCGGCGTACCTGGCGCCGATTTGCCGCCGGGTTGGAACGACATCCCCGGCGCGCGCGGCTGCACGCCGCAGTCCTGTTCGTTCCGCGATCACTTCGGCGAGTTGAAGCGGCTGGGCGTCGCGCAACTTTTTGGATTGTCCACGCAGGACACTGCTTATCAGCAGGAAGCGGCCACGCGGCTGCACCTTCCATTCACGATACTGTCGGATGAAAAACTGGCGCTGACCAAGGCGCTCAATCTGCCGATCTTCGCGACCTCCGGCATGACGCTGATCAAGCGCATGGCGCTGGTGATCGATGACGGCGTCATCGTCAAAGCGTTCTATCCGGTGTTTCCGCCCGACAAGAACGCCGAGGAAGTCATCGCCTGGCTTCAGGCGTCAAGCGCGTGATCCCGAAAAATGGGAACCGGTTTCGGATAAGATCACGCGCCATCTAAAAAGCCTCGCACTTTCACGAAAACGTCGCGAAACATTTCCGTTGTCAGCACGCCGGTATTGGTGTTGTAGCGCGAGCAATGATAGCTCGAAAACAGCGCCAATTCGCCGAGCATATTCTTGCCGGCATGCTTGAACGGTGTCTGCGACTTCTTGGCGCCGAAGGCGCTCACCACGCTGTTATGCGCGACGTGGCCGAGCACGACGATGGCCTTGAGATTTTTCATCTCGGCGATGGTGGGCTTGAGAAAATCGCGGCAGGTGTTGATCTCGGCGGGCGTCGGTTTGTCTTCCGGCGGCACGCAACGCACCGCATTGGTGATGCGGCAGTCGGTCAACTCCAGCCCGTCGTCGGTCCGCGCATCGAATTTGCCGTTGGCGAAGCCGTAACGGCTCAGCGTCTCGTACAGCAGCACGCCGGCGTAATCGCCGGTAAACGGCCGCCCGGTGCGGTTGGCGCCTTGCACGCCGGGCGCCAGCCCGACGATCAGCACGCGCGCGTCGACCGGCCCGAACGAGGGCACGGGGGCGTTGAACCAGGCCGGTTCCTTGACGCGCAACGCTTCGCGATAGCCGACCAGCCGCGGACAGCGCGGGCAGTTCAGCCCCGGCTTGCCCGCCTTGGGCGGCTTCATTTCCATTTGCGCATGATCTTATCCGAAAACCGGTTCCCATCCCCGATCGGGGTCGAGGACATGCTTTTTGGGATCATGCGCTGACTAATCTTCGAAGTCGCCGTCGTGGGCGCCGGCCGGGGCGCCTGCACGTTGCGGCGCCGCCGCCGGCGGACGTTGCAGGAACTGCGGCGTGTGCTGGCCCGGTTCGCCGCCGACGTCACGCGGCGCGCGTGGGGCGCGCTCGGACGGGTCGCGGCCGATCTTGCTCTGCAGCGTGACGATGTCGGTGAAGACGTCGGCCTGGCGGCGCAATTCGTCGGCGATCATCGGCGGCTGCGTCGAGATGGTCGAGATTACGGTGACCTTCACGCCTCTGCGTTGTACGGCTTCCACCAGCGAGCGGAAGTCGCCGTCGCCGGAAAACAGCACCATGTGGTCGATGGTGCCGGCGATCTCCATGGCATCGACCGCGAGTTCGATGTCCATGTTGCCCTTGATCTTGCGGCGGCCGGCCTGGTCGACGAATTCCTTGGTAGCCTTGGTGACGACCGAATAGCCGTTGTAGTCGAGCCAATCGATCAACGGGCGGATGGATGAATATTCCTGATCCTCGATCACGGCGGTATAATAAAACGCCCGCAGCAGATAGCCGCGCGTGCGGAATTCGTTGAGCAACTTCTTGTAGTCGATATCGAAACCGAGCGATTTGGCGGTGGCGTAAAGATTGGCGCCGTCAATGAACAATGCGATTTTTTCACCGGGTACGGTCATGGGGGGCTCTTTCACAATTCTCGCAATACGTCTCGACTGGGTGATCCGGCGGACCGGCACGCAAGGTGCGCAGGCCTTAAAAGCGGCGGATCGGCGTTAACGGTGTGTGGCGCCTTCGACCAATTCAGTTGGCGCCCCGCAGGCAGGCCGTTTCCGAGAAAATCCAGCCGGATCGGTCTGCTTACAGTTGGGTTCTGTAACCGACAGATACGGCTAATCCAAGACAAAAATGCTTGAATTCTCCGTCGGTAGGGGATACCTACCAGTTGATTTCAGCACATCGTTCCACCCGAGGAGTGACGAGCCTATGGCCCGTGTCACCGTAGAAGACTGCATCGACAAGGTAGAGAATCGCTTCGATCTCGTCCTGCTGGCGAGCCATCGTGCGCGGATGATCTCATCCGGGTCGCAGATTACTATCGAGCGCGACAACGACAAGAATCCGGTCGTGGCGCTGCGCGAGATTGCCGAAACGACAGTGTCGCCCGGTGATTTGAAGGAAGACCTGATCCACAGCCTGCAGAAATATGTCGAGGTCGACGAGCCAGAACCCGAAGTGCCGCTGATCGGGTCGGGTACCGGTGCATCGGTCGATTCCGACGATACAGATATCGCTGCTACGCCCATGACCGAGGAAGAGCTGCTCAAGGGCCTCGAAGGCTTGGCGCCACCGGAAGAAGTGCCGGAAGAGGACGCGGAATAGCCGCCAAACCCGCCATTCCTACCAATTTTTGACAAAGGCCCAGCCGTCGCGCTGGGCCTTTTTGTTAAGGAGTTCGGCAAGGCCTTGCGACCTCGGCAAATTGACGTGATATCTAATAGAATATGAGCCCCGCGCGCGGAATTCCGCGGGGATATGGTGCCGAGGTCACTCAAATGCCGCGCACGCGCAATGATTTGCCGCGTATGCAGAAGCAGTCCCCGACCAGGGCGCCGCTTGAGCAGCCTGCTGTCGTGGCGGTTCAAGTTCTTGAAAAGCCGGTCCAAACCAAAAAACCGCCGCATATGATGCGGCAGTACGACCTGATCGAGCGTGTCCGGCGCTACAACCCGAATACAAATGAGGCACTGCTCAACCGTGCCTATGTTTACGCCATGAAGGCGCATGGCGAGCAACGCCGCGCGTCGGGCGATCCCTATTTTTCGCACCCGATCGAGGTCGCGGCGATTCTCACCGACCTCAAGCTCGATGACGCGACCATCGCCGCCGCACTTCTGCATGACACCATTGAGGATACCGCAACCACCCGGAGCGAGATCGACAGCCTGTTCGGACCCGATATCGGCGCGCTGGTCGAGGGCCTGACCAAACTCAAGCGGCTAGATCTGGTGACCAAGGAAGCCAAGCAGGCCGAGAACCTGCGCAAGCTTCTGCTCGCTATCGCCGACGATGTGCGCGTACTGCTGATCAAACTCGCCGACCGCCTGCACAATATGCGCACACTTATCTACATGCCGCCGGAAGCGCGCCGTCGCGCCGCTGAGGAAACGTTGGAAATCTACGCGCCGCTCGCCGGCCGCATGGGTATGCACGAGATGCGCGAGGAGCTCGACGACCTGGCGTTCCGCGAGCTTTATCCGGAAGCTTACGAAGTGGTCAGCGAGCGGCTCAATGCGCTGGCCGAGCGCAACCGGCTGTTGATCTCGGAAATTGAAAAGCAGCTCACCAAGAAATTGGCCGACCGCGGCATCGAGGCGGTGGTGAAGGGGCGGCGCAAGCGCGCCTATTCGATCTGGCGCAAGATGGAACGCAAGTCCGTCGGCTTCGAGCAGTTGTCCGACATTTTCGGGTTCCGCGTGGTCGTGAAGTCGCAGGCAGATTGCTATCAGGCGCTCGGCATCGTGCATACGACGTGGCCGGTGGTGCCGGGCCGCTTCAAGGATTACGTCTCGACGCCGAAGCAGAACGACTACCGCTCGATTCATACGACCGTGATCGGCCCGAGCAAGCAGCGCGTCGAACTGCAAATCCGCACCACCGGCATGCACGAGATCGCCGAATACGGCATCGCCGCGCACGCGCTCTATAAAGACAGCGCCGGCTCGCCGACCGAATTGTTGTCGCGTGAATCGACTGCCTATGCCTGGCTGCGCCGCACCATCGAACTTCTGGCGGAAGGCTCGAACCCGGAAGAATTCCTCGAGCACACCAAGCTTGAACTGTTCCACGACCAGGTGTTTTGTTTTACCCCGAAGGGCAAGCTGATCGCGCTGCCGCGTAAAGCTACGCCGATCGATTTCGCCTATGCGGTGCACACCGATGTCGGCAATGCCACGATGGGCTGCAAGATCAACGGCCAGATTGCTCCTTTGACTTCGGAGCTCGTCAACGGCGATGAAGTCGAGATCATCACCTCGAAGGGGCAGACGTCGCCGCCGACGGCTTGGGAATCGATTGTCGTGACCGGCAAGGCGCGTGCGGCGATCCGGCGCGCGACGCGCACTGCGGTGCGCACGCAATATGCCGGCCTTGGCCGCCGCATCGTGGTGCGGCTGTTCCAGCGCGCCAAGATGGCCTATTCGGACGAGAAACTCAGCGGCGCGCTGTCGCGGCTCGCGCGCGCGTCGGTGGAAGACGTGATGGCGGCGGTCGGCCGTAGCGAGTTGAAAGCTTCGGATGTCGCGCGCGCCATGTATCCGGATTACAAGGAAGAGCGCGCGGCGGCGATGGCGGTAAAGCCCAAATCCGAGAGCGGCTGGTTCGGCCTGAAGAAACTGACCTCGGTCAAATTCAAGGTGCCCAGCACCAGCGTCGCAGGGCCCGCGATCCCGATCCGCGGCATTAATGGCGATCTGCCTGTGAGCTTTGCGCCAGATGGCGGGGCGGTGCCGGGCGACCGTATCGTAGGCATTCTCACGCCGGGCGAGGGCATCACAATTTATCCGATCCAATCGTCGGCGCTAGCGGAATTCGAGGACAAACCCGAGCGCTGGCTGGACGTGCGCTGGGACGACGACACCAATACGCCGCAGCGTTTTCCGGCACGCATCGAAATTCAGTCGGTCAACGAGCCCGGCTCGCTCGCCCAGATCGCGCAAGTGATTGCGGAGCATGACGGCAATATCGATAATATCCGCATGACCCGCCGCGCGCCGGATTTTACGAACGTGCAGATCGATCTGGAGGTCTACGACCTCAAGCATCTCACCGCCATCATCGCGCAATTGCGCGCCAAGCCGATGGTGGCGAAGGCGGAACGGGTGAATGGTTAG
>JANMSH010000227.1:0-1905 GCA_031389105.1 Hyphomicrobiales bacterium
TCCGCCTTCGGCGCCAGCACCTTCATCGCGCCGAGGAAGTCGCGCCAGGAATCCTGACCCCAGGCGTAGTTCTGGTTGATGCCGGAGAAGCTGGTGAGGTTCTTCTTCTTGGCGACCAGGTAGCGCGCGGCGCCGACGCCATCCATGGTGGCATGCGGGCTGACGCGGAATACATAGTTGCGCGCCTTTTCTTCGAAGATGCGCGGCGTGCCGCAATCGTAAAACACCGTGAGAGCTTTGAGCTCCTCGGCCACAGGCGCCACTGCCAGACAGTTCCCCGACGAGATGTAGCCGACCACGGCATCGACCTGATCGCGCTGCACGAGGTTGCGGAAGTCGGTGACGACGTTGGCGGCAGAGCCGGCTTCGTCGACATATTTCGCTTCGAGCTTGGCGCCACCGAAGCCAACTTTGTTGTACGGGGGCGGCGCGGTGCCGGCGTTGAGCGATTCGATCACGATCTCTGCGCCGTTGCGGCCTGGAAGGCCGAACGGCGACGCGGCCGGACCGGACAAAAACGACACGATGCCGAGCTTGATCGGCGGCGGCGCCGCGGGCGCTGGCGCGGGCGTCTGCGCAGCGGCGGGCAAGACCATCGCCGCGGCCGCAAGGCCGGCCAAGGTCCAAGACACAGTTTTCCGATGAGCCATTTAACTTCCTCCCCTGAACGTGCCCGTTGCGGGCTTCTATCTATTGGGCCAAGCAAACGCGATCTGAGCCTAAGTTTCAACCGCTATTTCCTTATTGATGCATGCCCGTTCACATGGTCGTATCTCCCGATGACACAGTCGCGCGGACATGACGCAGAAACGGGCTTGGCCGCACGGCTCGCGATCCGCGCCGGCTTGCACCGCGGCTCGACCTCGGGGCTCGCGCCCGGCTTTGTACAGGGCAACCTGGCGATTTTGCCGAAGGCGCTGGCGGACGACTTCCTGCGCTTCAGCCAGCTCAATCCCAAGCCCTGCCCGATCATCGGCGCGTCGAAGCCTGGCGACTGGCGCGTGCCGGAATTGGGCGAGAACCTCGACATCCGCACTGATATCCCGCGCTATCGCGTGTGGAAGAAGGGCGAACTGATCGCCGAGCCGGAGACGTTAAGCGACTTCTGGCGCGACGATCTGGTGAGCTTCGTGATCGGCTGCTCGTTCTCGTTCGAGGAAGCGCTGATGGCCGACGGCATCGAGATGCGGCACATCGCGCTCGACCGCACGGTGCCGATGTATCGCACCTCGATTGCAACCAAAGAGGCCGGGCCGTTTCACGGGCCGATGGTGGTGTCGATGCGGCCGATGTCGCCGGCGCACGCGATCCGCGCCATTCAGATCACGACGCGGTTTCCCGCCGTTCATGGCGCGCCGGTGCATATCGGCAAGCCGGAGATGATCGGCATCAGGGACATCATGAAGCCGGACTACGGGGATTGCGTGCCGATCGGCGATGACGAAATCCCGGTGTTCTGGGCTTGCGGCGTGACGCCCCAATCGGTGATCGCGACCGTGAAGCCGGAGTTCTGCATCACGCATTATCCCGGCAGCATGCTGGTGACGGATCGGAAGAATACCGAGTTCGCGATTATGTAGCTTTTTTCTTGCGCATGATCTTATCCGAAAACCGGTTCCCACTTTTCGAGATCATGCGCTATGCCGCTTGGCTGGCTGCGTTCTTGTCGAGCAAGCCGGCGTCGATCAAAGCCTGACGGATGCGTGCGACTTCGACGCGCTCCAGTCTGACCAGCGGCGGGCGCACCACGGCGCGCGGCAATTTGCCGAGCAGCACCAGCGCCTCCTTCATGCGGTTGTGCATGTCGACGAACGGGTTCGAATAGAACAGTTGCGTCATGATCCGGATGCGCGCGTTGACCGCCTTCGCCTTGGCGAGATCGTTCGCCTGCACGCCATGGAACAG
>JANMSH010000237.1:0-1877 GCA_031389105.1 Hyphomicrobiales bacterium
TAGCGCCGATCTCGACCTTGGCGGTGTTCATGACCGCTCCGATGCCGGTGGTCACGCCACAGCCGATGTAGCAAATCTTGTCGAACGGCGCGTCGTCGCGCACCTTGGCTAAGGCGATTTCCGGCACGACCGTATGATTGGCGAAGGTCGAACAGCCCATGTAGTGGAACACCGGATCGCCGTCGCATTTGAATCGGGAGGTGCCGTCCGGCATCACGCCTTTGCCCTGCGTGGCGCGGATCGCGGTGCACAGATTCGAGCGCTGCGACAGGCAGGTTTTGCATTGCCGGCATTCGGGCGTGTACAGCGGGATGACGTGGTCGCCCATTTTCAGCGATGTCACGCCGGGGCCGGCCTCGCGCACGATGCCGGCGCCTTCGTGACCCAGGATCGCAGGGAATATGCCTTCCGGGTCCGCGCCCGACAGCGTGTAGGCGTCGGTGTGGCAGACGCCCGTCGCCATCACTTCGACCAGCACCTCACCCGCTTTGGGGCCTTCGATCTCGATGGTCTCGATGGTGAGCGGCTCACCGGCTTTCCAGGCGACCGCGGCGCGGGTTTTCATGAACGGCTCCGTTTACTCGTCGGCAGATTGTACTACGGCTGCCAGGCTTCTTCCTTGGCGGGCGCGTTTGCTTCGACGCGGTCGGCGGCGATGTACTTCCACAGTGCGCGCAACACTTCGGGCACGCCCTGGCGCGACGCCGACGACATCAGCATCGGCGTCTTCTTGCAGGCCTTCTTGAGCTTGGCGGTCTGCGCCTTGATCGCTTCCGGCGTCAGCGAGTCGATCTTGGTCAGCACCACGATCTCCGGCTTTTCGGCGAGACCCTGGCCATAGGCCTTGAGCTCGGTGCGCACCGTCTTGTAGTCGAGGCCTGCATCCTCGCCGGTGCCGTCGATCAGATGCAGCAGCACGCGGCAGCGTTCGGTGTGGCCGAGGAAGCGGTCGCCAAGACCGACGCCTTCATGCGCGCCTTCGATTAAGCCGGGCAGATCGGCCAGCACAAATTCGCGCTCGTCGACGCGCACGACGCCGAGCTGGGGATGCAGCGTCGTGAACGGATAGTCGGCGATCTTCGGCTTCGCCGCCGTCACGGTGGCGAGGAAGGTCGACTTGCCGGCGTTCGGCAGGCCGATGATGCCGGCGTCGGCGATCAGCTTCAGCCGAAGGCGGATGATGCGCTCTTCGCCGGGCTGGCCCGGATTGGCGCGGCGCGGCGACTGGTTGGTGGCTGATTTGAAGTAGGCGTTGCCGAAGCCGCCATTGCCGCCCTTTGAGATCATGATGCGCTGGCCGACGGTGGTGAAATCCGCGAGCAGCGTTTCGCCGTCCTCCTCGTACACTTGCGTACCCATCGGCACGCGCAGCGTCACGTCCTTGCCGTTGGCGCCGTGGCGGTCCTTGCCCATGCCGTTGCCGCCGCTCGCGGCCTTGAAGTGCTGCTGGTAGCGGTAGTCGATCAGCGTGTTGAGGCCGTTGACGGCTTCGATCATGACGTCGCCGCCCTTGCCGCCGTCGCCGCCTGAAGGACCGCCGAATTCGATGAACTTCTCGCGCCGGAATGCGATGCAGCCGTTGCCGCCGCTGCCTGACGCGATATAGACCTTGGCTTCGTCGAGGAATTTCATGCTCTTTATCTAGGTCCGATCGATGCTTGGCCAAGTCCCGGCCCGCATCTATACCGTTCAACGTGATGAATTCACAGCCTCGCCATGCGCCCTAGCGGCTCGCCACATTCTACCGCCGCCATGGCCGGCATCGGCCTGATGCTGCTCGGCATCTTCTTTTTTGCGCTCAACGACGCGCTGGGGAAGTGGCTGATCGCCACTTACTCGGTCGGCCAGCTTCTGCTGGTGCGCAGCGTGGCCGGTCT
>JANMSH010000339.1:0-7491 GCA_031389105.1 Hyphomicrobiales bacterium
GATCGAGGCCGATCTGGTGCTGCTGGCGATGGGCTTCGTGCATCCACTGCACGAAGGCATGATCAAGTCACTCGGCGTGGCGCTCGATCAACGCGGCAATGTCAGCGCCGACACCAACGCCTATCTGACCTCGGTGCCGAAAGTATTCGCCGCCGGCGATATGCGGCGCGGCCAGTCACTGGTGGTGTGGGCGATCCGCGAAGGCCGCCAAGCGGCACACTCGGTCGATAAATTCCTGATGGGATCGACGACGCTGCCGCGCTGACGCAGCCGCTTCTTCAAATTTATCTCAGCCAGCCAAACGGGCCGGATGGCTGCGCCGCTTGCGGCTGCCGCGGCGGCGCGTTGGTCTGCGCCGGCTGGCGGCGATTGGAGTCTGCTGGCGGCACTTTTCGCGACGCCGGCTGCGCGGATTTCGTCGCCGGTGCTGCTTTCTGCTCGGCAGGCTTCTTGGCTGCCACCGCCGGCTCAGTATAGGCGCTGGCCGCCGGTGCCGACACGGGCGTCACGTTGCTGACGGCGGCAGCCGGCACCTCGCCGCCTTGGCGCCAGGCGAAATCGTCGGCGCGGCCGGCTGGCGCTGCGACCGCCTCACCCTTGACCAGCACCTGCGTTGCAATCGCATCGCCACGCATCGATGGTGCGCCGGCGCCGCCGAGCAGTTCGTCGGAATTGCCGGGGATCACGGTCAGCGGCATCACCGGACCAGCCAGAGGCCGAACCGCCGATTTTCCATCGGCCGGCACAGAGCCGGCCGGGCCGGACGGCAGCGACACCTGCAGCGAGCGATTGCTCATGTAACGGCGCAACTCGCGCTCGACATAATGCGCCAGCTTGCGCGCGCCAAATTTCGTGAAATAGACGCCGTCGGCCGAACGCAGGCGGCGCGCCTGACCTTCGAAGTCGGGACCGTTATTGGTAAACCTGCCGCCCTCGTCGACAAAGCCATCCCACACGTCGATATAAATGGCGCCGGCCTTTTCGGCGCGGGTACGATAAAGGTCGTTGAGATAGACCGCGTCGGCGGTGGAGCGCGTACCCTTTATCGACGGCAGACCGACCCAGAACACCGGCACGCCTTTGCTCTTGAGCGCGGCGATAGTGTCGTCGATGCGGCGCGAATAAACCTGCGCCCATTGCTCGGTGCGAAATTCGATGGTCCCGCTCGCCCGCCTGCCGCGCTCGGGCGCGATGATCGAGGGTTGATCCGCCTCTTCGGCGTCCTTCTCGGGCTCGGCTTCCTTGGTCTGCGCGGTCTTGTCGGCCTCGGACTTGTTGGCCTCAGTCTTGTCGGCCTGCGGCTTGTCCTGCGCTTCTTTCTTCTTGTCGGCTTCTTTTTTATCGGCTTCCTTCTTGGCGGCTTCTTTGGCGATGTCGCGTGCGCTGATGTTTTCGCGGTCGCCCACGCCGATCATCATAATCACGTAGCTCGGCTTTTCCTGCGCGAGGAGGTCGCGCGCGACGTGCCACCAGTCGAGATCGCTTCTGGGATCGTAACGCAGCAGGCCGGAGCGCGTTTTATTCTTGCGGACGATGCCGATTTCCGGAGCGTCACCGAACGCTTCTTCCAGGCCATGGGCCAGCCAGTCGGCCATGCTGTCGCCTAAGACGACGATGGATGTCGTCGGCGCCGGATCGCCTTTGTCCGCCTTGCGCGGGCTCGGCGCGCGCGAACTGTCGCTCGGACCCTGATAGGAAGGTTGATAGGAAGGCTCGCTGTCAAAATTGTCGCGCCGTTGTGACGGCCCGAACAGGCCGTCGAAAAATCCGCCCGACCGTTGCGGACGCTGGCGCTGGGGATAGCGGTCGTCCCTGAAGAACTGTGCCTGGGCGGTATCGGTCAGCGGAACGCTGATGGCGAGTATGACGGCGCACTCGGTCACGGCCAGAACGGCCGCGCTCATCAGCCACCGCGATATGCGTTTCTTACCGACCATGCAAAACGTCCAAGGCCTAAATCTACAGAGAGAAAAGCCGCCCGAACAGCGGCTTGTCGCCATCCGGCATGGGCCAATAGCACGCGAAAAATGTCAACTCGAAGGTGGCGGGCCGTTAGCCTTAACGAGTCCGCAGCCGTTCGAGCACGACAGCGGAAGCAAAGCCATCGGGAACCTGGCCAACCTTGGCCTGGAAATCACGGATCGCAGACCGGGTCTTGGAACCGAGGTGGCCGTCCGGCTCGCCGACATCGTAGCCATGGCGCGCCAGCAGCTGCTGTAATTCCAGCCGTTCTTCGCGTGTCAGGACGCGCTCGTAGCGCGGCCATTCTTGCGCGAACCGCGCGCCGCCGCGCAGACGGTCCGACAGATGGCCGATAGCCAACGCATAAGCCTCGGCCGGATTATATTTCATGATGGCTTTGAAATTCGTCAGCATCAGGAAACCAGGCCCCTGGACGCCGGCCGGCACCAGAAGGAAGGCTTGGTCGTCCGGCCGCGGGAACGGCTTACCGCCCGCCCGCGTCACGCCGAGGCGCTCCCAGTCGCGCATAGACATCGGCCGGCGATGGTCCGCCAGCATGAAATTCAGCGTCGTCGGCAGCACCACTTCGTACCCCCAGGCCTGTCCGCTGACCCAGCCGTCCTTGCGCAGATTGTTGGCGGTCGAGGCGATCAGATCGGGGATCGAATCGATCACGTCACGGCGGCCGTCGTGGTCGAAGTCGACCGCGAAACGCTTGAACGACGTCGGCATGAATTGCGCCGGACCGAAGGCGCCCGCCCACGATCCGATCAGCCGTTCCGGCCGAACGTCGCCGCGCTGGAGAATTTCCAGCGTCGAGAGAAATTCTTCCCGGAAATAATTCTGCCGCCGGCCGACACAGGCGAGCGTGGCGGTCGAGCGAAGCACAGGGCGGTCGCCGCCGATGGTGCCGTAGTTGGTTTCGACTCCCCAGATCGCCGCGATGATCGTGCGATCGACGCCGTAAGCCTTTTCGACCGCATCGAAAGTCTTGCGGTATTTTTCGAGAACCTCGCGGCCCTTGGCGATGCGCGCGTCGTTGACGAGGATGTCGAGATAGTCCCAGAACGATTTCGTGAACTCGGGCTGGTTGTCGAGCAGATCCATGATCCGCAGGTCCGGCGTCAGCGACGCCGTGGCGGTCTGGTAAAACTCCCGCGTGATGCTGCGCCGCGCCGCCTGCGGCCAGATGCGCTCCAGGCAGGCGTGGAAATTCGTCGCCGCGGACCTGATCGCCGTCGCGGTCATCAGCGGATGACCGGAAGCGCCAGATTCCCCCGACCATTCCTTCACGCCCGATTGCGTGCCAGCGACCGGCGGGATGGTGCCGGTCGTGCTCGGGTAACGGTCGTCACGCACATCCTGCGCCGCCGCGCCGCCAACAGCCGCGAATAGGGCTGCGATAATCGGGAGTCGCATCTTGCGCATGTCCGGCCGGCCCGCTTTCCTTATTCTCGCCTTAGAGAAACCTATGGGTGGCGCGAACTCGTTTCGAGGCCGTTAATAGTCTAGCCTTATTCAACCGCTTGCCGCGTACGTGTGTATTCCAAGAATCGTCCCCACCCGGAGCCAGGTTCGCATGACCCGCATTCGCAAAGCCATCTTTCCCGTCGCAGGTCTGGGAACCCGGTTCCTGCCGGCGACCAAGGCGATGCCGAAGGAAATGCTTCCGGTGGTGGACAGGCCGCTGATCCAGCATGTGGTGGACGAAGCCCGCCAGGCCGGCATCGAACACTTCATATTCGTGACCGGCCGCAGCAAAAGCGTGATCGAGGACCATTTCGACCGCCAGTTCGAATTAGAGGCCACCCTGGTCGAGCGCGGCAAGAAGACCGACCTGGCCTTATTGTCGCAGGACCTGCCCGAGCCCGGCACGACGAGTTTCACCCGCCAGCAATCGCCGCTCGGGCTGGGCCATGCGGTCTGGTGCGCGCGCGAATTGGTCGGCCATGAGCCGTTTGCGCTGCTGCTGCCGGACGTGCTGGTGCAGCATCCGCGCGGCTGCCTCGCGCAGATGATCGACGCCGCCGCAAGCCTCGACGCCAACGCGAATATCATCGCGGTCGAGGAAGTGCCGATGGAGCGCGTCCACATGTACGGCGTGGTCGGCGTCGGCGCCGCAAAAGGCAAGGCGTTCTCCGTGACCAAAATGGTCGAGAAGCCGAAAGCTGCGGACGCTCCGTCCAATCTCAGCATCACCGGCCGCTACATCTTGCAACCGGAAATCTTCGATGTGCTGGGAAAGCAGGCCGCCGGCGCCGGCGGCGAAATCCAGCTCACCGACGCCATGGTGGCGTTGGCGAAGACGCAGCCGTTTTACGGCCTCAAGTTCGAAGGCCGCAGCTTCGACTGCGGCTCCAAGATCGGTTTTCTCACCGCCAATGTCGCGTACGGCCTGGAACGTCCCGACATCGCGCCGGAGTTGCGCGCCGAACTCACACGGATGCTGGGCGAGAAATAATTACTGCTGCACGCGAACGCCGAGCATGAAGATGCTGGCGCTGTAGTCATTGCCGGTGACGTTGGAGCGCAGCCACTCCTGACGGAACTCGCCTTTGAACTGCACCGTTCGATTGAGCTTGTAGGTCAGGCCGAGGCCTGCCGAATAGCGCTTGTCCTCGCGGTCGCCGCCGCCCGGCGTCGTGACCACGCAATTGCAAATCGGATCGAACCCAACGATCGTGTCGGCGCCCTTATACGTATCCATGCCGAAGCCGATTTTCGCGCTGCCGATCAGCCAGCGCCGGAACGAATGATCGACCTGCAAGCCGGCGTCGCGATAGAGCACGCCGGACACGCCGGCGATGGTCGATTCACCGACCGTCGAGTTGGCAGTCAGCTTGACGCTGGTCAGCGCGTTCACGGTCCACACCAGCGACGCATTGCCGATCAGGCCCGAGAGATTGTTCAGCCGAGAGTCTTCGTAGGTTCGCCGCGTATAGCCGAGCGCGACTTCACCGATGAGCAGCCGCGACAGTTCGAAGGTCGAGCCGACCTTCCCGGTCAGACCTTTTGAATCGCGTTGATAGCCGGCGAGGTCCGCGTTGAGATCGTGCACGCGCGTGTCGGCGCCGACTTCGACATAAGGCGTGATGCCGGGCGAGAGTTCGTAGCCGCCGCGCAACGCGCCGCCGTATTGATTGTAGTTGCGGTCTTCGTTGCTAGCGGAGCTGCCGTCGGTCAGCGTCGAGTTCTGATAGGCAGTTCGCTGGGCGTCGGCCTTGATCGACACATCGAAGCGGTTGAAGCGGTGCCCGGCACCGGCATAGCCGCCAAAGGTCGTGAAGATCGGAAGCTTGGAAAGCCCGGCTTCCAGATTCGGGCTGCCGGGATTGTCGGTGCCGACCAGCAGACGGGTGCCGAGATCGATGCGCGTGTTCCGGGTGACATCGACGCGGCCGTCGAGCTTGCCGTTGAAGTTCGGCCGGCTCAGCGTCGGCGTGGTGTCGGGGCTGTAACCGGTGTAGCTGCCGCGCAGATCGGCCTTGAGTTCGTGGCGCGACCAGTCCGACTGCGCGCGCAATTCCGGCGCGATGGTGTAAAGCGAAGCGCCTTTGCCGCCTGACGAGCGCGCCGGATTGGTGTCATAGCCGCCGATCAATTCGACGGCGGGAAACAGCGTGAAGCCGCCGGCGCGAATGCCGAGCGCGGCGTAGGGATCGTCCGGTTCGGTGTGCGCCTTACGCTTGGTCGGCTTGCGGCGGATCGGGCCGATCTCCGGCACCGTCGGCTCGCCGGGCGCAGAGGCCATGGCGCGGCTAGCAGCCGTCGACGCCGGTTTTTGATACGGCGAGACCGCGACAGGCGCGAGAGGCGTTGGCGCGATCGTTTTGGACGCGGCGGCTTGCGCGTCGGCGCCCTTTTTCGGTTGTGCTTTCTTGGCTCGAGCCTTGCGGCTGTTCGTTGAATCAAAACCGGTGTTGCCTGCCGCGGACGAAGGCGGTCGCGGCACAGGCGTCAGCGTCGTCGGTGGCCCCAACTGGGCCTGCTCCGGCCGCGTGAATGTCTGGAAGCGCGGCGGATTGCGCGGATCGGATTGCAGTTTCGGCGCCAGCGGATCGGGCGCCGCCATCTGCGCATTCGCACTCACACCGCCCAGCGCCATGCAGGCGAAGGCAATCGCGCCAAGAAATGCGGCCTGGTGTGAATGTGAAAAGCGCTGCACGTCCGCTACTCAAGCCTCCAGGTTCCGGCGACGGACGCGTCCATAGGGGCGCGCCCGCCGAACGGCGGGAGTGGTTAACGGACGCTAAAGTGCTATGGTTAACGAGGCGTTGCGCCGCTTAAGCGGCTGATCTGACGGCTTAAATCCAGCCTTTGAGTTCGCGGGCGACGATGTCCTCGATCACCTTCATGCCGCCGGGGCTGTCGTTTAGACAGGGAATGGCCGCGAAGTTCTGGCCGCCCGCTTCCTTGAAAATCTGGGCGTTTTCCATCGCAATCTCTTCCAGCGTCTCCAGGCAGTCCGACGAAAAGCCCGGCGTGATGACGGCGAGATTTTTCACGCCACGCTCGGCCAGCGATTTCACCGTGACGTCGGTGTAGGGCTTGAGCCATTCGGTCGGCCCGAAGCGCGACTGGAAGGTCAGCATCAATTGTCTGTCGTCGAGCTTGAGCCGCTCGCGCAGCAGCCGCGCGGTCTTGGCGCACTGGCAATAATAGGGATCGCCCTTGCGCAGATATTCTTCCGGCATGCCGTGGAAGGAGGCGATGATCACCTCCGGCTTGAACGTCAACTTCGCAAGATTTTCTTCGACCGATGCCGCGAGCGCCTCGATATAGACCGGCTCGTCAAAATAGGCCGGCACTGTGCGCACCGCCGGCTGCCAGCGCATGCGTCCCAATGCCTCGAAGGCTTTGTCATTGACCGTCGCCGTGGTCGCGGCGGCGTATTGCGGATAGAGCGGCACGATCAGAATGCGGTCGCCGCCGGCGGCCTGCATGGCTTCGAGGCGCGAGCGTATCGACGGATTGCCGTAGCGCATTGCCCAGTCGACCAGCAGGCGCGGATCGTTGGCCAGCGCCGCGCCGAGCCTGTCCGACTGCGCGCGCGTGATGGTCTTGAGCGGCGACTCATTGCGCTCCTTGTTCCATATCTTGTCGTAGTCGGGGCCCTTACGGCCCGGCCGTATGGTCAGGATGACGAGATTGAGGATCAACCACCACTTGATGCGGTTCTCCTCGATCACGCGGCGGTCGGACAGGAATTCCTTGAGGTAACGGCGCATCGACCAATAGTCGGTGGCGTCCGGCGTGCCGAGATTGACCAGCAGCACGCCGATGCGGCGCGGCGGCAACGCCGGATGGCCCGGCGGTTTGTGGGTGGCGTCGTTCATAGGCGCACTCAGGGGCAAAGTGCCCGCGCGGTCAAGAGCGCGTCAGCCGGCAGGCCGCTCATCCGCGATCACCTTGCCGTCGTTCGGCAATGAACCGGGCGCGACCAGTTTGACCACGCCTTTCAGCTTGGTGACCGACTGCAAAGTTTCGGCGATGGCGGCTTCCAGCGCCGCGCCGGGCGACGCGCATTCC
>JANMSH010000363.1:0-1538 GCA_031389105.1 Hyphomicrobiales bacterium
AAGCTTTTTCGCGTCGATGGTGATCGAATCGCCTTCCTTCACCAGCGCGATGGTGCCGCCGACGTAGGCTTCGGGCGCGACGTGGCCCACCACCATGCCCCAGGTGCCGCCGGAGAACCGCCCGTCGGTCAGCAATCCCACCGAATCGCCCAGGCCCTGTCCGATCAGCGCGGAGGTAGGCGCGAGCATCTCCTGCATGCCGGGCCCCCCCTTCGGGCCTTCGTAGCGGATCACCAGCACGTCGCCGGGTTTGATTTTCTTGGCGAGAATCGCTTTCATCGCCTCCGGTTCGGAATTGAACACGCGCGCCGGCCCGGTGATCGTTACTTTCTTCAGGCCGGTGATCTTCGCGACGCAGCCCTCAGGGGCCAGGTTGCCCTTCAGGATCGCGAGGTGGCCCTGCTTGTACATCGGATTCGACCAGGGCCGGATCACGTCCTGGTCCTTGCGCGGCTCGGCCGGAACGTCCTTGAGCATCTCCGCCATGGTCTTGCCATGGATGGTCATGCATTCGCCATGCAGGACGCCATTGGCCAGCAGGATCTTCAACACCTGCGGCACGCCCCCCGCGCGATGGAAATCCACGGCGACATATTTTCCGGAGGGCTTCAGGTCGCACAGCACCGGCACCTTGCGGCGCACGCGCTCGAAATCATCGATGCTCCACTTGACGCCGGCCGCGGAGGCGATCGCCAGGTAATGCAGCACCGCGTTGGTCGATCCGCCGGTGGCCATCACGAGCGCGATCGCGTTTTCAATCGACTTGCGGGTGATGATGTCGCGCGGCTTGAGGTTCCGGCGCACGGCTTCGACCAGGACTTTCGCGGATTCGGCGGCCGAATCCGCCTTCTCCGCGTCGGGCGCCGCCATCTGCGAAGACCCGAGCAGGCTCATGCCGAGCGCCTCGAACGAGGAGGACATGGTGTTCGCGGTAAACATGCCGCCGCAGGCGCCAACCGAAGGGCAGGCGTTCTTCTCGATACCGAGGAAATCCTCCTGGCTCATCTTGCCCGCGCTGAAGGCGCCTACCGCCTCGAACACCGACACAACGGTGAGGTCCTGCCCTTTCCACTTTCCGGGCTTGATAGTGCCGCCATAGACGTAGACCGCCGGCACGTTCATGCGCGCGATCGCCATCATGCCGCCGGGCATGTTCTTGTCGCAGCCGCCGACCACCAGCGCCCCGTCCATGGCCTGGCCGTTGACTGATGTCTCGATGGCGTCCGCGATGACCTCGCGCGACACGAGCGAGTATTTCATCGCCTCGGTGCCCATGCCAATGCCGTCGGTGACCGTCGGCACGCCGAACACCTGTGGCTTGGCGCCGGCCGCATGCAGGGCAGCGATCGCGCTGTCGACCAGCGGCTGGATGCCGGCGTTGCAGGGATTCATGGTCGAGTGACCGTTGGCGACGCCGATGATCGGCTTTTCGAAGTCGCCGTCACCGAAGCCGACGGCGCGCAGCATGGCGCGATTGGGCGAGCGCGCCACGCCGGCGGTGATCAGTTTGGAACGCCTGTTTTGCGGCTCAGTCATGG
>JANMSH010000388.1:0-6588 GCA_031389105.1 Hyphomicrobiales bacterium
GAATTCGATCACCCGCCATGTGCTCGGGCTGTTCCGCGCGGTGCCCGGCGCGCGCGCGTTCCGCCGCCATCTGGCTACCGAAGCCGTCAAGCCCGGCGCCAGCGCTGCGATCATGGCTGATGCGCTCGCGGAGATGGTGGACACCGCCAAAAATTTGTCGAACATCGCCGCCTAGCTTTTCTTCCTGCCTACCACCACCGGATCATCATGCTGCTGGGCTATCCGATCGGCGAACTCGCGTGGCTGGCCGGTATGATCGTCGCCGCCGGCGTCGTCACCGGCATTTTCTCCGGTCTGTTCGGCATAGGCGGCGGCGCCATCATCGTGCCGGTGCTGTATGAAGTGTTCCGCATCCTCGGCGTGCCGGAAGACACCCGGATGCAATTGTGCATAGGCACTTCGCTCGCCATCATCGTGCCGACCACGTTCCTCTCCTACATGGCGCACAAGAAGCGCGGCGCGGTAATCCCGCAGATCGTGCGCATCTGGACGCTGCCGGCGCTCGCCGGCGTCGTGCTCGGCTCGGTAACGGCGGGCTTTGCGCCGTCCGCGGTGTTCAAGATCGCGTTCGTTATTTTCGCGACCTTTATTGCGATCCGTATGCTGTTCGGCAGCGATCGGTTGAGTTTCGGCGATGAACTGCCCGGCCGCGGCCCGCTCACATTTTACGGCTTTATCACCGGGCTGTTTGCATCGCTGGTCGGCGTCAGCGGTGGCGCGATCTCGAATGCGGTGCTCACGCTTTACGGACAGCCGATGCAGCGCGCGGTCGCCACCTCGGCCGGCGTCGGCGTGCCAATTACCATAGCTGGCACAATTGGTTACATGCTGGCCGGCTGGCCGCACATGACGCAGTTGCCGCCGCTATCGATCGGCTTCGTCTCGCTGCTGGGCGTTGCGCTGATGGCGCCGGTGTCGAGCTTCACTGCGAGTTACGGCGTGCGGCTGGCGCACTGGATGCCGCGGCGCAAACTCGAAATCGCTTTCGGCGTTTTCCTGACGCTGGTGTCGCTGCGATTCATTATCAGCCTGCTTTAGGACCAATTGCCGCGCTGCGCCTATAGAGCGCGTCATTGCAATAGCAATATTAAAGGTTGTAGTCTCCGGAGACTTATTCGACGCGTGTTTTAAAGGGTATTTCGGATGGCGGATTTCGTTGCCCTGAAGGATCTGGTGCACGCGATTGCCGGTGCCGTCGCCGAAGCGCAGCAAGAGATCGAAAAAGCCCAAATCTCAAATCTGACGAGTTATTTGGATCGCGAGCGCCGGCCGTTGACCGTGCAGATGCGCGTGCCGTCGATCCGGCCCGAGGCCGCGCCCGGCGAAGAAGACATCTATCAGGCGCCGCTGCTCGCGCTTACCTCGCACAACAATCTGCGTATCAAGCAGGTCGAGATCAGCTTCGACATCGAACTGGGCGATCTTGCCGATGCTGCAAAGGACGCCAAATCTGCATCGGGCAAGCCAGCCGCGCCCAGGACAGACGAAATCATCGCGGCGCAGGTGAAGCGCGATCTCAACGTCAATCCGGCGGTCAGCGCGACGGTGAAACAGCAGGGTACGTCGGCGCATGTGGTGCTGACGATCGAAGGTGTCGCAACGCCGGAAGGCGTCTCGCGCATCGTGATGGATATGACCAGGACGCAGGGGATTACGGGGCCGGCGGCCAAACCAGCCGCCACTAAATAGAATTCACAAAAGGGGGAATGCGATGTCGACGATTGCAGGAGAATTCAGAGGGCTTCCGATGGCCGCGCTCATCGGTGGGCCGTTGACGGCGGCGTGCGATGCCCAGGTCAAGCTGGCCAATGCCACGGCCAACTTTATTCAAGTGGTCGGCTTCAATCCGCCGACAACGTCGCCGGTCGCTCCCGATGACGTAGGCCCGATCCGCAACGTCGCGTTTACGTTCACGCGGCCGACACCGGCCATCGACGCCGTTCCGACCGCCACGCCGCCGATCCTTGCCGTGCCGGCCGGCACGGAAACGGTCAATCTGACGGTGCCGCTGCTGGCGCTCGTGCAAATCCCGGCGCTGTCGATCAAGACCATCGATGTTGTTTTTGACATGGAAGTGAAATCGTCCACGTCCTCGAAATCGTCGACGGATGAGGCGTTGAGCGTCAAAGCCGACGCTAGCGCGAAATGGGGCGTCGTCAAGGCGTCGGTCAGCATCCAGGGCTCGGTCTCGGCCCACAAGGAAAACACGCGGTCCACCGACAACTCGGCCAAGTACCACGTCGCGATTCAGGCAACCGATACCGGAATGCCGGAGGGCCTGCGTCGCGTGCTCGATATTATGAACTCGGCGATTGTGCCGGTGCGGGCATAAAGCGTCGGCCCGCTAGGGCGTGCCGCGCATACGCAGGTTGTCGCCGCGCACTTCCCAGCTTTCCAGCCGGTTGAGGAAGCTCATGCCGAGCAGGTTGCTCTTGAGTTGGCCGTGCTGCGCCACCAGCGCGGGCACCGCGCGCTCGGTAAGCCCGCCGACCGCGAGGCGGTCGAGCGTCACCGCGGCGGCACGCGTACGGCCGTTGGCGGTGTCGACATTGACCGAGTAATTGAGAACTTCGATCGGCAGGCCAGCGGCCCTGGCGGCTTCCTGGGTCAGCACCACCGAGGTCGCGCCGGTGTCGAGCACCATTGGAATCTTGGCGCCATTGATATGCGCGGCGACCGCGAAGTCGCCGCCATTGCCGCGCACCACCTGCACGCTGCGGCCGCGGCCGGCGACGTGCCCGGGCATCAATTCGGCGATCACGCGGTCGGCGACCTCGCGCAGCTCGAAGCGGTAGGTGTAGCCAACGACCAGCAGCAGGCCGACCACCGCCCAGAACAGCGTCGCTTCCAGCGCCTTCGACAGTTTCTCCCGGAAGATCACCAGCACGAGGCCGCCGGCGGACACCACCAGCGCAAACTTGAGCACCAGTGATCCGATATCGTGGCGTAGCAGATTGGCGATGGCGTCCTGGTCGTTGCTGGCGATCAGCGCTGCGAGCGACACCGCGACGCCAAGGACGAAGGTCCAGGTCAGGCGGCGGCTCAAGGTACTATCCTGTCGCGGTTTGGGCATTGGCTGACTTAACTGCGGTGAGGCGAGAGGGCAATTCGCCCATGATGCAGCTGCGTTCCGCGGGCGTCATCGTGCTCCAGCGCGTGATCTCGTCGATGGTGCGGCCGCAGCCCAGGCACGTCCTGGTGCGGGCATCCAGCGTGCAGATATTGACGCAAGGGCTTTCGATCATCGGTCCGTCTCAAGAGCGAATCGTCTTCGAACATAATTGCCGTGCTCGGTAACGCAATCATCCGCGGGCCGCTCAGGTACCAGCCCGGAACAGCGGCCGCCGGCTCAGGCGGCGCCTTTCGTCCGGTGTCAGGATCGGTTCGCCCGGAGCCGGTGGCGTAATTGAGGGCGCATGGTCGGTCATCGGCGCCATGGCCGCGACCACGCGTTCCGGCGGGAAGGTGACGATCACTTCGGTGCCGATGCGGAGCTTGGATTTGAACACGAAGGAGCCGCCATGAAGGTCGGTCAGGCTCTTGGCGATCGGCAGGCCGAGGCCCGCGCCTTGTTCGGCCGACTTGATCGAGTTCGACCCTTGGCCGAACGAGGCCAGCACGATCGGGATTTCCTCTTCCGGAATACCCGGGCCGGTGTCCTTGCAACTCATGTACTGACCGCCCGAGGCGGTCCAGCCGACCTTTAGCCAGATTTCGCCGCCCTGCGGCGTGAACTTGATCGCGTTCGACAGCAGGTTCAGGCAGATCTGGCGGATCGCGCGCTCGTCCGCCCATAGCCTTGGCAGATCGGGCTCGTAGACCTCGTGCATGGTGATGCCGCGGTTGGTGGCGCGCAGCTTCAGCAAATGGTGGCAATCCTCGACGATGCCAACGAGAGACACAGACTCTTCGTTGAGTTCGTAACGACCGGCCTCGATGCGCGACAGATCGAGAATTTCGTTGATCAGGCCCAAGAGATGCACGCCGGAATTATGAATGTCGGCGGAATATTCCTTGTAGGCCGGCACCGCGTGCTCGCCAAACACTTCGGTCTTCATGACTTCGGAGAAACCGAGAATGGCGTTGAGCGGCGTGCGCAGTTCGTGGCTCATCTGCGCGAGGAAGCGCGACTTGGAAATATTGGCGGCCTCGGCGCGCTGGCGCGCCTCATCCGAGATGGCCTTCGCCTGTTCGAGTTCGCCGATCAGCGCGTCTTTTTCGGCGCGAGCGACCAGCGTCGCCAGCGTTGTCGAATAGAGCCGGTAGGCCAACACGGCGAAATAACCCTGCGCGGTGACCGCCATGATGGCGAGAATATAGTCGCGCAGTGTGCCTTGCAGCAGGAAGTTGAGCGCAACCGCGGCGGTGACCGGGAAGGTCGCGGCGAACACCGCCATAGGCAGGCTGGAGGCGATCATACTTGAGACCGCAACGACCAAAAGCATGACGAACAGCATGAAGGTGCTGGAGCTTTCGTCGGTGCCGACCGGATGGATCAGGATGAACATCCAGGCCAGACCGTAGAACAGGTCGAGCATGATGAAGCGCAGGCGCCACTGTTGCGCCGTGACGTCGGACATCTGCTGGTCGAGGAATTGCTTGCATTTGCTGACCATGACAGCGTGGATGACCAGCACCGAAGCGGTCCAGGCGCCGGCGGTAACCGCGCCGGTCCACAGGCTCGACAAGAAACCGATGGTGGCCACCAGCAGCAGCATCACCAGCGACGCTGAGAGCCGGTTCTGCGCGTATTGGCGCAGCAGTTCGTAGTCGAAGGCGGGGCGGGTGCCACTGGACGAGGTCAGCCGGTCGCGCGCTTCGCGTACATATTGCGCGGCAAGGCGGCGCTTGACCGGCGAGCTTTCCGGGGGGAGCGCGGTGAGGTCTGGCTGTTCGCCTGGAACGGGCATGGAAAAAGTGACGCTTTTACGCTAGTTCGGGTGCCGGCCAACCTCGCCCAAAATCCTTAAGACCAAGCTTAAGAGGCAGCTAAAGACGCTGGTTAATCGGTTGTTAATCGCATGATCCCGAAAAGTGGGTACCGGTTTTCGGAAAAGATCATGCGAAGACAAACGGCTCAGTTTGACAGGGTTTTTCGGCCATGGTCGGCTGGACGGAGGAAAATTGAGCCGGGCACCTCCAAATGAAGCTTTACGACAGCAAATACGCGCCCAATCCCCGGCGGACCCGCATTTTCCTGGCCGAGAAGGGCATCGAGGTGCCGACCGAGCAGGTCGACATGATGAAGATGGAGCACCGGACCCCGGAATATACCGCGATCAATCCTCTCCAGCGGATGCCGGCCTTGGTCCTGGACGACGGTACGGTGATCACCGAGTCGCTCGCGATCTGCCGTTACTTCGAGGCGCTGCAGCCCGAACCGCCGCTTTTCGGCGTGGGGGCGAAAGAGAGCGCTTTGGTCGAAATGTGGAGCCGGCGGGTCGAGAATAATTTTTTCGCCACGGTGGCGGCGGTGTTCCGTCATCTGCACCCGGCGATGAAGGAATTGGAAGTGCCGCAGTTGCCGGCCTGGGCCGAGGCCAACAAGCCGCGGGTGACGGCATTCCTGGAGTTGCTCGACGGCGAACTGGCGACACGCGAATTCATCGCCGGCGACCGCTATTCGGTCGCGGATATCACCGCGCTATGCACCGTCGATTTCATGAAGCCGGCGCGGCTCATCGTTCCGGACGGCGCGGCCAACGTGAAGCGCTGGCACGCCGCGGTCTCGGCACGGCCATCTGCTAAGGCTTAATTTCACGCCGCTTTGGCGAACTCCGCCTGTACTGTCTTCTCGAACGCGAGCAGTTTCTGCACGCTCGGACGTGTTTTCATGCGTTCGAAATGAGCTGTGCAGTTCTTGAACTGCGACATGTCGATGTCGAACAAGGTTCCGCGGCGGAAGCACCAGAAGAAATGAGCGTCCGGCGCGGTGAAATGGTCGAAGAAATATTCGCGTCCCGCCAGCATGTTGTCGGCGACTTTGTAGTTTTCGAACAAATGTTCCTTGGCATGCTTGCGCACACTGTCCTCGGTGCCGGGCACGTCGCAGACAGCGATGGGTGAGTTCATCCGCGTCAGATAGGGGTGGATGCCTGACGAGCACCACGCCAACAGCGACACCGCCTGCAGCCGCTGCCACGGATCTTTTGGAAACAGGTTCGCTTTGGGGAAGGTCATGTCGATCCATTGCTGGATCGCGACGTTCTCGCTCAGCGTCTTTCCATCGACAACGAGCAGCGGCACTTTGTGTTTGGGATTGATCTTCAGATACTCGGGAGACTTCTGCTGACCTTTCTTCAGATTGATGCTGCGCACTTCGAACTCGGCGCCGGCTTCGGTCAGCGTGATGTACGGCGCCAGCGAGCAGGCGATCGGCGCGTAATAAAGAATGATTTCCATGTGTGTTTCCTGCCCGACGTTTTTTTGTGCGTTACCGATCCAGCCGTGCGATCAGGCTCGACGTGTCCCAGCGCTTGCCGCCCATCTTCTCGACTTCCGAATAGAACTCGTTGACCAGCGCGGTGACCGGAAGGCTGGCGCCGTTGGGCGACGCCCGTTGATTCGGGCGCAGGCCGCGCTTGAGTG
>JANMSH010000389.1:0-1698 GCA_031389105.1 Hyphomicrobiales bacterium
AGACCGCGCCTGGCGCGTGTCTTTGTTTGGCGATGAAATAGAATCGATCCACGAATTCGATCCGCTCACGGGCTCAAAGACCGACGAACTGGAATTCGTCAAGGTCTACGCCAATTCGCATCACGTCACGCCGCGCCCGACACTGGTGCAGGCCATGCTCGGCATCCGGCACGAACTTAAAGTGCGCCTCGACCAGCTCAACGCCGCCGGCCGCCTGCTCGAAGCGCAGCGCCTCGAGCAAAGAACTATGTATGACTTGGAGATGATGGACACCACCGGCTCCTGCGCCGGCATCGAAAACTATTCGCGCTATCTGTCGGGCCGCAAGCCGGGCGAACCGCCGCCGACTCTGTTCGAATACGTGCCGGACAACGCGCTGGTGTTCGCGGATGAGTCCCACGTCACCGTGCCGCAGCTCGGCGGCATGTTCCGCGGCGACTTCCGCCGCAAGGCGACGCTGGCGGAATACGGCTTCCGCCTGCCCTCCTGCATGGACAACCGCCCGCTGCGCTTCGAAGAGTGGGATGCGATGCGGCCGCAGACGCTTGCCGTCTCGGCGACGCCGAGCCATTGGGAAATGAACGAGGCGCGCGGCGTCTTCGTCGAGCAGGTCATCCGCCCCACCGGCTTGATCGACCCGCCGGTCGAAATCCGCCCGGCGCGCACGCAGGTCGACGATCTGGTTGGCGAAGTGCGCCAGGTGGCGCTGGCCGGCTACCGCTCGCTGATCACGGTACTGACCAAGCGCATGGCGGAGGATCTCACCGAATATCTGCACGAGCAAGGCATCCGCGTGCGCTACATGCACTCCGACATCGACACGCTGGAGCGCATCGAGATCATCCGCGATTTGCGGCTCGGCGCCTTCGACGCGCTGATCGGTATCAATTTGTTGCGCGAGGGCCTCGACATTCCGGAATGCGCGCTGGTCGCCATCCTCGATGCCGACAAAGAGGGTTTCCTCAGAAGTGAAACTTCGCTGATCCAGACCATCGGCCGCGCCGCGCGCAACGTCGACGGCCGCGTCGTGCTGTATGCCGACAAGGTCACCGGCTCGATGCAGCGCGCCATCGAGGAGACCAACCGGCGCCGCGAGAAACAGGTCGAATACAACACCGAGCACAACATCACGCCGGAGAGCATCAAGCGCTCGATCCACGACATCATGGACTCGGTCTATGAGCGCGACCACGTGCTGATCTCGACCGGCGGTGCCGACAGTGGCGAGTTCGGCGACGCCGCCACCATCGGGCACAATTTCGAGACCGTGCTGGCCGACATGGAAAAGCGCATGCACGCGGCCGCCGCCGATCTCGACTTCGAGGAAGCCGCGCGCCTGCGCGACGAACTCAAGCGGCTGCGCCAGACCGAGCTGGCGGTGGTCGACAATCCGACCGTGCGCAACGTGATGATCGGGCAGGATTCGAAATTGCGGCGCGCCGTCACAAAAGGGCGAAGCCCGTCTTCTTCAGAAGGCCCGCACAAGCCAGGGCTCGATGAAATGGGTATCGCGCTCGGCCACGAGGTCAAGCCGCTGCGGCCCGATTCACCGCGCTCGAAGCTTGGAAGACCGGGCCAACACGGCGGCTTCAAGAGCAACAAGCGCGGGCGGTAGTGCTCGCGGCTAGTCTCGACGAAGGCTCTTCTTCTCACCCTCTCCCCTTGCGGGAGAGGGTGGCGAGCGCGAGCGACAGCGAG
>JANMSH010000393.1:0-4555 GCA_031389105.1 Hyphomicrobiales bacterium
GGAATACAACCACGAAGCGATAATAAGTACCAAGAATACTGTAGCGACCCAAAATATAAGGTCCGCCAGAAATGTGATTTGGGGATACTTCACTGGGGCAACCCCAGCGAGGATTTGCAGGGCAAAACTCGCCAATACCCCGAGCGTGCGAATGTGCATGGCAACCCCATATCACAGGTTCCCCTGCGGTGGGCTGGCTGCTGCCCGAGGTGCCGAGGGCGGTTGGTTCGACACAATTGCACCTGACCCACTACCGCTACTTGACTCTAGAACAAAACCTGAACTATGTTCTCTCTACGTTCTTGGGGAGAGAGCAATGTTGAAAGTCATGGTTCAAGAAGCCGCTGCCCTGGCGTCGCTGTCGCTGTTCGTGGGTATGATCGCGATCTGGTCGCAAGTCTTCAGTCATCTGTAACAGCGTCAGTGGGCTAGTTGCGTACGTAGCGGATCTGCGTGCGTGGCGTTGAGTGGGTGGCGTACCTGCGTAAGCGTTTTGCTTAGTCATGGCCGGACTGAGGGTGCCTTTAAGGGCCCGAAGCCGGGCATGACGGGAACTCTCCATCACCTTTGAGGTGCGTCCCCGATCCCGGGTTCACCCGAGATCGGTATGCGGATGCCCAAGTCGGTCCTTGCCGACTTGGGCGGCGGCGGGCCTCGAAGGATGACGGGGAAAGCCCCGGCAGCTTGGGCGGCGAGGGTGGACTTGAGGGGTGGTCATCCTCACTCTGGCCGACTGAGTCGTCCAACCTCCGAGCCACCATGTCCGACCTCGATTTCGTGCACCTCCACGTGCACTCGTCCTATTCGCTCTTGGAAGGCGCACTGCCTATTGCGCGGCTGGCCGAGCTGGCGAAGGCCGACAAGCAGGCGGCGCTGGCGTTGACCGACACCGACAACATGTTCGGCGCGCTGGAATTCTCCGAGAAAATCGCCGGTTACGGCATCCAGCCGATCGTCGGCTGCGCATTGGCCATCGATTTCGGCGACACCGACCACGGCGCCCGCAACGCCAATGCCCAGCCCGAACGCTCGCGCCTCGTGCTGCTCGCCGCCTCTGAGGCCGGTTACCGCTGCCTGATGCGGCTGTCGTCGCGCGCCTTCATGGATTCGCCGGCCAACGAGCCGCCGCGGCTCAAGCTCGAATGGCTGGAAGGCGAGACGCAAGGCGTCATCGCGCTGACCGGCGGCCCGGGCGGCCCGCTCGATACGGCCATCGCTTCCGGGCAAAGTCATCTGGCCGGCACGCGGCTCGACGCGCTCATCCGCTTGTTCGGCGACCGGCTCTATATCGAATTGCAGCGCCACGGCACGCCGCACGAACGCATGGCCGAACCGGTGCTGATCGATCTCGCTTATGCCAAGAACATTCCGCTGGTCGCGACCAACGAGCCGTTCTTTGCCACCGTCGCCGATCACGAAGCGCATGACGCGCTGATCTGCATCGCCGAAGGCCGCGTGGTGTCGGAGAGCGACCGCCGCCAGATAAACGCCGAGCACCGTTTCAAAACCCGCGCCGAGATGCGCGAACTGTTCGCCGATCTGCCGGAGGCGCTGACCTCGACCGTCGAGATCGCCAAACGGTGTTCGTTCCGCCCGCACACCCATCAGCCGATCTTGCCGCGCTTTTCGGTCGGCGAGGGCGGCAGTGTGGTCGACGAGGCCGACGAGCTGCGCAAGCGCGCCGAAGCAGGGCTCACCGCGCGGCTCACCAGCGCCGGTCTTGCCGAAGGCCACACCGAGGACGAATACCGCGAGCGCCTCGCGTTCGAACTCGACGTCATCGCCAACATGAAATATCCCGGCTACTTTTTGATCGTCGCCGACTTTATTCAGTGGGCCAAGCACAAAGGCATACCGGTCGGCCCCGGCCGCGGCTCTGGCGCGGGTTCGCTCGTCTCCTATGCGCTCACCATCACCGATCTCGATCCGATCCGCTTCGGCCTGCTGTTCGAGCGCTTCCTCAATCCCGAGCGCGTGTCGATGCCCGACTTCGACGTCGACTTCTGCCAGGACCGCCGCGGCGAAGTCATCGACTACGTGCAGGCGCGTTACGGCCGCGACCAGGTGGCGCAGATCATCACCTTCGGCACACTTCAGGCGCGCGGCGTGCTGCGCGACGTCGGCCGCGTGTTGCAGATGCCCTATGGCCAGGTCGACAAGCTGTGCAAACTGGTGCCGCAGAATCCGGCGAGCCCCGTCACGCTGGCGCAGGCGATCGAGAGCGAACCGAAGCTGCAGGCCGAAGCCGACAGCGATCCGACCGTCAAGCGCGCTTTTGCGATTGCCCGCAAGCTCGAAGGCCTGACGCGCCACGCCTCGACGCATGCCGCCGGCATCGTGATCGGCGACCGCAAGCTGTCGGAACTGGTGCCGCTGTATCGCGATCCGAAATCCGACATGCCCGTCACCCAGTTCAACATGAAATGGGTGGAGCAGGCCGGCCTGGTGAAGTTCGACTTCCTCGGCCTCAAGACACTTACGGTGTTGCAGACCGCGGTGGCGCTGTTGAAGCGGCGCGGCATCGAGATCGATCTCACCGCGATCCCGCTCGACGATACCAAAACCTACGACTTGCTGGCGCGCGCCGAAGCGGTCGGTGTGTTCCAACTGGAAAGCGCCGGCATGCGCCGCGCGCTGCTCGACATGCGGCCCGACCGTTTCGAGGACATCATCGCGCTGGTCGCGCTCTATCGCCCGGGTCCGATGGCGAACATCCCGACTTATTGCGCGCGCAAGCATGGCATGGAGCAGCCGGACTACATCCATCCGAAGCTGGAAGAGGTTCTCAAAGAAACCTTCGGCGTCATCGTCTATCAGGAACAGGTGATGCAGGCCGCGCAGATTCTTGCCGGCTTTACGCTCGGTCAGGCCGACCTGCTGCGCCGCGCCATGGGCAAGAAAATTCGCAAGGAGATGCAGGAACAGCGCGCGCATTTCGTCAAAGGCGCGACCGAACGCGGCATCGAGAAGCCGCAGGCCGACGCGATCTTCGAGTTGCTCGAACGCTTCGCCGATTACGGCTTCAACAAGAGCCACGCCGCTGCGTATGCGCTGGTCGCCTACCAGACCGCCTACATGAAGACCAATTATCCGGTCGAGTTCATGGCGGCGTCGATGACGCTCGACATGGGCAACACCGACAAACTCGCCGAATTTCGCGCCGAGGCCGAACGTCTCGGCATCAAGGTCGATCCGCCGTCGATCAATCGCTCCGATGTCGCCTTCGAGGTCGACGGTAACACCATCATCTACGCGCTCGCCGCGCTCAAAGGTGTCGGCAAGCAGGCGGTGGAATCGATTATCGAGGCGCGCGGGCAGCGCAAGTTCAACGACCTCGCGGACTTCGCCGCGCGGGTCAATCCTCGCGCCGTCAACAAGCGCGTGCTGGAAAGTCTCGCCACCGCCGGCGCCTTCGACGGCTTCGAGACGAACCGCGCGCGTGTCCTCTCCGCGATGGAGCAGGTGCTTGGCCGCGCCCAGCGCGCGCACGAAACCGCGGAAGTCGGGCAGAACGAATTGTTCGGTGGCGGTGGGTCGCCGGAGCCGATCGCGCTGCCGCAGATCGACGCCTGGCTGCCGGCCGAACGGCTGCGCCGCGAGTACGAAGCGGTCGGATTCTTCCTGTCCGGCCATCCGCTCGACGATTATGCGGCGGTGCTGAAAAAACTGCGCGTGCAGTCCTGGGCGGAATTCTCCCGCGCGGTGAAAATGGGCACGACCGCGGGCAAGGTCGCCGGCACCGTGGTGTCGCGTCAGGAACGCCGCACCAAGACCGGCAACAAGATGGGCATCATCGGCCTGTCCGATCCGACCGGCCATTACGAGGCGGTGATTTTCTCCGAAGGTCTCGCCGAACATCGCGAACTGCTGGAGCCCGGCACCGCGGTGATGCTGGTGCTGTCGGCGGAAGTGCAGGGCGACGACGTGCGTGCCCGCATCCAGTCGGCCGAGCCGCTTGATGCCGCCGCCGCCAACCTGCACAAGGGCCTGCGCGTGTTCTTGCGTGACGGCGCGCCGATCGAGGGCATCGCCAAGCGGCTGGAACCGACGCAGGTCGGGCCTGCCCGATCCGCGCAAACAAACGCCGATGGCGAGGTCAGCATGGTGCTGATGCTCAAGGCCGGCACCGAGGTCGAGGTGAAACTGCCGGGCCGCTTCAAGGTCTCGCCGCAGATCGCCGGCGCCATCAAGGCGGTGCCGGGTGTGGTTCAGGTCGAGGCAGTGTAGGGGGCTTCAAAAGCCTCGCGCTGTGCTAGCCTCCAAAAAAAGCGATCACCCGGGAGGTCATCATGCTGACTCGCCGCACGCTGCTCAAAGCATCCGCCGCGCTGCCCTTCGCCGCCTACGCCACGCGCGTTGTGGCCGCGGCCCCGCCAGCCGAAGCGATCACGCCGGCTTTGATCGCCGCGGCGAAAAAAGAAGGCACCGTCACCTGGTACACCTCGGCCGATTTGCAGCTCGCCGAGGCCATGGGCAAGGCCTTCGAGAAAAAATTCGGCGTCACCTGCCGGGTCGAGCGCGCCGGCGCCGAACGCATCTTCACCCGCGTCGGCCA
>JANMSH010000438.1:0-1751 GCA_031389105.1 Hyphomicrobiales bacterium
GCCATGACGATCCGGCCCTTGCCCTGGGTGCTTCCGCTCTTTTCCTTTTCCTCCTCGATATACGGAATAAGGTGGGCGACCGCCTTCTTCATAACGCGCGCCGATTTCACCACCTGCGGCAGGAACATCTTGCCCGAACCGAACAGGTCGCCGACCACGTTCATCCCGTCCATCAGCGGCCCTTCGATCACCTCGATCGGACGGGTCGCTTGCTGGCGGGCTTCTTCCGCATCCTCCACCACAAAAGCATCGATGCCGCGCACCAGCGCATGTTCGAGCCGCTTGGCGACCGGCCAGCTGCGCCATTCCTCCGCCTCCTTCTCGCGCACCTCGTCGGTTCCGCGATAGCTTTCGGCGAGCGCGACCAGCCGTTCGGTCGCATCGTCGCGCCGGTCGAGAATGACGTCCTCGCACGCCTCACGGAGAATTGGATCGATCCGGTCGTAGACGTCGAGCTGGCCGGCGTTGACGATCGCCATGTCCAGGCCGGCCGGAATGGCGTGGAAGAGGAAAACCGAATGCATCGCGCGGCGCACCGGCTCGTTGCCGCGGAACGAGAAGCTGAGGTTCGATAGCCCGCCGGAGATGTGGACATGCGGGCAGCGCGCCTTGATCTCCCGGATCGCCTCGATGAAGTCGAGCGCGTAGCGGCGATGCTCATCAATGCCGGTGGCGATCGCGAAGATGTTCGGATCGAAGATGATATCCTCGGGCGGAAAATCATGCGCGACGAGCAATTGATAGGCCCGCTCGCAAATCTCGACCTTGCGCTCTTTGGTGTCGGCCTGGCCCACCTCGTCGAACGCCATCACCACGACCGCGGCGCCATAATCGCGAACCTTGGCGGCGTGGCTCAGGAACTCCGCTTCGCCTTCTTTCATGCTGATCGAATTGACGATCGGCTTGCCCGATACCCATTTCAGCCCGGCCTCGATGACGCTCCATTTCGAGCTGTCGATCATGAAGGGCACGCGCGCGATGTCCGGCTCGGCGGCGATCAGCTTCAGAAAGGTGGTCATCGCCAGTTCGGAATCGAGCAGACCTTCGTCCATGTTGATGTCGAGGATCTGGGCACCATTCTCGACCTGCTGGCGCGCCACTTCTACCGCAGCCGTATAATCGCCGGCCATGATCAGCTGCTTGAATCGCGCCGATCCGGTAACGTTGGTGCGCTCGCCAATATTGACGAAAGTGCCGCTCGCAAGAATGGTCATGCCAGGTCCGACCTAATCTCAGGCAGCGAGAATCATCGGCTCGATGCCGGCCAGCTGCATCTGCCGGGGCGGCACCGGAATGGCGCGCGGCGGATAGCTGTGCACCGCTTCGGCAATCGCCGCGATATGCGATGGCGTGGTTCCGCAACAACCGCCGACGATGTTGACGATGCCCTGCTGAGCCCATTCGCGGACCTGCGCAGCGGTCGCTTCGGGACCCTCATCATATTCGCCCAGATCGTTCGGCAGGCCGGCATTGGGGTAGGCCATCAACAAGCTATCGGCGATGCCGGAAAGCGCGGCGACATGCGCGCGCAGCTGCGACGCGCCGAACGAGCAGTTGAGGCCGATCGTGACCGGCCTGGCATGGCGCACCGAGGCCCAGAAAGCCTCGATCGAATGGCCGGACAGATTGCGACCCGACAGATCGGTGATGGTCATCGACAGCATGATCGGCAGGTGACGGCCGAGCCTTTGCTCCACCTCGCGGGTGGCGTGAATGGCGGCCTTAGCGTTCAGCGTGTCGAACACGGTTTC
>JANMSH010000395.1:0-4582 GCA_031389105.1 Hyphomicrobiales bacterium
CGCGATCCGGACGTTCTCGCGCTAGCCGCCAAGGTGCGTTACGTGATCGACCCCAACAATCCCTATCCGAACGCTTTCACCGGCCATATCCGCGCCGTGCTCAACGACGGCAGCGTGGTGGAAGAGCGTCAGCCGTATTTCCGTGGTGGAGCGAATGAACCGCTGCCGCGCGCCGACATCGAGGAAAAATTCGTGCTCAGCACGCGTTACGGCGGCTGGGACGGAGCGCGAAGTAGCGCGGCGCTGAAACTGCTAGCGAGACTTTACAGCGGCAAGATCGACCTCGCGCCGCTACGGGGATGAGCATGAGCGATAGAGAATTATCCGGCAAAGTTGCCATCATCACCGGCGCCGGGCGCAATATCGGCCGCGCCATCGCGCTGCAAATGGCAGAGGCGGGTGCGGCCGTCATCGTCAACGCGCGCAGCAACAAAGCCGAAGCCGACGCCGTTGTTGCGGAAATCGAGAAAGCCGGGGCTAAGGCCGTTGCCGGGATCGGCGACATCGCCGATGTGAAAACCGCGGCGGCGCTGGCCGATACCGCGATCAAGGCTTTCGGCCGCATCGACTGCCTCATCAACAACGCCGCGCTGCGCCGCGAGAATTCGATCGAGGACATGGATTACGCCGAATGGCGCGAGGTGATGAGCGTCACGCTCGACTCCGCCTTCCACGCGGTCAAAGCCTGCCTGCCCGCGCTCAAGAAAGAGGGCGGCACCATCATCAATCTCGGTGGCATGAGCGCACACATCGGCTCGAAAGGCCGCGCCCATGTCATGACCGCCAAAGCCGGGCTGGTCGGCTTTACACGCGGCCTGGCGCACGATCTCGCGGCCGCGCACATCACGGCGAATTGCGTGGTACCGGGCGCTATCGACACGGCGCGGCCGGGCACGTCGCTCAAGCCTGCGCATCATCTCACCCACGGCACCATCACCGGCGAGCGCGGCAAGCCTTACGATGTCGCCGCCATGGTTGTCTTTCTCTGCGGGCCGGGCGGGCGCAACGTCACCGGCCAGACCATCCATATCAATGGCGGCGCCTATCTCGGCGTCTAGCGCGACAGTGGCCGCGCGCGTTCAGAAGTGCTAATCCACGCCCCAACAGTCCCGGGTAACAACGAGGTTCGCATGTATACCGAGCTCAAACTTTTCATCGATGGAAAATGGCTGAACGGCGAAGGCCGCAAGGGCGAGGATGTCGTCAATCCGGCCACCGGCAAGGTTCTGGCCTCGCTACCACACGCCAGCAAAGCCGACCTCGATGAAGCTTTGGCCGCGGCCAACAAAGCGTTCCCGCTGTGGAAGGCGACCTCGGCCTACGACCGCGCCAAGATCATGCGCAAGGCCGCCGATCTGCTGCGCGAGCGTGCCGAGCACGTCGCCAAGGTGCAGACCCAGGAGCAGGGTAAAGCGTTTGGCGAGTCGCGCATGGAAGTGCTGACCTCGGCCGACATCATCGACTGGTACGCCGAGGAAGGCCGCCGTTCTTATGGCCGCATCGTGCCGGGCCGTATGAAGGGCATCCGGCAGATCGTCACGCAGGAGCCCGTCGGCGTGGTCGCTGCTTTCACGCCGTGGAATTTCCCGACGCTGACGCCCGTGCGCAAGATCGCCGGCGCGCTCGCCGCCGGCTGCACCATCATCATCAAGGCTTCGGAAGAGACCCCCGGCGGCTGCGTCGAACTGGTGAAGTGTTTTGCCGACGCAGGTCTCCCCGCGGGCGTGCTGAACCTGGTGTTCGGCGTGCCGGCCACTGTGTCGGAGCACCTGATCCCGTCCGACATCGTCAAGAAGGTTTCCTTCACCGGCTCGATCCCGGTCGGCAAGCATCTCGCAGGCCTCGCCGCCAAGGGCATGAAGCGCGCGACCATGGAGCTCGGCGGTCACTCGCCGGTTATCGTGTTCGACGATGCCGATCCGGAAAAGGCCGCCGACACCATCGCGGCGTTCAAATATCGCAATGCCGGCCAGGTGTGCATTTCGCCGACGCGTTTCTATGTGCAGGAGAAGGGCTACAACAAGTTTGTCGCCCGCTTCACCGAATACGCCAAGGGCATCAAGCTCGGCGACGGCCTCGAGAAGGGCACGACGATGGGGCCGCTGGCCAATCCGCGCCGCCTCGACGCCATGGAAAGCTTCGTCAACGACGCCAAGGCGCGCGGCGGCAAGATCCAGGCCGGCGGCTCGCGTCACGGCAACCAGGGCTTCTTCTTCGAGCCGACCGTGATCACCGACGTGCCGGATGACTCGAAGATCATGACGGAGGAGCCGTTCGGGCCTGTCGCTCCAATTGTGCCGTTCAAGACCTTCGATGAAGTGGTCGAGCGCGCCAATTCGCTGCCGTTCGGCTTGGCGGCTTATGCCTTCACCACGTCGAGCGCCACCGCCAACGCCATTGGCGATGCTATCCAGTCCGGCATGGTCGGCGTCAATTCCGTCGCGATCTCGACGCCGGAAACGCCGTTCGGCGGCATCAAGGAGTCCGGCTACGGCTCCGAAGGTGGCATCGAGGGCTTGCAGGCGTATATGAATACGAAGTTCATCAGCCAGGGCTGAGGCACACGGTTGTCATGCCCGCGAAAGCGGGCATCCAGTTCTTCAAGAATAAAAATGGCCGGGCATGTCCCGGCTATTTTTTTACGTCGCTCTCTCCGATCCCCTCTCCCCCAAGGGGAGAGGGGAAGAAAAGCGCCACTTACTTCCCCGTCGCCATCCCCTTCTGACACGCTTCCCACAGCTTCGACGGCGTTGCCGGCATTTCCATGTGATCGGCGGCGCCGTTCGGGATCGCGTTCGACACCGCGTTCATCACCGCGGCGATCGCCGCCGTGGTGCCGGCTTCGCCGGTGCCTTTGACGCCGAGCGGGTTGCTCGTCGCCGGCACCACATGCGAGGCCTCCCGCAGTTCGATCGGCATGTCATGGGCGCGCGGCATGCCGTAGTCCATGAACGAGCCGGTCACCAATTGTCCGCTGATTGAATCATAGACCGTATTCTCGGTCAGCGCCTGGCCCAAGCCGTTGGCGATCGAGCCTTGCACCTGGCCCTCGACCACCATCTGGCTGAGAATATTGCCGCAGTCGTCCACCGCCGTATATGTCACGATGTCGAGCTTGCCGGTCTCGGGATCGATCTCGACTTCGGCGATGTGGCAGCCGTTGGGAAACGTCAACGGCGTGTCGAGTTTGCCCGTGCTGTCGAGGTTTTCGCCCATGTCTTTGGCGCGTTTGGCGGTCTCGAACAGTGAAATCTTGCGGTCGGTGCCGACCACCTCGAAGCTGCCGGCGCGGTATTGAATGTCGGACTCCGACGCTTCCAGCGCGGCCGAGGCGATCTTCTTGCCTTTTTCCAACACCAAATCGGCGGTGTGCATAATGGCGTTGCCGGCGCACATCGCCGATCGTGAGCCGACCGATGCCGCGCCGGTCAGCCCGAAATTAGTATCGCCGTGGCGATGCACGATCTTGGACGCATCGATGCCGAGTTTGTCGGCGAGCAGGCGGCCGAACACCGTGGCGTGGCTCTGGCCGGTCGACTGCACGTTCAAGCCCAGGATCAACTTGTCATTGCCGGGAAAACCGAGCGACGCGGTTTCGGTCGGCATGGCGCCGGCATGTTCGAGCATGCAGGACACGCCGATGCCGCGCAGCTTTTTGCGCTTGGCGGACTCGCGCTTGCGCTTATTGAAGTTGTCGTAGTCAGCGAGCTTGAGCGCCTTGTCGACGATGCCCGGGAAGTCGCCGCTGTCGTAAGTATTGATCGGCGTCTTGAACGGCATCGCCGATTGGGGAATCAAGTTTTTCTTGCGCAGCCTGACCGGATCGATGCCGGTGACACGCGCCGCTTCCTCGACCACGCGTTCCAGAACGTAATTTGCTTCCGGCCGGCCGGCACCGCGAAAGGGCGCAATTGATACCTTGTTGGTGAAATAGCATGCGACGCCGACATCGATCTTCGGGACGCGGTACATGCCCGGCAGGCAGCGCGCGAAATTGTTGGTGTTGATGTTGATGCCGGCATTGGACACGTAGGCGCCCTGATTGCACAAATGGCGCACGCGCAAGGCCAGGAATTTGCCTTTATCGTCCAGCGCGAGTTCGGCTTCGCTGATGGCGTCGCGGGCCTGCGCGTCGCTGACGAAGGCCTCCGATCGCGTCGATTGCCAATGCACCGGCCGCCCGACTTTGCGGGCCGCCACCAGCAGCGCGATATATTCCGGGTAGCATGTCGTCTTCATGCCGAAGGCGCCGCCGACGTCCGCGGTGGTCACCCGCAGCTTGTCGTTCGGCACGTTCATGATCGAGGCCGCCTGGCCGCGCATCGCGTCGGCGCTCTGCGAGCAGGCATGCAGCGTGTAGCTGTCATTGGCCTTGTCATATTCGCCGGTGGCGCCGCGCGTCTCCATCGAGGCCACCACCATGCGCTGATGGATGACGCGCACCTTGGCCACATGCGGCGCTTCCTTGATGATCTTGTCGACCTCACGCTCGTTGTCCTCGCTCGGGACGGGCCCCGCCCAATCGACGCAGAGATTGCCGGGCACGTCCGGGTAAAGCTGGGTCTTGCCAGCCATTGCCGCG
>JANMSH010000400.1:0-1678 GCA_031389105.1 Hyphomicrobiales bacterium
GGCCCACCCAGCAGCAGCGTAATCACGTCAACGTTCAGAAGGGTATCGAATTTGTTTTTTGGATGCCGAGTAAGCGGCATGTTGAGAGCAGTCCACTCTCCCTGACAAGTCTGCGTCCGCGTGAGCCGGGCCGTCCGGAACCCAACGCCGACGAGACGCTCGTTTATGCACGAAACCTGGCATATCGTCGACCGAATGAGTTGGCGGCACTCTCGCCGGAGCGACAGTTCCAAAACTTGACCCAAAACTTGGGGCCATTTTTGTTTGAAGAAGAATCGTTCGGCCTGCTTCGCTTCTGGGAAAAGAACTGGCCATATCCGCAGCCCCGGACCGAAGCATTTCTCAACTATCGGCATATTGATGGGGCCGAGCCGCAAATCTTACTACGGTGTACGGCGCAACAAAGTAATTCGGACGGGGTGTGCAATGGCGAGGTCTATTTTCCGAGCGACAATCTAAGTTTTAGATTGGCGATGCTTCGCGATGGTCTACCCCGCTGGCGTGAGAGCGTCGATGCGGTGCGTTCATTGTTGAAATCATGGACCGTTTCTCCATAAAAGCGGTTGCCGTAGGGGAAGAGCGATGACGTCTCCGAGTTCGAATCAACCTTTCAGTTTAAATGACGTTCAGATTCAAGCGCTCAAAACTATTACGCTAAATGGCACCGCAAATTTCGCCGCTGGATACCGGTACATCTACGATGTCATCAAAGATCGGCCCGACGTCGATGATGCACGAAAATTTTTTTTCAAGGGTGCTGATCCTGTTAATGCAAACGATCTCCAAAGCCCGTAGGGCGGATTAGCGAAGCGTAATCCGCCATCTCATGTGGTGATCGGCCATGCCCAATTATCGCCGTGCCTTTATCCCCGGCGGTTGTTGGTTCTTCACTGTCAACCTGCTGGAGCGGCGGCGGACGCTGCTAATCGACCATATCGACATTCTGCGGCACGCCGTTTCGCAAACCCGGCGCCGCTATCCGTTTGAGATCGACGCCATCGTGATCCTGCCGGATCATCTGCACGCAGTCCTCACCTTGCCGCCGAACGACGCCGATTTCTCGACGCGGTGGCGGCTTATCAAGACACGCTTTGCCAAGGCATTGCCTAAGCAAGAACGCCTCAGCGCCGTGCGAAAGAGGCGTAACGAGCGTGGCGTTTGGCAAAGACGGTTCTGGGAGCATTTGATTCGGGACGACGCAGACTATGCGCGGCATGTCGAGTATTGTTACATCAATCCCGTCAAGCACGCCTTGGTGACGCGCGTGTGCGATTGGCCGTATTCGTCGTTCCATCGGGATGTGAGAAGCGGCCTATTTCAGAATGATTGGGCGGGCGATGTTCCGACGGACCGCAAATTCGGCGAGGCGATGTAGAGCGCGTTGCTGATGGGGCAACCCGCTGCGCCAAGGCCGTTGTTGTCGGAAAGCTGGCGGATTACGCTTCGCTAATCCGCCCTACTGAGCTTTGAATTAATCCAGACAATGAACACGAAAAAGGGGCCGAATGACCGGCCCCTTGAAGCAATCTGGAATGGCGCGCCGGCGCTTACTTCTTGGCGGCGGCCTTCGGTGCTGCCTTCGGTGCTGCTTTGGGGGCCTTGGCTGCCTTGGGCGCGCTGGCTTCTGCCTTGGCAGCCGCGGCGGTTGCTTCCAGCGCGTGCGTGCTGGTGGCTTCCG
>JANMSH010000401.1:0-10213 GCA_031389105.1 Hyphomicrobiales bacterium
AGCGGCAATGCGATCATAGACCTGTGGTGCAAGAGCGTGCCCGCCCGGGTCGAATTTTCCGATGACACCATCAAGATCGAGGCCGCGCCTCTGCCTGAAGAACAGCCGCAGATGCAGAGCACGGGCCAGTGCACGCCGCCGCGCATGGCGGCCGACGCAGCGCTTCTCGAGCAGATGACGCAGGTCACAGGCTGGCAGCGAGAGGGCGGCGCGGTGGTTCTAAAGGGCGCGTCGCCGATGCGGTTCAGGGCCGCGACCAACTAGCCGGCAGGGGTGTAAAAACCCCGCAGGGCCGCAAAGCTTCCCCGGCCTTCCCAAGAATATCCCGATTGGCGATCATGTTTCCGGGCATGGTGTCGCTCAGCGTGCAGATATTCGGGCGGTTCTAGCGCAATAAAAAAAGGGCGGCACAAGTTTTAAAACTTGGGCCGCCCTTTATGTTCGCGATTGAGCGCGTCGGCTTAGAAGCCCATCCCGCCGCCCATGCCGCCCATACCGCCGCCGCCGCCCGGCATCGCCGGCGCCGCATCCTTCGGCAGTTCGGCGACCATGGCTTCGGTGGTCACCAGCAGGCCCGCCACCGAAGCGGCGTCCTGCAGCGCAGTGCGCACCACCTTGGCCGGATCGATGATGCCCTTGGCGATCATGTCGACATATTCCTCGTTTTGCGCGTCGAAGCCGTAGGTCTCCGACTTCTGATCGAGGATCTTGCCGACCACGATCGAGCCTTCAACGCCGGCATTCTCGGCGATCTGACGGATCGGGGCTTCCAGCGCCTTGAGCACGATGTTGATACCGGCCTGGACGTCGGCGTTGTCGTTGGTGAGCTTGCCGACCGCCTTCTTGGCGCGCAGCAGAGCGACACCGCCGCCCGGAACGACGCCTTCCTGCACCGCGGCGCGGGTGGCGTTGAGCGCGTCATCGACGCGATCCTTCTTTTCTTTCACTTCCATTTCGGAAGCGCCGCCGACACGGATCACCGCAACGCCGCCGGCGAGCTTGGCCAGACGTTCCTGAAGCTTTTCCTTGTCGTAGTCGGAGGTGGTCTCTTCGATTTGCGCCTTGATCTGGTTGACGCGCGCTTCGATGTCGGCCTTCTTGCCGGCGCCGTTGACGACGGTGGTCTTTTCCTTCTCGATGATCACCTTCTTGGCGCGGCCGAGCATCTGCACGGTCACGTTCTCGAGCTTGATGCCGAGATCTTCCGAGATCAGCTGGCCGCCGGTCAGAATGGCGATGTCTTCCATCATGGCCTTGCGGCGATCGCCGAAGCCTGGGGCTTTGACGGCCGCGACCTTGAGGCCGCCGCGCAGCTTGTTGACGACCAGCGTCGCGATGGCTTCGCCTTCGACGTCTTCCGCGATGATGACCAGCGGCTTGCCGGTCTGCACCACGGCTTCGAGCAGCGGCAGCATCGACTGCAGGCCCGACAGTTTCTTTTCGTGCAGGAGGACGTAGGCGTCCTCAAGCTCGGCCACCATCTTCTCGGCATTGGTGACGAAGTATGGCGAGATGTAACCGCGATCGAACTGCATGCCTTCGACGATCTCGACTTCGGTGTCCATCGCCTTGGCTTCTTCGACTGTGATGACGCCTTCGTTGCCGACCTTCTGCATCGCCTTGGCGATCATGCTGCCGATCTGGGTATCGCCGTTGGACGAGATGGTGCCGACCTGGGCCACTTCAGCGGACGAGCCGACGGGCTTGGCACGCTTCTCGAGATCCTTGACGACGGCGGCGACGGCGATGTCGATGCCGCGCTTGAGGTCCATCGGGTTCATGCCGGCGGCAACCGACTTGGCGCCTTCGCGCACGATCGCCTGAGCCAGCACGGTCGCGGTGGTGGTGCCGTCGCCGGCCAGATCGTTGGTCTTGGAGGCGACCTCGCGCAGCATCTGCGCGCCCATGTTCTCGAACTTGTCCTCGAGTTCGATTTCCTTGGCGACCGTCACACCGTCTTTGGTGATGCGGGGCGAGCCGAAGCTCTTGTCGAGCACGACGTTGCGGCCCTTGGGGCCGAGCGTGACCTTCACCGCGTTGGCGAGGATATCGACGCCGCGCAACATGCGGTCGCGCGCGTCCACGGAAAATTTTACTTCTTTGGCAGCCATGTGAACTACTCCGATGAATTTCGAGATTGAGCCTTAGGCGATCACGCCCATGACGTCTGATTCCTTCATGATGATGAGATCCTCACCATCCAGCTTGACCTCGGTGCCCGACCATTTGCCGAACAGCACGCGGTCGCCGGTCTTGATGTCGATCGGTATCAGCTTGCCATTCTCGTCGCGGCCGCCGGGGCCGACGGCGATGACTTCGCCTTCCGACGGCTTTTCCTGGGCGCTGTCGGGGATGATGATGCCGCCCTTGGTCTTCTCCAGGGCGGTAATGCGACGGACGACCAGGCGGTCGTGCAGGGGACGGAACTTGGTCTTGGCCATTGTGTTTCCTCGGCGGCGGGAACTGAAACTGTTGATTTTACAATAGTTTAGCACTCATGCGGTTAGAGTGCTAATTCTCGCACGGGACATATGGCCTCCGCAATTGGGTGTCAAGCACGCTGGCCGCTGAACCGGCGGTAACCGGGAGCGTTAACCCGCGTTTGCTATGTTGCCGCCATAGACGAGGGTTGCCGGGGCCAAGCTTGCACGCTGCGCCACGACCTCCCAAAGTCCCTCTGGAACGCCTCGCAGGAGCCCGAATGAGCCGTCCGACCCGACCCAGCCTGCCGACCGTGATGGTCCTGGCGCTGCTCACTCTGGCGTTGGCCGGTTGCGCCGGTAGCATGAGCAATCCATTCGGCGGATCGTCGCCTGAACCGCAGCCGCTTGAGCCGGCCGTGGTGCCGACGCTGCCGTCGTCATTCCCGCCGCAGGATATCGTCGGCCGCTGGGGTCTGGCCGCATATCACAAGGACGAAGACCGCGCGCGCACCGAGGTGGCCGCATCCAATCAGTGCCGGCAGCCTTACATCATCACGCTCGGTCCCACGGGCGGCGTCATGATGCATCTTGCCGATCAGTCGACGCCGACCGAACTGCGCCTGAAGGGCGCGCCGGGCAACAGAAACTACATCGGCCCGGCCGGCGATCCGCCGGGCAGCCAGCAGGACCGCGAAGTGGTCGGCTTCGACGGCCGCGTGCTGGCGCTGCGTTATATCGATTCCGAAGTCCATGGCCGCTACGGCACCATGGTCTATGTGCGTTGCGGACCGGAAGGCCAGAAGCCGCCGCGGGCGAAAACCGCGTCAAAGGCAAGTTCGAAAGCCGCGCCCAAGGCGGCGCCCAGAGCCGCGCCGCGCCCGGTGCAGCCGCCGATCCAGCAGGCTCCCGCGCGGTAATCTGGTTACTCCTCTCCCCGTAAACGGGGAGAGGAAGTCGCAGCCGCTATCGCTCGACTCGCCGTTGGTGTTGAATCAACCCAATGGCCTCTCCTCGTGACTTTCTGTTCGGCTCCTGGCGTGCCGTGCCGGTTCTCGGCGTCACGCAGATTCTGTCATGGGGCACGATCTTCTACACGCCGGTCTTGATTGTCCCGCTCATCGCCAATGAGCGCGGCTGGTCGATGACATTTGCGATGGGCGGCTTCTCGGTCGCGCTATTGGCCGCCGGGTTGGTCGCGCCTTATGTCGGCCGATCGATCGACCGCTTTGGCGGGCAGGTGACCATGACCGCCGGATCTCTGATCGGCGCGCTCGGTCTGGTGTTGATCGGCTATGCCGACAGCCGCATCGCTTATTACGGTGTGTGGATCATTCTCGGCATCGCGATGTCGGCGAACCTGTACGACTCGGCGTTCGCTTCGCTCGGCCGCATCTTCGGCGCGGCCGCGCGCCGTCCGATCACCGCGTTGACGCTGGCCGGCGGCTTTGCCTCGACTGTGAGCTGGCCGGCGACGTATTTTCTGCTCGAGGCGGTCGGCTGGCGCGGCACCTATCTGGTCTACGCCGTGCTGCTCGCCTGCATCTCGGCGCCGCTGCACGCCTTCGTGCTGCCGCGTGGCCGCGTTGCCACCGAAGCGCCGAAGCCGGACGACGCCAAAGTGCCGGACAAGGTGCTGCCGCCGCATGGCCTGCCGTTCATTCTGGTCGCCTCCGCCTTCGCCGCTTACGCCTTCGTACCCTCCGGCCTGTCCGCGCATCTGCTGGCGATCTTTGCGCGCTCCGGTATCGATGCCGGCACGGTGGTCTGGATCGGCGCTCTGTTCGGTCCGGCGCAGGTCGGCGCCCGGTTGATCGAATTTTCGTTCGGCCGCGATCTGCATCCGCTGTGGCTGATACGTTTTGCGCTCGGCGTCTTGCTGTGCGCCTTCGTGATGCTGGCGATCCTGGGCTTTTCGGTGCCGGTGGCGGCGGCCTTCGCGCTACTGTTCGGTGGCGCCAACGGCCTGGTCACCATCGCGCGCGGCGCGGTACCGCTGACGTTGTTCGGCCCCCACGGTTACGGCCGATTGATGGGCCGGCTTGCCGCTCCGTTCCTTGCGATGCAGGCGGCGGCGCCGCTGGTGATGGCTTTCGTGGTGGAGCGCGCATCGGACGGCACGGCGCTGGCACTGGCCGCGGCCTTCGCCGCGGTGGCGCTGGTTTGTTTTATCGTGATCCGCCGAACGCCAAACAGCTAATTGAACATCTCATCGATGTCGCTCTGGCTGGCATGGCCGGCATCGTCGTCGAGCTTTGGGCCGTTGAGAAAAGCATGCCCGGCGCGCTTGGGCTTTACCGTAGGCGCGTCGTGTTGGCCGAGATTGTTGCAGCGGTCCAGCATGGCCGCGATCTGATCTTCCATCATCGTCATGGTGCCGAGCACATTGCCGATGCGCTGACCGGCGAGATCTTGGAAATTACAGGCTTCGTAGATCTGCATGACCTGATCCTGGATTTCCTGCGTCAGGCCGTGCTCGTAATCGGTCTTCGGTGCGGCGGCCAGTGCCCGCGCGCTGTCGTCGATGATCTCGACCGACTTCAGGATTTTCTGTGTGGCGGTGTCCATGCCGTCGACCGAGGCGCGCAACTCGTCGGCGGCGCGCGCCATGCGGCGCTCTTTGCCTTCGCCGATTAGCGCGGCGAGTTCACTTTTGTTGCGGGCGATAGTGTCGCGGATCAGCGTCAGTTCGCGCGTGAGGCCTTGCACCGAGTCGGCGGCGGCGGTGTCGCGCTGCTCGGCGAGGGTTCGTAACGACTTAAGTTCGTCGACCGCTTGATGCGGCGGTGCGGCGGCCGCGCGGCCACCGGAAAACATCTGCTCGATGCGGAAAACTTTACGCTGCACGGAACGCCTCCTCGCAACCCAACGCAGTGCGTTTTTACCTCAACGCCCATTAACGCTGGGTTGCGACATCGCGAAATTGTGCATTAACCACGACGCGTTACGAAAAATAAACCGTCGCGCTACGAAACAGCACGCCGCGGCCACAATCCGACCACAGCTCGCCTTGGTTTTACTAATCGGTGGCGATTTAGCCGTGTAATCCCGCTCATGCGGGGCTTGTTCGTTCCAGTCTTGGTCTTGGGCGTGGTGGTCAGCGGTGCGGCATCGGCGCAATTGCAGCCGCAAACGCCGCCGATGGTCGTCATGGTGCCGGCGCAGGAAGTGCGCGGCAATTTCGGCGGCGGCTTCATAGAGTTTCTGTTCAGCGACCAGCCGCGGCGGCAGCAGATGCCGCAGCAGCAACACATCGCGCCACCGCAAGGCGGCTATCAATATGGCGGGCAGGGCGTTCAGCAGGTCTACGCCAACGCCAATCCGCGGATCGATCCGATGCTAGAGCCGCCGGGCCACGCGGTCGATCCGGAATTGGAACGTCAGGTCGTCGACTATCAAGGCAAGGAAGAGCCTGGCACCATCGTCATCGATACACCGCGCTATTTTCTGTATCTGGTTGAGTCCGGCGGCAAAGCGGTGCGCTACGGCATCGGCGTCGGCCGGCCGGGATTCACCTGGTCGGGCATGCACACGGTCTCGGCGAAAAAAGAATGGCCGGATTGGGTGCCGCCGCCGGAGATGCTGCAACGTCAGCCGCATCTGCCGCACTTCATGGCCGGCGGTCCGAAAAATCCGCTCGGCGCGCGCGCGATGTATCTAGGCTCGACGCTCTACCGCATCCACGGTTCGAACGAACCCTGGACCATCGGTCAGAACGTCTCGTCCGGCTGTATCCGCATGCGGAACGTCGACGTCATCGATCTCTACAGCCGCGTCAAGCTCGGCACCAAGGTGATCGTTCTTTAACGATCAGGCGGTGTCGCCGCCGCCGGAATCGCCACCCGAGTCGCCGTCGAAATCGCCACCCAGATCGGCCACATCGGTGGTGTCGGAATCCAACAAGCCGGCGCTGCGCCCGCCGCCTGAACCGCTACCGCCGCCGATATCATTCAAGCCGGCATCGCGGGCCAGATCGCTGTTGGATGCGTTGTCGTTCCAAGGCGAGGAATTGCCCGACTGTTCGCCGGCAAAGGCTTGGCTGCCGCCGCCGCGGTTGCCGAACATCGAGCCCATTGAGTTCATCAGCAAGGCGCCGCCGATCATGCCCGCGGCGGACGCCGCCGCGGTGCCGAGGAACGAATTGCCGCTGCCGATCGGCTGCGCCGGTGCTGCGGCTTGTCCTGGTTGAGCCGGTGCCTGCGCATAGGCGCCTCCGGTGTTCCAGCGCGTGTCAGGTCCACCCGAGCGCACGCTCGGTACTGAGCCGCGCGACGGTCCGCCTGTCAGCGCGTTGCGCATCGTGTCGAGGAAACCGCCACTCTCGCGAGGCGCTTGATCTTCGCCGCTGAGCTCGCGGATGCGCGCGTCGGCGCGCTTGAGCGCCTCTTCTTGCACCAGCACGGTCTGCACCAGCGGGTAAACCGCGTTCGGCGCGCGGGCGAGGCCGTCGGCGATGGCGCGCGCGGCGTCGCGATCGCGCGGCGTGTCTTCCAGCCGCGCAAGCTTGTCAAACAGCTCATCGACCAGTTGGCGCTCTTGCGGTGTCATGTTGTCTCCTCCCAATTGCGCATGATCTTTTCCGAAAACCGGTTCCCACTTTTCGGGATCATGCGCCCAGACAAAACCACTTCCCAATATCTAGGCAGCGCCACCGCCATTTCCAGTGGGCTGCGCCAGCGCGACGCCATGTTCGGCCAGCACGCGCGGGAAAGCATCCGAATTGAAATAGGCTAATTCATGCTCGCGCAGCGTGGTCAGCGGATCGAGCTGTTTTAGCTGCTCATCGACGAAGCCCGGATGACACATGATGAGGCCGCTATCGGGCAATCCGGTGAGGAAACGCGGGAAAATCTCGGCGAATTTGGCCTTGGGCGTGAAGGCATAGGCGCCGGCAAAGGCCGGGTTGGTGGCAATTCCCTGGCGCTCGCACCTGCGACGAAATGCCATGCTCAGGATGTCGAGCAGCAGCGCCTTGCGGTCGCGCAGGCGGCGGAACGAATTGGCGCGGCCGCATTGCCGCACCCAGGCGTTCGGCGCAGCTTCCGCCACGGCTTTCGTAAAGGCGTCGCGGATTTGCGGGAACAGTTGCACATGCTGGTGACCATCGACGAAGTCGGGCAGGCGGCCGAAAATGTCCTGGAAGCCGCGCAACTGGGTGCCGATCTCGGCCGCCAGCATGTCCGGTCGCAGCCGTCGCGCCACCGCCGCGCGCATCAGCTCCGCCAGCGGCAGGAAGTTTTTGTCGCGTACCGGCGCAAAGCCGGCGCTCATCGGCGCGAACGGCGCGGTCAGCGTCACATGCAAGCCGATCGCGGCGCGTTTGCCGCCGGCGTTGAGTTGTGTGAGCGCCGCAGCTTCGTCTTTGCCGAGATGTGGCGCCGCCACCATGACGGAGGTGGCGTTGAGACGTCCACCCGCGATCAGTTCGCGGATGCCGGCATTGACGCCGGGCGACATGCCATAGTCGTCGGCGCAGAGCCAGATGCGGCGCGTCACCTTGCGCGTTTCCGGCAATGCGTTACTCCGCCGCGCGCTTAGGTGTTTCTTTGCCGGCCTCGGCGCTCTTCACGCTGTGTTCGGCGACAAAGTAGACCGGGCGCGCTTTGATCTCGGACAGCAGCTTGCCGATATATTCGCCAAGCACGCCGATCATCAGCAGTTGCACACCGCCGATCACCATCACGCTGACGACCAGCGAGGGATAACCTGGCACGTCCTTGCCGAAGAGGACGGTCTCCAGCAGAATCCAGCCGCCAAATAACAGCGCGGTCGCTGCCAGCAGCAAGCCGAGCGCGCTGGCGACGCGCAGCGGCGCCACCGAGAACGATGTCAGGCCCTCGATCGATAGGCCGATCAGTGTCCATACGTTCCAGGTCGTCACGCCATGTTCGCGCTCGCCCGGTTCATAATCGACGCGCACTTGACGGAAGCCGATCCAGCTCGCCAGCCCCTTGAAGAAACGGTTGCGCTCCGGCATTGCGCGCAACGCCGCCGCGGCGCGCGGCGACAGCAGGCGGAAATCGCCAGCGTCTTCGGGAATTTTGTGGCGCGAGCGCCAGTTTAACAACGCATAAAAAGTCTTCACACCCATGCGCCGCATGAACGGCTCGTTCTCGCGATGCGCCTTGGCGGTGTAGACCACGTCGTAACCGTCATCGAGCCAGCGCGACACCAGCGTTTCGATTAGTTTCGGCGAATGCTGACCGTCGGCGTCCATGAACAGAACGGCGCCAAGCTTGGCGTGTTCGAGGCCGGCGAGGAGTGCTGCTTCCTTGCCGAAATTGCGCGACAGCGTGACCACCTGGATGTCGAGCGGGATTGCCGGCAGGGAATGGGCGACGCGGCTCGAATCGTCGCGGCTGCCGTCGTCGACATAGACGACCTCCATCGCGAGGCCGTGCTTGACCTTGAGATAGCGCGCCACCTCTGCGATGCGCTCGTGCAGCGCGGGGAGGCCCTTGGCCTCATTGAACATCGGAACCACGACCGACAGTCCTGGCATAGGCCCGGATTTGGACCGCGCCGCCGCGCGGGGTTTGGCTGATTTCGCCGCCATTCTCGTTAACCTGTCGCTTTATTGTGTTCCATCGATCTATACCGCACCGGAGCGCCCCTGTCGCGCCCGGTTCAGCGCGCATGATCCCGAAAAGTGGATACCGGTTTTCGGACAAGATCATGCGTATCTAAGATGCTATGTACGGACAATGATTCCAGCGCCCTTGCAAAACATCCTCGACCGCCTTTCCGTGGCCTGGCACGAGCGCGCCATCGCGCTTAAGGCGATCAGCTTCGCGTTTGTGGGGGTCATCAACACCGTCATTGATTTCAGTATTTTCTGGATCGCGGCGACCTACCTCCTGTGGCCGCTGGTTCCGGCCAACGTACTGGCCTGGATCGTGGCCGTCTCCTTTTCCTACGCGTTAAATTCGTTCACCACCTTCGGTCCGGAGTCCGGCCGCGTGCTGCGCTGGCGCGACTACGGGACCTTCATCGCCTCCGGCGTCGCCGGCATGGTCGCCAGCACCGCGACCTTGTTCTTCCTTTCCTATGTGCTGCCGATCCTGTTCGCCAAGCTGCTCTCGATCCTGGTGAGTTTCGTGGTCAATTTCTCGCTGTCCCATTTCGTGGTCTTTAAAACGCGGCCGCCCGGCGCTCAGTAGGAAAGAGTTCGTGATGCAACACGACGACAATCTAACGGCCAAGCTGCCGAACTTCGTCACCCATCTCGAATGCGCGATGACCGGCGAGCGCCACGACGCCGATCAAATCCACAATCTGTCGCGCGCCGGCAAGCCGCTGCTGGTGCGTTACGATCTGGCCGGTGTGCGCAAGGCGCTGACCAAAGAAAAGCTGGCGCAGCGCCCGCCCGATCTGTGGCGCTACCGCGAACTTTTGCCGGTGCGCGATCCGGCCAATATCGTCAGCCTCGGCGAAACCATGACGCCGATCCTGCGCATGCCGAAGCTCGCCGCCCAACTCGGTGGCGGTGAAATATTGGTGAAGGACGAAGGCCGGTTGCCCACCGCGTCGTTCAAGGCGCGCGGCCTCGTCATGGCGGTGTCGATGGCCAAAGCGTTTGGCATCAAACACATGGCGATGCCGACAAATGGTAACGCTGGTGCCGCGCTCGCCGCTTACGCGACTCATGCCGGCATCAAGACCACGATCTTCTGTCCGGAAGACACGCCGGAAGTGAACGTCAGCGAGATCGCGCTGCAAGGCGCCGCGGTTTATCGCGTCAACGGTTTGATCGACGATTGCGGCAAGATCGTCGGCGAGGGCAAAGCGAAAGT
>JANMSH010000107.1:0-13410 GCA_031389105.1 Hyphomicrobiales bacterium
CAGTTCTCTGTACCGCTGCAAGCGGGCGTCAAGACGCGCATTGAAGTACGCGGTCAGTTCTTCATGGTGCGATCCGTCACCAACGCGGCCACGCTCGATGTGCTCATTGAAGTGCGCGGCAGCGGGGACTCAAACGATGAAGAATTTTCAGCGGTCGAAGGCGGATTCAAGGCCCGACTGAGCACCGGCCGCTTCGATGCCGTCGTGGTGACTGCCTCGCTGGCCTGTGCCGTGGTTTACATCGTGTCCGACAACGCGGTCGATTTTGACTTTTTCGCGGGCTCGAATGTCAATGCGACGCTCATTGCGCCGCTGCCGCTAAATGTCGTCAACGACCGGGGCACGCCGGGAAATCTCCTGTTCGTTTCGGGCGTCACGATTGCCGATGCGCCCGCGACTTCGGCGCCCGACAATGCCGCGGTCGCGGTCGCTGCCGTGGCCGTGCTGATCCTGGCCGCTGCCGCCGCGCGCCGCCAGATCACCTTCACGAACATCGGTGTCGATCCGGTCACGCTCGGCGCGCTGGGCCACACCTGGGCCAAGCGCTGCATCATCCTCAATGCCGGTGACTCCTACGTCGAGGACCGGGCCGCCAACCTCGCCTGGTATGCGATCTGTGACGCGGCCAAAACCGCCAGCGTGACCACCAAGGAGGTTCTGGCGTGAGCGGCTTCTCTCGACGTTTCGCTGCTGCGGTCGATGTGGCCGCGGCGGGTGTCGCGGAAGTGGCGAGCGTCTTTGCGACGCTGCTCACATCGGGCGGCGCGGCGCTGGTCGGCTGGATTCAGGCCGGCGCGGGCGCGATCACGCGAACCGTGCAAGACAAGTTGCGCGATCAAATCAGCGTGTTAGATTTCATGACGACAGCGCAGATCGCCGATGTGCGCGCGAAAACAGGCGCCGTCGATGTGACGGCAGCGTTGCAAGCCGCGATTGATGCAGCCGGAACCGGTGGCGCCGTCTATCTGCCGCCGGGCGTCTATCGCGTCGTGTCGCAACTGCTGGTCAATCAACATCGCGTGCATTTGATCGGCGCGGGATCGTGGGCAACGCGCATTGTGTTTGCGCCGACCGTCGCCGGCACCTGCCTTAAGTTGAAGCTCACCGCGGCCGGGATGCTCTATCAAGGCAGCGTGCGCGGCATTTGCTTTTATTCCGACAATGCGACAGTCGAAAAGACGGCGATTGAAGTGGTCGATGTGTCGGGGTATGTGCTCGATGACGTTGTGATCGGCGGCTCCGTTGTCGTGGGATCAACCACGTTTTGGGGCGGCGCCAATTCCATCGGCGTGCGCTATCGAGGCCGCGAGGTTTGCAAGTCGAGTCGCTTCTACGTTGCCGCCGACAGGCCGATCGTGATCTCGGCAAACCCGAACAATTCAATCGGCGTCGATCACTTCCATTTCGAGGACATTTTTCTTTTCGCCAACGCAAATCCCTGCGTCGAAATCGATACGGGCGTGAACCTCACGAGCGTTACTTTCGACGGCTATAACCCGTGGGTGCTCGGCACGTGCGGGCTGCAATGGATCGACACCACCGCCACGCAAGTTTCGCAAGTGCTGGCGCTGCGCGGGATTCGCACCGAGCAAGGCACGGCGCCCGGCAGTTTTAGCATTCGCATTGAGCACAACTACGGATTGCAGGGACTGTCGATTGAAGATTGCCAATTCGACTCGTCGCGCGAAGGGATCAAGCTGCGCAAGGTGACCGGGTTCAATCTGCGCAATGCGCTGGTCAATCAAGGCGCCGGCCGGATCGCGCTCGACGTTGACGCCACGGTAAAGGGTATGACGTTCGATGAAGTGCAATGGCAGACAGGCGGCACCGCGAACATGACCGGGCAAGTGATGGTGAACGGATCGCCGAAGCCGCAAAGCGGCGCAGCGCTGCCGCCCTCGGCGCGCTATCAGGAAAGCGGACTCGCCGAGCGTCACACCGGCACCGATCTTGCCAACGGCGGCTATTTTGTGGCGCTGGCCGATGATGCCGTGCACATCATCGGCGGGGCTACGACGGTCGGCGTTTTGACCGTGATTGACTCGGACAACTGCGTCGGCGTTTTCATGCTGCGCGGCCTGTATGCCGTCGCGCTCGAAATGCTCGACCCAAGCGTCGTCTTTGCCGCCGCCGACACCGACACGATGAACTGCGTTTTCTGGAACGGCACCAACTACGTGCTCAAAAATCGCCGCGGCGTGGCGCTGAACTATCGCGTAACTCTGACCGGCAGCTATACCGGGATGGCATCGTGACCCACGCCGCAGCGGCGCTAACGATCACCGCGGCGGCGCTGCTGCTGGTGGCATCGTGGCACCGCGGCGAAGTCGAGGCCGCGCTTGGACTCGACACCGAAACCGACGCACCGCCCGCCGCTGATTGGATCGACGAAATGAACGCAGGAATCGCAGCAATTTCCAACGCCATCGCGCCGACGCCGGCCGCCGGCATGATGCCGAGCGAGGGCCTGCGCGCCATGCTCAAGCAAGGCGAAGCGCTGCGCCTGGTGCCGTACCGGCTCGGCGACGGCGGGCAGACAATCGGTTATGGCCGCTACTACCCGGACGGCGGGCCGGCGGCGCCGGGCTCGATCACGCGCCAAGAGGCCGAAGAATTCTTCGACGCCGACCTAGAGGCCCGCGCCGCGCGATGGGTGCGCGCCTACGTTTCTGCGCCGCTGCAACAGCACGAATTCGACGCGCTGTGCCACATGGCCTACAACCTGCGCCCGGCATCGTTTAAGACCATCGCCGATGCCGTCAACGCCGGCAGCGACCCCGAAGCCGCGTCACTGCAATTCATTCGCGCTGGCTCAAGCTTGGAGCGAGGCCTACGCAACCGCCGTGCCGTCGAAATCGCCCTTTACCGTCAAGGCACCTACGCATGAAAACCTCGCAAATGATGACAGCCGGCTCGATTGCCTTCGCGGCCTTCGCGCTTTGGTACGTGATGAAAAAGCAAGGCGGCGGCGCCATTGCCACGCAAGCCGGACAACAACAGCGCGACGCGGGCCTGGCTGCTTTTTCTCTGGCGACTGCCTACCAGTGGGCGGACCTGCAAAATCAATACGTGGCGGAAACCTTCGCCGAGACAAAACAGATTTTCCGGCCTTCGATGGGGTACTGAAATGCAACTGACGGCACAACAAACACAGATCGCCGCGGCGCTCGCGCTGCTCGCGCTCGGCTACTTCGTCGGTCGGCGCATCAAGGCGCAGACAAGCGCCGGCCCGGCCGCGCACAACGACACCGCCAACGCGCCGCAAGAATGGTGGAGCTACGCCGGAAGCTGGGCCGCGTGATGCGCAGCCCCGTAGCCGCGCTGGCGGGCGCAAATCCGCTGCTGCTCGGCGCCGGCCTGGCCGTGCTGCTGATCGTCGGCTATTCGCTGGCGCGCGGTGCGCTCGGCACGCTCGGCGGCCTGGTCACGGGCGACAACGCCATCACGCAAAACCAAACCAACGCGGACGGCGAAAAAACCACCGCGTATGAAGGCGCGGGCGTGGCCGGCACGGTCGGCGCAGTCGTCAATTCGGCGACCGGCGGCGCTGCGGCATCGCTCGGCGAAAGCATCGGCGGCGCGTTCTACGATTGGTGGAACCCTGCGCCGCAGTTCAACACCGGCAGCGTATCGGGGGGCTGGTAATGGATCCCCTCACGATGCTCGCAGCGTTCGGCCCGCTCGCGGTCGAACTGGGCCGCGGTCTGATTTCCCGCTTCATCGCGCCCGACGAATTCAAGCCTGCGAATATCGCGGACTGGCTATCGATGCGCAATGCGGACGTGACCATGTTTCAGACCATGAATGCAGCCGGCGGCGGCCTGTCGTCCTACGCCTGGGTTGCAGCCGTGGTCACGTTGCAGCGGCCATTCGTGGCGACCGTCGCGCTCGGCGTTTGGGCCTACGCTCACACCGCTACGCCTGCGATGGCGCCCGACGCCATCGCGGCTATCGACAACTTCGCCGGGGCCGTGGGCTTCTACTTGTTCGGGGATCGCACCCTTTTCCACGCGCAACGCCTGGCGGCCAACAAGACGGCGGCCAAGTGAATGACGGTCTGATCAAAGTCATCGGGTCGGCGCTGGCTGGCGTGCTGCTCGGCTGGGGCGCCAACGCGCTAACCGTCGTCGGCCGCGTGGCCGCGCTCGAAGTCGGACAAACGCGCGTCGAGGGCAAGCTAGACCGTCTGCTCGACCGTCCCGCGCCACTGTCGGCGGCCGTCGTGGCGGCCATCGCTGCGCCAGCGCAGAAACCGAAAGACGCACCATGAAAACCCCCGCCTTCATCCCGCGCCCGGCCGATATCGGCCGCGAGGCCATCATCGTGATCGCGGGCGCCCTGCTGGCGGCCCTGGTGATCGGCCAACTGCCGGCCGTGAAGGCGTGGATCAAAGCGCAATGGGGCGATGCTGCCGCCCCGATGCCTTTCTAGCCCTTACCCCCTGCATAGTGCCGGCCGACGCGCTGGCGGGGCGCCTGGCGGGCCGGAAGCGGCACTGTCGGCAAAGGGGCCGGCCGCATGTCGCGCCGATCATCGGCCACGGACGGCGCGACCTTGACGACGGCGGCGGCGGCCAGCAAGGGCGCATTCGCCGATCCGTAGGCGCCGACCGTCTGCAAGTGCCCTAGCTGCGCGTGCGCCGCGTCTAGCTCCGTTTTGTAGGCCCGCGCCAGCGCCATGTGAATGGCTGACAGGTTGCGGGCGTCAACCTCGGCGGCGCTGCGCGCCCACTGCGTCGAAGCGAATAGCGCCAGCATCACGGCGCGCGGCGCCTTGCCTGCCAAGTGCCAGCGCTGCACCGTGCGCAGCGTCACGCCGAGATGCGCGGCCAGCGCTGCCGGGGTCGGGTTGCCTATGTCGTGCAGGATCACGGCAAGGGCCGGCAAGTGGCGCGGGGCGTCAATCATGAAAAAGTGTGCACGTCAAGGGCCTAAATCCTACGTTGCAAGTTCTTTCGCGCCGTGCTTATAAGCGTGCGTAATGGCACGCTACATGCCAATACATCGAAGTCTGCTAGCGACAATGTATAAACTAGCCACCCGTTAATCCACAAGCGCCGCTAGGCTGCAAGCCGCGCCGATCCTAGGTTTTCGGCCGCCGCGGGCGAGTTATCCACCGCGACAATTTGTCGTGTGGCGCAGGCTTCGGTGCAGCCTTCGCACCAGTTCGGCGGCAGATATTCGCGCGTGGCCTGGCAGGCAATCGAAAGCCAGAGTTCCTTCGCTGCGGGGTCGCGCGCACGCTCGGCGCGCTCGACTTCGATCCACACCAACACCGCCCGCGCATCAATGCCGCAAAGCTCGGCAAGCCGCGCCAGCGTTGACGCTGCGGGCCGGCTGCGGCCCTGGCGATAGCCTGTCACCGTGGGCTGAGTCACGCCGAGCAAGCGCGCTAAACGGTAATCGCTCACGTTGCCCTGGCGTTTTTTAGCCAAGTCAAGCAATTGCACGGTTCTGAGCACTTAACCCCCCGGTTTGTGTGGTCTTACAGAGACTGTTTCAATTTATACCCGACTAAATTAGGAAGGTCAATACTGTATGTGCTTGCATGCTTTGTCAGTTGCAATGCACATTTCATCCCGTTGCGTCGCTGATTTTGTCCAAACGATCCCCCCCGGTCCCCGCGGCGGCGCAACACCCCTCACGGGGCCGGGCGGATCGAAAACCAGATCGGGGCGGATCAATGAAGCTGAAATTAGTCTATGCAGACACGGGCGCACCATGCGAAGCGTTGTCCCTGGTGTCATGGGGTGAAAGCGGCCAGCGCGAGGTATTCACCGACAGGTCAACGGCCGAAGCGTTCGCAGATCGCAAGCGCGACGCGGGCGCCGATCCGGTCGAAGTCGAGTGGATCGTGATTGACTGTGAGGCCGGCGAATGACGCGCGCCAACGTGGAAAACTCACCGTGGGCGCTGCTCGCCAAGTGGCTCGGCATCGCCAAGCGCAGCAAGGCCAAGACGCGCCGCGTTACCGGCTGGTCCGTGCGTTTCGAGCATGAAGCGGACTTGGCCGGCGCGGGCGCCGTCGTCGTGCGCAACTTCAAGAGCAAGCGCGCCGCGCTGCTCGCCAGCGCCACCGAACCCGGTGGCGGCGCCGATCCAGTCGCCTGCTACGGCAAGCGGGGTGCAGCATGAATACGCCCATCCTGCGCGCCACGATGTTGCACCGCGGCTGGGCCTGGCGCCTGGAGCTACCGAACAGCGGCGGCACGTTTACCCGGCTGACGGACGAATACGGCACGGCGCAGCGCGCGCAAGCGGCGGGGCGCGCATCGGGCGTCGCCGGCTGGCGCATCGCGATCACGGAGTCAGCGCCCGCGGCGCAGGATCGGGAGTTGGCGCCGTGTTGAGCGTGATTCAAACGCCCGTGGGCGCGGTCGGCGTATTCGTCTCGAGCGGTCAGATCACGCTCACGATGCCGATTGCGCGCACCTGCCTCAACCTCACCACCGAAGAGGCCGACTTGATCGGCGCCGAGTTGACGCGCGCCGCACTCAATGCGCGCCGCGCGGCCCGCGCTGCCAGCGCCGAAACCGACCTGTGGGCAGGACGATGAAACGCCCGCATCGCGGCGCGGCCCCTTCGATCAATGAGGCCGCGGCCCTGCGCCTGGCCGATCTGCGCGCCGATGCCGCGCTGCACGCCGAAACCCTGCCGCAAGCCCTGCGCCGTCGCGTGGCGCGCGAAGCCAAGGCGGCGGGCAACTGCCCGGCCGCCCGAGCCTGGCGCGCGATGACGCTGCCGACCCGTGAGGCCCTGGTGACGCTGTGCACCAACCCGCGCGACCTGACAGCGGCAGCGGTGCAGCCGTGGAGCGCTTTCAGCGCCGCGGAACAGATCGCCATCGGCGGCACCGCGCGACAGTGGCGCCGCGACATGATGCACGCGGGCTGGCTGCGTTGACCGTTTTCGCATTGGCGCGGGCGGGATGTTCCGACTTGCCCGCGGTGCGCGCATCACCCGGTCAACTACGGGCGGGGCAAGCCGCAATGAACACCCTGCCGGCCGCCCGCGCGGATCGCTTCGCGGCCCTGGTAGCCGACAACACCGCGCAATGGTGGCGCCAGCGCGAAGCGGCCAGCGAAGAACTCGCCGACGCGGCGCAGTCCCGCGGCTGGGCCAGCCACCGCGACGCAAAGGACCGGGGCGCGCGGCGCATCACCGCCAGCCTGAGCGATGCCGAAATCCGCCGCCTGGCCGATGGCCGCGCCCGCATCGTCGGCGAATGGCTCGATGGCCTGGCCGCGCCGCTGGCGCTGCCGATGCTGGCGCGCGTGCTGATCCGGCTCGATGCCCGGCCCTTCGCCTACGCGGGCGAGCGACCCGAGGCCGATCAACTGCGTAGCTTCACGGCGCGGGCCAGTTGCGCCCTTTGGTGGCGCCGGCAGTTGCGCCGCGCCGTCGTGGCCCTGCGCGAACATGAGGCACACCAACGCGGCGAAGTCTGCGCCACGCGCCGACAACCCTACGTCACGCACGACACCGCCGCGCGCCGCGCCGAATCCGTCGCGCGCAATGCCGCCACGCTGGCCGCGACGTACCTTGAAAACCGCGACGGGCAGTGCATGACACTCGCCGACCTGGCCGCGGTCTCGACGGCGAACAAGTCAATCAGGCGCGGCGAGTTGATGACGCGCATTCGCGGCTGTGAAGCGCTGGCGCAGTCGATGCAACACCGCGGCCTGTTCCTCACGCTCACGGCCCCGTCACGCTTTCACCGCGTCAAGCGCAGCGGCGAATCGAACCCGCGCGCCGATGGCAGCGACGGGCCGATGCAACCGAACGGCCCGCGCGCTGCGCATGAGTGGCTGCAAGGGACATGGACCCGTGCCCGCGCCGCGCTGGCCCGCGCCAAGGTCGCGGCCTACGGCTTTCGCGTCGCCGAACCGCATCACGACGGGTGCCCGCATTGGCACGCGCTGCTGTGGGTCGCCACCGACGCCGACGCGGCGGCCCTGGTGCGCGTGATCCGCGCGGCCTGGCTCAAGGATCACGGCGAAGAACCCGGCGCGGCCGAGCATCGCGTCAAGGCAGTCGCCATGCTGCCCGGCGGCGCATCGGCCTACATCGCCAAATACATCGCGAAGAACGTCGATGACGTGGGCAGCGTGGGCGTCGAAGGACACCACGACGATGCGCGCGGCGACGATCTGCCCGAGCCCGCGCAGAAAGACGCTTTCGGCGGCACCGCGCAGCGCGTCGAAGCCTGGGCCGCTGCGCATCGCATCCGGCAATTTCAGGCCATCGGCCAGCCCCCGGTCGGCGTGTGGCGCGAGTTGCGCCGCATCGCGCCGCAGCGTCAAGGCGGCGCCTCGCCCGATCTGGTGCGCGCGTTCTGGGCCACGAGCAAGGCGCCCGGCCGCCGCGCGGATTGGGCGCTGTACGTGCTGGCGCAGGGCGGCTTGATGCAGGGCCGCGATTACCGCATCCGCATCGCCACCGTGAGCGAGTCGCGCGCCGGTCGATACGAGACCACCGAGGCCATGCGCCCGGTCGGCGTGTTCGATGCATTGCACTCGCCCGATGCGTGGCATTTGAGCGAGCGGGCGGAGTGGAAACCAAGGGGGGAATGGGCCGGCACCGCCGCGGCCTTTGTCCCCCCTTGGACCCGTGTCAGTAACTGTACTTCTCACGTGCGGTCGATGGCGCCCGTGATGCGCGTAGCCGGCAAAGTCATGAGCATTCGCGCACCGCTGCGCGCCTGGCTCGATCAAGTCAAGGGGGCCGGGGGGCTCGATCACCACCACGAAAGCCCCTATGAACCCGACTATCACGACGATTGCAGCGACAGACACCGCCGGCTCGAACGGCTCCGACTCCACCGCGACGCCAACGCCGGCTGACCGGCCCGATACCGTCGCCGATCTGCTGGCGGCGCTCGACGCGCTGCACCCCTCGCTGATCGCAAATCACCCCGACATTGCCCGCGCGCTCAACGCGCTCGCGGCCGAAGCGGTCGAAGTGCGCCGTCTGCTCACGGACTTCGGGCTTTTCGCATGAACGGGCCGGCGATCCACGAGCGGGCTATCGACCTGGCGAAGCTGCGCGACGCGGCCCGCAAGCTGGCGGCGAATTTCATGTTTCCACGCGAGGCCGCCGAAGCGGTCACGGCTTGCGCTCGCTTGATCGAAGCGCAGGGCCGTGCAATCGACGCGCTGCAACAAGCGGCGGCGCCAGCGGCGGCGCCGCCGATGGTGCAGCGCAAACCGTGCGAGGGCTGCACGGAACCTGGCAGCCCGAAATGCTGGGCGCGCTGCGGCGCGCAAGGCGTGCAAGTCAAAGGGGGTGCGTGATGGCGTCGCAAATGATCGGCCGCGCGACCTGTCCGGAGTGCGGCTTTGCGGGCGCGCATGTGAAGGAAAGCGCGAAGTGCGTTTACCGCTGGTGCCCGGAGTGCGGATCGCAGCATTACGCCAAGACGGACCGGCAGCGCGCCGACCTGGCCGCGAAAACGCGCCCGCTCGCGGCGCCTACCGCTACCGCTAGCAGCGCGCCAGCGCCGGCCGCCAAGCCGGCCGCCAAGCCGGCCGCCGCAGCGCCGGCACCCGACGCTAGCGCTACCGCTACCGGAAGCGCCAGCGAGGCACCAGCGCTACCGCTACCCGTACCGCCCGCACCGGCCGCCAAGCGTGCCGGCCTGTTCGGCTTTTGAGGGCCACCGAAATGGACATGAGCAAGCTGGAAAACCTCGGCGCCTTCGTTGACGAAATCGACGCGGACGGACCCCCTACGGCCGAAGCGCAACAAGCCCAAGCGGCCGAAGCGGTCGGCGAAGAATCGGCGCGGCAATGGGGCTCGATTGTTTTCATGGTCGGCAACGCCGCGGCCATGATCGCGCCCGAACTGCGCGCGATCTACACCGAGGAAGCGTGCCTGAACTGGGGCCGGGCCATGAACCCGGTCGCCGAAAAGTACGGGTGGAATGGCCCGTCAAGCGTGCCCGAATTGGGCCTGCTGATTGCGACTGCCGGCCTGGCCGTGCCCTCGTTCTTCGCGGTCAAGGCGCGCCTAGCGTCGCTACCGGCAGAAAAGGAAAAGGCCGGCTGGCTCGGCTCGCTGCGAGATTGGTGGCGGGCGCGCTCGGCCGCTCGCACGCCGGCCGCTGCCGGCGCTACCGCTACCGGGAGCGCTAGCGATGGCGTCTGATGCCGACGCAAACATATGGGGCGTCATCGGCGCCAGCGGCACCGGGAAAGGGCTATGGATCAAGCAGCAATTGCGCGACCTGGCGCAGCCGCGTTTGGTGATCTGGGACTTCAAAAACGAATACCAAGAATTTACCGGGGAGCGAAAGCACGCCATCGCGCGCCGCTCGCTGCGCCAAGTGCGCGACGCGATGATCCTGGCGGGCGCCGATGGCCCGCTGGCGATCCGCTACGCGCCGCACGGCGCAGGCGAGAAAGCCCTACGCCGCGAATTCGAGGGCCTGTGCGAGTTGGTCTATGCGTGGGAGAACTGCGTCTTTGTCGCCGAAGAACTCGCCAACGTCACAACCCCCGGATGGGCGCCGGCAAGCTGGCGCAAGATGACCACATCGGGCCGGCACGCAAGGGTGCACATCATCGGCGCGACGCAGACACCGGCCCTCGTTGACAAATCGTTCCTGGGCAACTGCACGCGGGTTCACTGCTCGGCACTGCGCGAGTTTGCACACCGCGTTGCGGTCTCGCGTTCGATGGACATACCCGAGGCCCGCATCGCCGCGCTGGTCAAGTTTCAGTGGCTGGAAAAGGACTTTGACAGCGGCGCAGTGACTGAGGGATGGGTCACGGTCCCCGGCGCACCGAAGAAACGCGCCCCTAGCGGCGCTAGTGCTACCGGTAGCGGCGCCGACTTGTCTAGACAAGTGGGGGCGAAGGCACCGACATTGCGGCCTGGCAATTCGCCAACCGAACCCAACGCCACGAAAGGGCGCCTCTCATGACTTCGCATCTGAAAAACGCCGCCTTTGTGCTGGCCGTGTTCGCCATCGTCTTTGCCGTCCAGAAAAACGGCATGGCAATTCCCGTCGTTGGCAAGTACCTGCCCGGCGGCCAGTAAGCCCCGGCCGCCCCGCAACCAACCGAGCACACCATGAGCTACAAACTTCAACTGACCAACCTGCAAAACGTCGCGGCTGGCGCGACGGCGACGCTCAAGTGCCCGGTCGGCAAGGGCGCACCGACTTACGATCAAATCGTGTTCGAGCTGGCCGGCGGCGCACTGCCGGCTCACATCACGTCGATTCGCGGCAAGGCCAACGGCCGCATTTTCATGGATGAAAGTTCATTCACGGACCTCGGCAAACGCGATAGCTATCGCGGAATCGGCAACACCGCCGCATTCCCGACACTCGACTTCACCGAACCGCGTGCCCGCAACGGCGCCGCCGAGCAATTGGTCGCCAGCGTGCCGGGCGCGCTGCTGCAAGACTTGTCGTTCGAGTTGAAGCTCGCGGCGGGTTTCCTCGGCACCATCAAGGCAGTGGCGAACTATCGCCCGCCGACCACGAATCCGTTCATTCGCAAACTGCTCGGCACCTCCGTTGCATTCAGCGCCGCCGGCACCGAAGCATCGCCGAACATCGCCTATTTGCCGCAGGGCGAAGCCGGCGGCAAGCTCAAGCGCGTGTGGATTCATGAGGACGGTGTCGGCGTGGTTTCGTCGGCGTCGATCCGCATTGCAAACAACGTGGTGCATGAGGCTTCGCGCCTCGCATTCGAGGACGATCAAAAGCGCAATCTGCTGGTGCCGCAAGCCCTGATCTGCGTGCTCGACTTCGTTGCGGATGGCAACCTGGCCGGCATGTTGGACACAGGCAACACGCCGCAAGTCGAGTTGCGCCTGGTCACTTCGGCCGCGGGTTCGTACCGCATCTATTACGAGTATCTCGATCCCATCGGCCGCCTCTGATCCGCTGAAACCGTCACCACGAAAGGGGCCGCAATGGACTTCACTTTGAGCGGGGGCCCCTCATGGGGCACGCAGGGAATTTTCGATACTGCGATGTATGCCGGCGCAGACATGTCGTTCGGCGTGCCTGACGGCATCGAAAGCGTTCGCATGGATGCCGTCAACGGCGCCGGCTCGAATGAGCGCGCGTCGAGTGGATGGGCCGGGTTCTTCCAAGACACCGCGCGTTCCCTCGTCGGCTATTCGCTGGCGCGGGATGCGCAGAAAAGCGGCACCGTGCAGCCGGCGCAGTATCAGGCGCAACAGTCGGCGCAAGCCGCGCAGCGCCTGACCCTCTCGCCCCTGGTGCTGCTCGCTGGCGGCCTGGCCGTGTTCCTGGCCTTGCGCAAGTAGGCGCGTCATGGTCCCGCTGCCACCGCTGCAACTCTCGACGAAATCGGAAGCGAAGGGCGCCAGTTCGGCGGGCTTCGATAACTCCGGATTCGTCGTCAACTTCGGCGGCGCCAACAGTGTCGGCGGCCTGCCGCAATGGGCTGTGCTCGCCTTGCTTGCGGGGGGCGCCTGGTGGCTCACCCGCAAACGCTGACCGTGCAAGCCATCCCGCCGGCTGACGCCGCGCGGGCTCTGGCCGCGCACATGGGCCGCGACCCGACTGGCCGCACCGATGCCGCCGCGCTGGCCGCGATGACGGAGCGCGGCCAATGCTTCGCGCTCGGCGGCGCTGCCGATGCGGTCTATGTCGTCAACGTGCGCAACGGCGTGTGCTGGGTCGATGCCTTCGCCGGTCGCGGGCCTGACCTGGTGCGCGTGCTGGCCGGTCTGCTCGATCAACAGGCGGCGGGGTGTCGCTCCGTCGCTTTTCAAACCGCACGCCGCGGCCTGGTGCGCCAAGTGCAGCGCCACGGCTACCGGGTCACCGGCTGGATTCTGCAAAAGGACTTGACGCAATGATCGACCAACGCGAACGCGCTCGCTGCTCGCGCCTCGGCTCGCGCCTGTACTTCGGCGGCGACAGCGACAGCACTCAACAGACTTCCAACACTGACGCGCGAGTCGTCGGCGGCGACGGCTCAAGCAATGCCTCGATTGTCGGCAACGAGGGCAGCGTCAGCGTGACCACCACGGACCACGGCGCGGTCTCGGGTTCGCTGCAACTCGCCATGCGAGGGATCGAGGGCGCCAACAGCACGACGCGCGAAGCGCTTGCCAGCACGGGCGGACTGCTGGAGGGCGCGCTGCGCAACAGCGGCCAGCAAGCGCAAGCCTTCACCGACACCATCAAAGATATCAAAACCAGCGACGTGCGCGTGCTGGTGATTGCCGGCCTGGCTGTGGTCGGCCTGGGTGCAGCGTTTGTTTTCAAAGGCAAGCTATGAGTCAGTTCTCTGTACCGCTGCAAGCGGGCGTCAAGACGCGCATTGAAGTACGCGGTCAGTTCTTCATGGTGCGATCCGTCACCAACGCGGCCACGCTCGATGTGCTCATTGAAGTGCGCGGCAGCGGGGACTCAAACGATGAA
>JANMSH010000135.1:0-2493 GCA_031389105.1 Hyphomicrobiales bacterium
GTGCCGGCCACCGGAATGGCCTGCGACGGATCGCGCGTCACCGCGACGCGGATGAGGTTGTCGCCGCCGATCAGTCCGTTGGTCGGATCGTATTCGATCCAGCCCGCGCCCGGCAGATAGACATCGGCCCAGGCATGCGTCGCGCCGGAGCCCTGCATTGCGCCGCCGGCGCCATCGAGTGCCGGATCGTACAGATAGCCGGTAATGAAACGCGCGCCGAACCCCAGGCTGCGCACCGCCTCGATGAACAGCAGCGCGAAGTCGCGGCAGGTGCCGCTCACGCGCTGCAGCGTCTCGATCGGCGTTTGCGTGCCTTCCTCGTAACGCATGTTGTAGGCGAACTGGTTCTTGATCGCGGCATTCATGTTCGACAGGAGATTGTACGTCGACATGAAGCGGCCCGAGACGAACTGTTTGGCCCAGGCATCGACCAGTCCGTTCGGGTCTGGGTAATGCCGGTCAAGCAGGCGGCCGAGATCGCTGCGGTCATTGCCCGAATAGACGAAGGGGTAGACCTGCGCTTCCGGCGCGATCGGAAACACCGGGCGAGTCAGCCCGTAATGCTCGAGATGAAGCGTGCTGACGATCAGCAATTCCTGTGCGTTTTGCGAGAACTCGACCTGCGCGACCGAATTGCCAAATACGTCGTGCATCCAGCGCGTCTCGCCCGGCGGCGATAGCGTCATCTCGGCTCCGACCAGCCGAAGATCGTGGCTGTCGCGCGGACGCAGCATCAGCCGATGCGTGCCGAATTTTACGGGCGCAGTATAGCTGTAGCGCGTTTCATGGCGGACCGTCAGATACTTCATTGCTGCACGCCGTTGGGGCCGATTCGCCGGCTCGTTAATCTTGGGTTTTGGTCTCAGCTTGGCAAGGTTGGCCAGGCTGCGGGTCTTGGTTAGCTCGCTCTTTATTTTCGTCAGGCGAGAGCGGCACGTCCAAAACGGGCTGCAGTGGCAATCGGGGCATATGACTGCCGGTATGCCGCTGCAACGTCATAGGAATTGGATAGCACCAGCGATCGATCCCCACGCGACACTCCCCGGCTGGGTGATGTCTGGTAAATGCGCGCGTGCAGGGATAGTTCCGCCGTACCCTGACGGTCAGCCGAGTTTGTGGCGTTCCAGCAGCGCGCGCACGTGCTCAACCAACTCGGTTTCCGGCACGGTACGCTGGGCCTCGGCCTGCTTTTGCAGGTACTCCTCGCGGTCCTTGATCGCCGTCAGGGAAGCGCCCGCGATCAGATCCTTGATCTGGATTGTTCCCTGCGCCTTCTCGTCCGAGCCCTGGATGATGGCGCAAGGGCTGCCGCGCCGGTCGGCATATTTGAGCTGCTGGCCGACATTATTTTTCGGATTGCCGAGATAGAGCTCGGCGCGGATGCCGGCATTGCGCAATGCAGAGACCATGCGCTGGTAGTCGGCCACGCGCTCGCGGTCGAAGATCGTGACCAGCACCGGGCCGGGCGCGGGCTTGCTGTCGAGCTTGCCGAGCGCGGTCAGCGCCGCCTGCAAACGCGACACGCCGATGGAGAAACCCGTTGCAGGCACCGGCTCGCCGCGGAAGCGTGACACCAGGCCGTCGTAACGTCCGCCGCCGCCGACCGAGCCGAAGCGTACCGGGCGGCCTTTGTCGTCCTTGATCTCGAAGGTCAGCTCAACTTCGTAGACCGGCCCGGTGTAGTACTCGAGACCGCGCACGACGGTCTTGTCGATACGGACGCGGTCGTCTTCGTAGCCGGCGGATTTCACAAGCTTCGAAATCTCGGCGAGTTCTTGCTCGCCCGCGTTCGTCGTATCGTTTGCAACGCTATCGCCTGTGATCGCCGCGACAATGCCTTCGATTTGAGAATCTTCGAGTTCGGCACCTTTGGTGACATCGCCGCTTTCGTCTTTGCGTCCTTTGCCAAGCAGCATTCGAACGCCATCGATGCCGAGGCGATCAAGTTTATCGATCGCGCGCATCGTGGTGAGACGTTTCTCAGCAGGAATTTTGACGGCATCCATCGCGCCATCCAGCACTTTGCGATTATTCACTTTTACAATGTAACTGCCGCGCTCGATGCCGAGCGCTTCCATCGTGTCGGCGGCGAGCATGCACATCTCGGCATCGGCCGCCATGCTCGGCGCGCCGACCGTGTCGGCGTCGAACTGCATGAACTGGCGGAAGCGGCCGGGGCCCGGCTTCTCGTTGCGGAACACATAGCCGTGGCGATAGCTGCGATAGGGCAGCACGAGTTTGTCGGTGCCGTAATTCTCCGCCACGTAGCGCGCCAGCGGCGCGGTCAGATCGTAGCGCAGCGACAGCCACTGCTCGTCGTCGTCCTGGAACGAGAACACGCCTTCGTTAGGCCGGTCCTGGTCGGGCAAAAATTTGCCGAGCGCGTCGGTGTATTCGATTGCCGGCGTCTCGACCGGCTCGAAGCCATATCGCTCAAACACGGTGCGGATCGCATCGACCATCTGCCGCGTCGCGGCGATCTCGGCAGGGCCG
>JANMSH010000139.1:0-6224 GCA_031389105.1 Hyphomicrobiales bacterium
GAGCGTTTGCCGCTGGCCGACTTCGGCAATCGCGTGCCGCAACTGTCGTTCGAGGTGGTGCGCGCCGTCGGCCGTCTCGAGCAGATGGTGCGGGCGGTGACGCTCATTCCGGGCGCGACCGAATTCGAATACGAGCCCGCCACTGTGGTTCAAGTAACCGGGCCGGGCCAGTCGCAACCGGAAAACCGTCATGTCAGCAACGCCGAGTCCGATATTATCGCCTCGCTCGATGAGCTGCAGGGCATCGCGCCCAATCTCGATCGCGTCGCAATCGTCACCGCCTGGTTCGGTACCGACCTGCGCGCCGGTCACTGCCGCGTGCTGCCGGGCATTGATAATGCGGCGAAGACCACCAGCGGCGCGACCTGGGCGGTGGCCGGTACGCTTCGCGGCACGGCCTATTTGGTGTCGACGGTCGGCGGCCATCCGGCCTATGGCGGCACGCCGTCCGACTCGAGCGTGTTGCATCTGATCGCAGAGTTGAAAGCGCGCGGACTGAGGGTCACGCTTTATCCTTTTCTGATGATGGACATTTCGCCGGGCAATACGCTCGCGAATCCGTGGACCGGCGCGTCGTCGCAGCCGGCCTATCCGTGGCGCGGCCGCATCACCTGCGATCCGACGCCGGGGCAGGCGGGTTCGCCGGACGGCACTACCACGGCGGGCGACCAGGTCGATGCATTTTTCAGCGGCGGCGCCGACATCTGGAATTACCGCACCATGGTGCTCAATTGCGCCTTGATCGCGTCCAATGCCGGCGGCGTCGATGCCTTTTTGATCGGCTCGGAATTGCGCGCGCTCACCCGCGTGCGCTCAGGCCCCGGCGTCTATCCGGCGGTCAACGCGCTGGTGTCGCTCGCGGCCGAAGTGAAAGCGCTGCTCGGTCCGAGCACGGTCGTGACCTATGGCGCGGACTGGACCGAATACGGCGCGCATGTTGTCGACGCGAATGAAGTGCGGTTTCCGCTCGACGCGCTGTGGGGCTCGGCGGCGATCGATGCCGTCGGCATCGACTACTATGCGCCGCTCGCCGACTGGCGCGACAGCGCGTTTCAACTCGACCGCCAACTAACTGACAGTCCTTACCGGGTGGACTATCTCGCCGGCAATCTCAACAGCGGCGAAGGCTACGATTGGTATTACGCCGACACCGCGGCGCGTAATGCGCAGGTGCGCACGCCGATCACCGACGGGCTCGGCAAGCCGTGGGTGTTCCGGCAAAAGGACATCTGGAATTTCTGGTCGCAGCCGCATTACGAACGCGTCGGTGGCGTCGAGTTGGCCAGCCCGACCGCCTGGGTGCCGCAATCCAAACCGATCTGGCTGACCGAGATCGGCTGTCCGGCTGTCAACAAAGGCGCCAACCAGCCGAGCGTATTTCCCGATCCGAATTCGTCCGAAGCCGGACTGCCGTATTTTTCCAACGGCAAGCGCGACGACTTGATGCAGCGGCGCATGCTCGAAGCCGTGCTCGAAACCTTCGACCCGGTCTGGGGCGACGCCGCGCTCAATCCGGTGTCATCTATCTATGGCGGCCACATGGTGGCGCCCGACGGCATTCATTTGTGGACCTGGGACGCGCGGGCTTATCCGGTGTTTCCGGCGGCGGCCGACGTCTGGAGCGATGGCGCCAACTGGAACACCGGCCACTGGCTGACCGGGCGGCTCGGCTCGACGCCGCTGGACGCGCTGGTCACCACCATTCTCGAGGACAGCGGCGTGACCGATGTCGATGCCGTCGATCTCGGCGAGGGACCGGATGGCTATGTCGTGGATCGGCCGATGTCGCCGCGCGGCATGCTCGATCCGCTGGCGCTGGCGTTTTCCTTCGATGCGTTCGAGCAGGAAGGCACGTTGCACTTCCGTCAGCGCGGTGGCGTGCCGGCCGGCGAGATCGAGGAGCAGGATTTAGTTTTGCCGGACGACAAGGCGCCCGCGCAGATAACGCGCGCGCAGGAAGGCGACCTGCCGCATTCGGTGTCGATCGGCTACACCGATATCGGCGCCGACTATCAGCGTTCGGCGGCGGTGTCGCGCCGCCTGGTCGGCGCCTCGACGCGCAGCGCGCATGCCGATCTGGCCATGATCACCAGCAACACGGAAGTCGAGCGCCGCGCGGAAATCTGGCTGCAGGATCTGTGGGCCGGGCGCGAAAGCGCGCAATTCGCGCTGCCGCCGAGCATGCTGGCGCTGGCTTTGGGCGATGTCGTCGGCCTCACCGTCAACGGGCGGCGGCGGCTGGTCGAAATTCAGGAAATCACCGACACCGAAAGCCGCGCCGTGCGCGCATGCTCGATCGATCCGGAAGTGTTCGAACTGCCGCTGGCGCCGCCGACGCACCGGCCGCCGCAGCCGCCGCTGGCTATCGGCCCGGTGCATGCGCTGGTGCTCGACCTGCCGACGCTGCAAGCCCAGCAGCCGCCGGTGCTGGCGCAACTCGCGGTGTTCGCCGATCCGTGGCCCGGGCCGGTCGCGGTGTGGGCTTCGAGCGACGGCCTGAGCTATCGCCGCGCGGGATTGGCGTTGGCCCCGAGCATCGTCGGCGAAACGCTCGACGCGCTTCCCGCAGGGCCGACCGCGCGCTGGCACCCGGCAAACTTTCGTGTGCGGCTCTACGGCGGGGCAGTGGCATCGGTATCCGACAGTGCTTTGCTCGGCGGCGCCAATGTCGCCGCGGTGCAGCGCACCGACGGCGCCTGGGAAGTGCTGCAATTCGCGCACGCCGAACTTACCGGCGTGCGGACTTATAAATTGTCTCGTCTTTTGCGCGGTCAGGCCGGCAGCGAATGGGCGATGGCGACTTTATTGCCGACGGGTGCGCCCTTCGTGCTGCTCGACCGCCATGTGGTGCCGATCGCCAGCGGGCTCGATGCGCTGGAGCGAGCCTTGCAGTTGCGCGTGGTCGCGGCCAACCGGGACCACGGCGACACAAGCGCTGTGGCGCTGGAATTCATGCCGGAGGCCACCGCGTTGCGGCCGATTGCGCCGGTGCATCTGTATGCGCGGCGCGGCGGCAGTGGCGTGACATTGAGCTGGGTCCGCCGCGCGCGCTTCGACGCCGATAGCTGGACCGGCGAAGTGCCGCTCGGCGAGGACAGCGAGCAATACACAGTCGAAATCCTGTCCGACATGACGGTGGTTCGCACGCTGACGGCGGCGACGCCGAGCGTACTTTACCCTGCCGCGCAGGAGATTGCCGATTTCGGCGCGGCGCAGACCAGCCTCAGCGTGCGCGTGACGCAATTGTCCGCGACCGTCGGCAAGGGCTTTTCCGCCACAGCCATCCTCAAACCTTGATCGAGACATTATGACCGACACCGTCAACCTCGGCCTCCCGTGTATCGAAGGGAGCCAGGCGCAAAAGCACGTCACCCATAACGACGCGCTGCGCATTCTCGATACGCTGGTGCAGCTTGCTGTGCTCGACCGCGATCTTACCGCGCCGCCGGGCTCGCCGACCGAAGGCCAGCGCTGGATCGTCAAGGCTACTGCGACCGGCGCTTGGGCCGGACATAACAACGAAATTGCCGCCTGGCAGGACGGCGTCTGGCAATTCAGCGTGCCGCTCGCCGGCTGGGTCGCGTTTGTCGTCGATGAAGGCTCGTTGGTAGTGTGGAACGGCAGCGCCTGGGGCGACTTCTTCTCGACCGTGACGTCGATCCAGAATCTGTCGATGCTTGGTGTCGGCACCACCGCCGACACCACCAACCGCCTGAGCGCCAAGCTCAACAATACGCTTTGGACGGCGAAGACCGTCGCCGAAGGCGGCGATGGAAACCTGCGCTATAAGTTGTCGAAGGAGAGTGCGAGCAAGACGTTGTCGCTGTTGATGCAGGACAATTTTTCCGGCCGCGCCGAAATCGGATTGACCGGCGACGACGATTTTCATTTCAAGGTCTCGCCCGACGGCACAACCTGGTACGAAGGCATCAAGATTGCGGCCGCGACGGGGGTCGTGACATTTCCGAATACCACGATTGCGGGCGGCCGCGAGTTGTTGGCGGCCAATCGCACCTATTACGTGCGCGCCGATGGCAGTAACAGCAACAACGGTCTCAGCAATACATCGGGTGGCGCATTTCTGACGATTCAGAAAGCGATCGACACAATCCTGAAGCTCGATCTTGGCGGCTATGCGGTAACGATCCAGGTTGGCGCCGGGACGTATACTGCAGGTGCGCTAGTGGCGGTGCCGTTCGTTGGTGGGCTCGTCACTCTGACGGGCGATACGACGACGCCCACGAATGTAGTCATTAATACGACCGCGTCCGATGCCGTCAGCGTGACGAACGGCGCGGTGCTCTATGTCCAAGGGTTTCAGCTTAAGACGACGACGTCCGGCGCCTGCATCAAGGTCGATGGCGGCAGTGTCGTTCATCTTAGCGGCAAAATGGATTTCAACGTATGCAACGGGAGCAGCGGTTGGCACATATTCGCGGCCAATGGCGCCGTGATCTATATCGAGACGAGCTACACGATTTCAGGCGGTGCCGACAAACATTGGTTGGCAACGGATGGCGCGATCGTGCAGATGCCGGCGGCAAGAACCATCACACTGACCGGGACGCCGGCATTCACTCAATTTGCCTACGCGTCGCGCCTCGGGCTGATGCAAGTCTGGTCAGCAGCCTTTAGCGGATCGGCGACCGGCTCGCGGTACATCATCGATACCAATGGCGTAATTTTTACCAATCTCGGTGGCGCGAGTTTTCTGCCAGGCAACGCAGCCGGCACCGTCGCCTCTGGCGGCCAGTACAGTTAAGCCGCGCCATGTCAGCATCCGACTATGACGTTTCCCTTCGTCGGCTTCTTGCCCACGAAGGCGGCTACACCAATCACCCCTCCGATCCGGGCGGGCCGACGAATTTTGGCATCACGATTGTCGATTATCGCAAATATGTGAAGCCGGACGCGACCGCCGCCGACGTCAAGGCGATGCGGCTGGAGGAAGCCAAGACGATCTATCGCGCCAAGTACTGGGACGCGCAGCACTGCGACGAATTACCGGCGGGCGTCGACTATGCGGTGTTCGATTACGGTGTGAACTCCGGTATCGGGCGCAGCGGCAAGGTGCTGCGGCGCGTGCTCAAGCTCGCCGACAATACCAGTGTCGTGAATGACACGGTGGTCGCGGCGGCGCGCGCAACCGACGCCAAGGCGCTGGTGGCCGCGATCTGCGACGAGCGCCTGCGGTTTCTGCAATCGCTGAAGACCTGGAAAGTGTTCGGCGGCGGCTGGGGCCGGCGCGTTGCCGGCGTGAAATCGGTGGCGCTCGCAATGGCTGGCGGCGCGCCGGCGCCCGATCTCAAGGCGTTACCCGCCAACGGCCGCGCCGTGGTGCCGGTCGCCAAAGGCGCGCAACAAGGCTCGGCGGGTGCCATTGCCGCCGCGGGCGCGGCTGCCGCGCAGCAGGCGCATCAGTCCGGCGTCAGGACGGGGATCATTATCGCCATTGTCGTCGTGGCGCTCGTGCTCGCCATTGGCGGCTGGCTGTTCTGGCGCTGGCGTCAGGCGCGGCAACAAGAACGCCCGGCGTAACAAAAATCTCAATTCGATTTCAAAGGAGTTCACGACATGTGGGACAAAATAAAAGCCTGGTTCAAAAACTCGCTCACTATTCTGTGGGCGCGGGCCGTTGCGCTCGCTGGTCTGTTGCTGGCGGCGGCTGAGCCGTTGCTCGCGGACCCGAATGTCAGCGGTGCAATCCAGTCGGTGCTGCAGCCGAAGCTCATTCCGTATTACGTCATTGTCATCGGGCTCGTCACGGAGCTCGCAAGGCGGCGCACCGCCGCGAAGGAATAGTCCGATGTTCGCAACCGTCCTCGGCTGGCTCGGCAATCTGATCGGCGGTCCGTTCGCCAAGGCGGCGGTCGATGCCTATCGTGCCAAGCTCAGCGCCGAAAATACCTCGGAGAAGATCGCGGCCGATCTGGCCGCCCGCGAACTCGGCGTCGAACAGCGCGAACGCGAATTGGCGACGCAAGTGGTGATCGCGGAGCAGGGACGCTGGTTTACGGCTCTGCCGCGGCCGCTGTTTGCCTTTGCATTCGTCATCTACATTTGGAAGGTGGTGGTCTGGGACAAGGTCTTTGGATTCGGCGCCACCGATGCGCTGACGGGCGACGTGGCGCAATGGGCGCTGATCGTGCTCACGGCCTATTTCGGCGGCCGCAGCATCGAGAAGGTGGCGCGGATTTTGTCGAGGAAGTGAGGCGCCGCGCTTG
>JANMSH010000147.1:0-1896 GCA_031389105.1 Hyphomicrobiales bacterium
ACCATCGCGCATATCGCGGCGCGGCTTCCGCACGGCAATATCTACGTCAACCGCAACATGATCGGCGCGGTGGTCGGCTCACAGCCGTTTGGCGGCAGCGGCCTGTCCGGCACCGGGCCGAAAGCGGGTGGGCCGAACTATCTTCCCCGCTTCACGCTGGAGCAGGTGGTGACGGTGAACACCGCGGCGTCCGGCGGCAACGCGGCCTTGCTGGCCGACGAAGAATAATTTCGCCGCAATTCGTCAAGGCGCGTTCATGAATATGTGTTCAACTCGCGTCACGTCGTTGTGATGCCGTCAGGCACAGGGTCACCCGCGCGCCTCCGTTGAATGATCAAACGTCCATAGTGGAGGATTGATTATGCGGAATATTGTTCGGGGTTCCATCGTCACTGCGCTGACTGCCGTGCTGACATTGACCTCGCTTAACCTCGCGCCCGCGCAGGCGGCCGCGTCCAACAACACCAACCGGTCTCACGTGACGACCGACAACGCCGCCGTCACCACGACCGATCTCAGCGCACAGCGCCGCCGGCACTACAGCCGTCGCGGTGACAACCGCGCCGCGCTGGCCATGTTCGGCATCGTCGCCGGCACCATCGCCGCGGCTGCCGCGGCGGATCGATACAATGACCGCCACCACTACTATGGCGGCGGCTATGGTTATGGCCCCCGCTACGGCTACGGCGGTGGCTGGCATCAGCCCCGCCACCACGGTTACTGGCGCTAACACTCACGATCGGCAGCCGGCGGTAACAATACCGCCGGCTTTTGCCGCTCTGACGGCGCTTCGTTAACCGGTTCGGTATCCGGATCGGCTATGGTCGGGCATGACTGATTCGGTCGCCCGGCTCTATAAGGCCGTGATCGCCGTCCGGGGCACGGACCCGACGAAATCACGGACGGCCCGGCTATTGTCCGCTGGCCGGGCCAAGATGGCCAAAAAACTCGCCGAAGAAGCCGTCGAAGTCGTCATCGACGCCATGGACGGCCAGACCGACGCGGTGATCCGCGAAAGCGCCGACCTTATTTATAATCTTGTCGTACTTTGGGTTCACGCTGGGGTTCATCCCGACGACGTCTGGGCCGAAATGCGCCGGCGCGAGGATATGTTTGGCATTGCCGAGAAGCTCCCGAAGATGGCAAAAGGCGTGGCGCCCGCCATGCCGCGACGTAAGGTCGTAGCTCTGGAAAGCAGACGCATCACCAAGCGCCGTTGATCCGCCATCTTTCCCCGCCCTGAGTAATTCATGACAGTCCAAGCTGCCGAGCCGCGTAATTTGCTGCGCCGTATGTACGACTGGTGCATCGAGGCCGCCCACAAGCCGCACGCGATGTGGACCATGGGGGCAATCGCCTTCGCGGAAAGTTCGTTCTTTCCGGTGCCGCCCGATGCGATGCTGATCCCGATGGCGCTAGCGCGCCCCGAGCGCGCCTATGTCATGGCGGCCTGGTGCACGGTGGCTTCGGTTGCCGGCGGCGTCGTTGGCTATGCAATCGGCGCGCTGCTCTATGATTCGGTCGGCGGCTGGCTGATCCAGCTTTACGGCTATGGCGACAAAGTCGAGGTGTTCCGCGCGGCCTATGCGGAGTGGGGCGCCTGGATCATCCTGCTCAAGGGTCTGACGCCGATCCCCTACAAGATCGTCACAATCACGTCGGGTTTTGCCGGCTACAATTTCTTTCTGTTCGTCGTGTTTTCGGTGATCGCGCGCGCGGGCCGTTTCTTCGTGCTGGCATTTCTGCTGCACCGCTACGGCGATCAGGCGCGCCATATCATCGAGAAGCGGCTGGGATTATGGGTTACACTGGGCGCTGCCGTGGTCGTCATCGGCCTCGTAGCTGCGGTATACTTGATCTAGGCGCCTGAGTCGGCATTCCCGGATTGCCGTGCGG
>JANMSH010000156.1:0-1787 GCA_031389105.1 Hyphomicrobiales bacterium
GGCGCCATCGAGCAGCTCGCGCCAGCGGTTGGCGCTTTCGGCATGCGTGATGTCGACCGTTTCAGCGTTAAAAGAAAGTCTACGCGTGCGCAGGCCGGCGACGGTGGTGTAGCTCGCGCCGTCGGCGATCTTGATGAGCAGGTCTTTGCCTTTCTGGGCCGTCATGAATTGATCCTCTTGTTCAAGCGGGTTCGGTCACGGCGCGAAAGCGCACCAATGCGTGATAGGTGCGCCCGTCCGCCTCGCGGCGAATGTCGGCCACCGCAAATCGGAGATTGACCAGCGCGTGATCGGCCAGCGCCAGCGGCGCGTCGTCGAGCGCCTGCAGCAGCGCGCCGGCGATCTGGTGCGCCTCGCGATGGCCGCCCTGGCGCGACCAGGCGTGCAGCGTCAGTTGATGCTCCTCGCTTTGCTCGCCACCGGCCGAGAAATCGGCGATGCGCGCCTCGCCGAGCGTGACATAGGGAAACGCGGCCGCGCGTGGCGGCTCGTCGTAGACTTTGGCGCCGCCGAGAATGTTGACGAGCGCGGCATCGGCGCTGAGCGCGTCGTGAATGGCGGCGCGCAGCGCTAAGGAAGCGGCAGTGGGCATGATCAGTCCTCGCGAATGTCGGCGTCGATCTCGAGAAAGCGGCGGTCGGCGCTGTCGCGCAGCGCGACCACGCGATAGATGCGCGTGCCGTCGGAAAACCGGTGTTGGGTGGTGATGCCGGCGCGGGCGCGGATGACGATGCGAAAGCGAGCCGTGGCGCGGAGACTGTCGGCGGCGACCTCGCCGCGCGCCGTCAGCGGCACGATTTGCGCCCACAGCGTCGTCACCACGTCATAGAGACGCGTGACGCCGCCGGCGCCGTCATCGGTCTCGCTCGGCGCTTCCAGCACCAGCCGGCGGTTCAATTCCCCGGGCGTTGTCATAGCGACAGCATCCGATACGGCGCGATCAGCGCGGCGACCATCGAGGGCAGCACCGTCACGGTGCCGATCGCCGCCAGCCCGCGGTTCTCGTACCAATGCGCCGTCAACTGACGAACCGCTTGCCGCAAAGGCTCAGGCACATCCGTTCCGGCGGCGCCATAACCGAGGGTGACGTCGAGCGCGATACCGGCGGCGAGCCTGCCCGGCGCCGGCACGGCCCAGGGTGCGAAGGCCAGTGCCGACGTGCCGAGGTCGGGGACGAAGTTCTGCACATCGACCGCGTGCGCGACGTTGTTGAAGTCATAGACCCGCGCCGCGGTCAGCTCTTGCAGCGGCGCTGGCACCACCGCCACGCGGCCGTCCTCGGGCCAACTGTCGAATGACAGCCGCCAATGCTGCGTGACCATCGCGCGCCGAGTCTGCGCCTCGATATGGATGCGCGAACCGGCGATCAGCGCGGCAATCACCGCGTCGTCGTCATTATGTTCGACGCGCAGAAAGGCCTTGGCCTCGGCAAGCGAAACCGGCTCGGCCGCGGGTGCGGCGAGTAAGATGGCAGACATGATGATCCTCATTGATTTGGTCATGGCCGGGCATAGCCGTCCAAAGGACGGCGTCACTTCGCTCGCCTATGACCCAGCCATCCCGCTCAGGGACGGACGGTGCCCACCTAAGCGGGATCACCGGGACAAGCCCGGTGATGACAAAAATCTGCTTGCATGCAGCGTTGACAAAACTCCGGCGCCAAGGCTCATCGGCGCCATGCACCGTGCCCTCGCCACTCTCGTCGCTTTACTGTTCGGCTCGCCCGCCTTCGCCATCACCGGCAATGCGCCGCCGGCCACCGGCTGGGCGGCGCGGCCGATCGTGAT
>JANMSH010000182.1:0-1525 GCA_031389105.1 Hyphomicrobiales bacterium
CGCGCCATAACCGGCGACACCGCATTGAGGCTGGGACACTGGTTTGAGATGCACCCGCAGTTCTGGCTGAACCTGCAATCCGCTTATGATCTTCGGATTGCCACCGAGCACAACGGCGACAAGTTAAAGAAGCTGCCGACGCGCGGACATAGCCGCGTCGCTTGATCGGCCCTACTTCTTCCCCGCCGCCATCGCCTTCTCGCGGATGCCGGTGATGGTCGCGGTGGGCGTAATGCCTTCGGGATCGATCTTGAGGTGGATGATCGACGGCAGGCCGGACTTCTGCGCGGCGGCAAAGGCCGCGGGGAAATCGGCGGTCTTGTCCACGCGCACGCCAAACCCGCCGAAGGCTTTCGCGTAAGCGACGAAGTCCGGATTCCTCAGCGTGGTCGCGACCTGGCGGCCGGGATAGTCGCGCTCCTGGTGCATGCGGATGGTACCGTAGAGCCCGTTGTCATGGATCACCACGATCACCGGCAGTTCGTATTGCACGGCGGTGGCGAAATCCTGCCCGGTCATCATGAAGTCGCCGTCGCCGGCGACGCAGACCACGGCGCGGTCGGGATGCAGCGTCTTCACGCCAAGCGCCGCCGGGAAGCCGTAACCCATCGAGCCCGAGGTCGGCCCAACATGGGTGGCGTATTTGCGGAAGCGGTAGAAACGATGAATCCAGCCGGCGAAATTGCCCGCGCCATTGGTGATGAATGAATCGGCCGGCAGGTTTTCGCGCAGCCACACCAGGATCTCGCCGAGATTGACGTTGCCGGGCACCGGCGTCGCCTTGTCGGTCCAGGCGAGGAAGTCGGCATGCGCCGTGTCGGACTCGCCCTTCCACGGAATGTCGTTCGGCGGCTGCAAGCCTTCGAGCGCCGAGCAGAACGCGGTCGGCGCCGCGTTGATCGCCAGCGCCGGATGATAGACGCGGCCGAGTTCTTCCGAACCCGGATGCACGTGCACCAATTTCATCTGCGGCTCGGGGATATCGAACAGCGTGTAGCTCTGCGACGCCATCTCGCTCATGCGGCTGCCGATCATCAGTACGAGATCGGCGCCTTTGATGCGCGCCAGCAATTTCGGATTGGGACCTATGCCGCAGTCGCCGGCGTAATTGGAATGGGTGTGATCGAACAGATGGCCGCGGCGGAACGTGGTCGCGACCGGAAGCGCGAAGCGTTCGGCGAAACGATGCAGCGCGGCCCAGGCGGCTTCCGACCAGCGGCTGCCGCCGGCCAAGACGATCGGGCGCTTCGCCGCCCACAGCATCTTCTGCAGCCGGCTCATGTCGGTAAGGCCCGGCCAGATTTCTACCGGCTCGAAGGCGGTGGCGTCGGGTGTGACGACGCGCTCGGTCAACATGTCTTCCGGCAGCGCGATGACCACCGGACCGGGCCGGCCATTGCAGGCGGTGTGGAAGGCGCGCGACACCAGTTCGGGAATGCGCGCCGGATCGTCGATCTCGGTGGCCCATTTGGTCATGGTGCCGAACACCGCGCGGTAATCCAGCTCCTGGAACGCCTCGCGCTCG
>JANMSH010000186.1:0-4998 GCA_031389105.1 Hyphomicrobiales bacterium
TAACGCCACGGCTCGTCGACCGCCTTGGTGATGCCGATGCGCGGGCCGATTACCAACTCCGGCTTTCCCACCCGCGCCCTTAGCTCGAACGGCGCCCGGTCGAGCGGCAAGCCGTTGTGCTTGATGCTGACGTCCAGCGCCTCGCACAATTTGCCCGGTCCCGAGCACAGCGCCCGTTCGTCGGGAAGCCCCCGACGCCGCCTCATTGCCGCCAGCCCCACGGCCGGTTCGATCGCCCGGATCAGCACCGCGCTGGCCGAGCCTTCTTCCTCGCAGACGAAATTCAGACACCAGTGGATACCGTAGGAGCAGTAGACGTAGGCAAATCCAGGCGGCCCGAACATGATGATGTTGCGCTCGGTCCGGCCGCCGTAACTGTGCGCCGCCGGGTCGGTGTGGTGATAGGCCTCAACCTCGACGATCACGCCCCCAACTCCGCCCACCAGCAGGCTCGCCCCGATCAGTTCCGGCGCTACATCGTGCACCGAGCGGTCGAAAAACCCGCGTTTGATTTTCGGGGGAAGGGCCATTCTGTGTCCTGCTTGCCACACCTTAGGAACATTTAAAGTTTGCCCCGCCATGATCCCCGCCGCGCCGCGATTTGGCCATACCCTCCGGCGACATCGAGGGCGCTCCGGCGAAGGCACAAGCCGTTGCAGAAGCACCGGTTTTAAAGCCGGTTAACGACCCTCGTTTAAGGCTGCCGGTGTATGCGGCGGTGAAACGGGGCGGGGACGACCAAGACTATGGACGCAAAGACCAATCTCAAAGCCAAATTGCCCAGCCGTCACGTGACGGAAGGTCCGTCTCGCGCGCCGCACCGGTCGTATTATTACGCCATGGGTCTGACGACCCAGCAGATTCACCAGCCCTTCGTCGGCGTCGCCTCCTGCTGGAACGAGGCCGCGCCCTGCAATATCGCCCTGATGCGCCAGGCCCAGGCCGTCAAAAAGGGCGTCGCCTCGGCCGGCGGCACCCCGCGCGAATTCGTCACCATCACGGTCACCGATGGCATCGCCATGGGCCATGCCGGCATGCACTCGTCGCTGCCGTCGCGCGAAGCGATCGCGGATTCGGTCGAACTGACCATGCGCGGCCACGGCTATGACGCGCTGGTCGGCATCGCCGGCTGCGACAAGTCGCTTCCGGGCATGATGATGGCGATGGTGCGGCTTAACGTGCCGTCGATCTTCATCTATGGCGGCTCGATTTTGCCCGGCACCTTCAAGGGCCAGCCGGTTACCGTGCAGGACGTGTTCGAAGCGGTCGGCAAGCACTCCGTGGGCCAGATGTCGGACGAGGACCTCGAAGGCCTGGAACAGGTCGCCTGTCCGTCGGCAGGCGCTTGCGGCGCGCAGTTCACCGCCAACACCATGGCGACCGTGTCGGAAGCCATCGGTCTTGCGCTGCCGTATTCGGCCGGCGCGCCAGCACCTTACGAAATGCGCGACAAGTTCTGCATGACGGCGGGCGAGCAGATCATGGATCTGGTTCTGTCGAACCTGCGGCCGCGCGACATCGTCACGCGCAAGGCGCTGGAAAATGCCGCCGCGACCGTGGCCGCCTCCGGCGGTTCCACCAATGCGGCGCTGCATCTGCCGGCGATCGCGCATGAATGCGGCATCGAGTTCACATTGTTCGACGTCGCCGAAATCTTCAAAAAGACACCGTATATCGCCGATTTGAAACCAGGTGGCCGCTATGTCGCCAAGGATTGGTTCGAAGCTGGCGGCGTGCCGCTGCTCATGAAAACCTTGCTCGACCACGGCTTCCTGCACGGCGACTGCATGACGGTCACCGGCCGCACGATTGCGGACAATCTCAAGTCGGTGAAATGGAACCCGGATCAGGACGTCGTGCGTCCGGCCAATAAGCCGATCACCGTCACTGGCGGCGTCGTCGGCCTGCGCGGCAATCTCGCGCCCGATGGTGCGATCGTGAAGGTCGCCGGAATGGCAAACCTGAAGTTCTCCGGCCCGGCGCTTTGCTTCGATGGCGAAGAGGCTTGCTTCGAGGCGGTCAAGAACAAGAAATACAAAGTCGGCGACGTCTTCGTCATTCGTTACGAAGGCCCGCGCGGCGGTCCCGGCATGCGCGAAATGCTGTCGACCACGGCGGCGCTGTACGGGCAGGGCATGGGCGACAAGGTCGCGCTCATCACCGACGGACGTTTCTCCGGCGCGACGCGCGGCTTCTGCGTCGGTCATGTTGGGCCGGAAGCGGCAGTTGGCGGGCCGATCGGCTTGATCGAGGACGGCGACATCATCGAGATCGACGCCGTCAACGGCACCATAAACGTCAAACTATCCGACGCGGAGCTCGCCAAACGCAAAGCGGCATGGAAGCCGCGCGAGAACGACTTTACGTCAGGCTATTTGTGGAAATATGCCCAGCAGGTTGGCCCCGCCGTCAATGGCGCGGTGACGCATCCCGGCGGGGCGGCCGAGAAAGAATGTTATGCCGACTGTTGAGGCCCTGTTGCGTGCATTGGTGATTGGCGCCGCCGTTCTGGTGGCCGCGCCGGCTATTGCGCTCGACGGCAGCAAGTCGGACGACGCCATGGCGTCATTGCAGAAGCAGTCGCCGACGGAAGCGTTCCGCTCGGGCGCGCACTGGCTGAAGGAAGGCGAGACCGAAAAGGGCGTGCACTCTCTCGAATACGCCGCCGAAAAAGGCCACGCTCTCGCGCAGTGGAAGCTAGGCCGCATGTATGCCGACGGCGATGGCGTGACGCGGAACGATCTCAAGGCGTTCGAATATTTCCGCCGCATCGCCGACAGCCATGCCGACGACAATCCGAATACGCCGCAGGCGCGTTTCGTTGCCAATGCCTTCGTCGCGCTCGGCCACTATTATCTCGGCGGCATACCCAAGCAGGTGAAAGCCGACCCGGAACGCGCGCGTGCCATGTTCGACTATGCGGCGTCGTACTTCCGCGATCCCGACGCGCAATATTATCTGGCGCGGCTTTATCTCGACGGCACCGGCGCCCCGCAGGACCCGCGCCAAGCGGCGCGCTGGTTCGGCCTTTCGGCGCAGAAGGGTCAATGCCAGGCGCAAGCCATGCTTGGCGCCATGCTATTTTCCGGCGACCACGTTCCACGCCAGGCCGCGCGCGGACTGATGTGGCTGACGCTTGCGAAAGAAAACGCGCGGACCACCGATCAGGCCTGGGTCGCGAAGCTGTATGACAGCGCCTACCAGCAGTCGACCGAAGACGAGCGCGCGCTGGCGCTGAAGCTGCTCAAGCGCTGGCTCGAGACGCGGCGCGAGTAGACGGGCTTTTAGCGCGCGTGATCTTGCCCGAAAACCGGTTCCCACTTTTCGGGATCACGCGCTACCTGCCCTCAATATCCAGATCGATCCACACCGGCACGTGGTCGGACGGTTTGTCCCATGAGCGGACGTGTCTATCGATGCCGGACCCGGTGAGCCGGTCGGCGGCCTGTGGCGACAGCAGCAGATGGTCGATGCGGATGCCGTCGTTCTTCTGCCAGGAGCCGGCCTGGTAGTCCCAGAATGTATAGAGGTCGCTGGCGTCGCTGGAGGCGCGGATCGCGTCGGTCAGACCGAGATTGATAAGTGAGCGGTATTTCTCCCGGGTCCGCGGCAGGAACAGCGCGTCGTTGACCCAGGCCGCGGGGCGTTTGGCGTCGGCCGCCGCCGGAATGACATTGTAATCGCCGGCCAGCACGAACGGTTCTTCCAGTTTAAGCCGCTCATGCGAAAATTTAATAAGCCTATCCATCCATTTGAGTTTGTAGTCATATTTATCCCCCGGCGTCGGGTTGCCATTGGGCAGATAGAGGCTGACGACACGCACCGCGCCGTTCTTGGTCGAGACGATGGCCTCGAGGAAACGGGCCTGCACATCGCTAGTGTCGCCGATCAAGCCGGGCGCCACCTCGTCGAACGGCAGTTTCGACAGCAGCGCCACGCCGTTGAAGGTCTTCTGGCCGTGTACGGCCACGTTGTATCCCAATGCTTCAATCGGCTCCCGCGGGAAAGCTTCGTCGACGCATTTGATTTCCTGCAGGCAGACGATGTCCGGCTGCCGCTCGGCCAGCCAGGCCACCAAGCTATCCATGCGCTGGCGGATTGAGTTGACGTTCCAGGTAGCGATTCGCATCGATGGGGTTCCAGCCGGCTGACGGGCGTGAATAAACCGAATTCCCGCGTGTTTACCAGGGAGGCGCAGGGATATGCACTTAGCCACGTTTATATGCTAGTAAAGCCGCCAATACGGCCCGCCAAGAGCAGGAAGCCAAGAGCAGTAAAAGAGCCGAGGCGGGCAATTTCCGGGGAATAGGAAGCGTCCGGGCAGGGCAATGAGCTCGGACCGAGGTTGTCGATGATCAAGCGAAAGTGGCTATTCGGCGCGGCGGCGGTCGCCCTGGTTGGCGTCGCCTTGCTGGCGCGTGGCTTCTGGACGACCGATGGGGTCGCAGCGCGGTCGGCACGCCCGGCCGAGCGTGTGGTGCCGGTGGAAATCGCCGCAGCCGAGCGCAAGAAAGTGCCGGTACGGCTCGATGCTCTCGGCAGCGTCACCCCGATGGCCAGCGTCGCCATCAAGGCCCGGCTTGAGACCGAAATCGTCGGCGTGCATTTCATCGATGGCAGCCTGGTCAAGACCGGCGATCTTTTGTTCACGCTCGATAACCGCGCCATCCTGGCGCAGATCGCGCAGGCCGAGGGTGTGGTTGCGCGCGACCGGGCCCAGCTCGAAGGCGCCGAACGCGACATCGGCCGCTACACAGATCTGGTCGCCAAGAACGCCACCCCGACCGTCAATCTCGATAACGCCAAGACCCAGGCCGATATCTACCGCGCCGCGATCAAGGCCGATTCCGCTTTGCTGGACAATCTTCGCGTCCAGCTCAGCTACTGCACCATCAAAGCTTCGATTTCAGGGCGCATCAGTGCGGCGAATGTGAAGGTCGGCAACTTCGTGCGGCCGGCCGACACCAGCCCGCTCGCCACCATCAACCAACTGGCGCC
>JANMSH010000193.1:0-2039 GCA_031389105.1 Hyphomicrobiales bacterium
ACCGTTTCACCGCCGGCGAAGCCCCGGACGGTCCGGTCGAAAATCTCTACGCCAGCCGCGGCAGTGGCGGACCGCATTTCGGGTTCGCGGGCCATGTCGATGTGGTGCCTCCGGGCGAAGGCTGGACGGGCGATCCGTTCAAACCCGAAATCCGCGGCGATCTGCTCCACGGGCGCGGCGCGGTGGACATGAAGGGTGCGATCGCGGCCTTCGTCGCGGCTTGCGCGCAAACAGCCCAAGAGCAGGGAACGCTGAGCCTGATCATCACCGGCGACGAGGAAGGGCCGGCGCGCTTCGGTACGCTCGCCCTGATCGACTGGATGCGCGCACGATCGATCGCGCCCGACATGATCCTGATTGGCGAGCCCACGTCCGAAAACCGGCTCGGCGACACGGTCAAGATCGGTCGGCGCGGCAGCGTCAACATGTGGATCAGCGTGCCGGGAACGCAGGGCCATGTCGCTTATCCCCACCGGGCCGACAATCCGATTGCCGGCCTCGCCCGCGCCATCGCGGCGCTCGAAGCACTGCATCTGGATGACGGCAATGACGCATTCCAGCCGTCGAACCTGGAGTTCACCGCGCTTGCCACGCCGACCCATGCGACCAACCTCATTCCGGCCGCGGCGAGCGCTCAGCTCAACATCCGGTTCAACAATTTGCACAATGGGCCGGATCTGGTCGAGCTGGTGCGGCGCACCGTCGAAGCGGCGGCGCCGGGCGCGACGGTCGAGGCAAAGATATCCGGCGAAGCTTTCCTGACGCCGCCCGGACGCCTGTTCGATCTGGTCACGGCCGCGATCGAAGCGGAAACCGGCCTGATACCTGAGCTGTCGACCGGCGGAGGAACATCCGACGGGCGATTCCTGATCGACATGTGCCCGGTGGTGGATTTCGGTCTGGTCAATGCGACGATGCACAAGCTCGACGAAGCCGTCGCGATCGACGATCTGCGCCGGCTACAGGCAATCTACGCCCGTATCCTGCGAACCGCGTTAGCCTAGGCCGATTGCACCACGTAGAGATCGTTTGAGCGTTCGGCGACCCAGCTTGAGAACTCCGCCTCGCTCATCGGCTCAGCGAACATGAAGCCCTGCACGACGTCGCAGCCGAGCGCACGCAGCACTTCGAACTGCTCGCGGCGCTCGACCCCTTCCGCGACCACCTCGGCGCCAAGCCCATGGATCAGGTGTATCACGGCCGACACGATCGTGCGGCCGCTTTCGCAGCTGTCGATATCCGCGACCAGGCTCGAATCGAGCTTCACCCGCGTGATCGGCATGTCCTTCAGCCGAGCCAGGTTCGAATAACCAGCGCCGAAATCGTCGATCACGATCGACACGCCTTGCGCGCGCAGTGCCCCCAACCCGACCATCACGGCGTCGCTACACCGCATCGCCAGTGTCTCGGTGAACTCCAGCTCAAGCATGAACAACGGCGCGTCGAGCGAGGCGAAGGTGTCGCGCAAGTGGCTGAAAAAATCCGGCCTTTCGACCTGGCGGGGGCTGATGTTGATGGTGAGCCGCTGCGGCAGACCGGCCGCTTGCCACCGTGCGAGTGTCCTGGCGGCAGCTTCGATCACCCAATTGCCGATCTGGATGATCAGGCAGCTTTCCTCGGCGATGGAGATGAAGCTGTCCGGGAGGATGGAGCCCTCCACCGGGTGATTCCATCGGACCAGCGCCTCGCCGGCCACCACCGCGTCGTTGCGTGTGCAAATCAGCGGCTGGATGGCGAGCGCGAGCTCGCCGCGCTCCACCGACTGACGCAGTGCGCGCTCGATGCGTGCTTTTTCTTCGACTGCCGCGGTCAGCGAGGTATCGTAGAGGCAGACCTGCGAACGGCCGTTTGCCTTGGCCTTGTACATGGCCAGATCGGCGGCTTTCATCAGCGCGGTGAGATCCGTGCCGTGGTCCGGGCTGATCGCGATACCGATCGAGGCGCCCATTTCGATCGTCTGATCGCCCATCTGGAAGCTCTCGCACAAGGCCTCGAGCAACAAATGGGCGATACGCTCCGCCTCCTGGTCAGCCGACAGC
>JANMSH010000238.1:0-7661 GCA_031389105.1 Hyphomicrobiales bacterium
GCTAAGTCATTGATAAAATGGCGGGAGCGACGGGACTCGAACCCGCGACCTCTGCCGTGACAGGGCAGCGCTCTAACCAACTGAGCTACGCCCCCGCGGGCGATGGCTGGAGTTAAAGGCGCCCCAATCCCAAGTCAAGGCAAACCCGAAGCCGCCCCCGAAATTGCGAAAAAGCCTTATTTATCGATAGAATCGATGGTCAGAGTGCCCCCGAATCGTCTATGCGGGCAGGGTGTTTGGCGCTTCGCCAAACCCGGATTCATGAGGAGGGTCCCCCTAATGGCTACGGTTCCTGGAAAAGCCCCGACACCGCCCACTGTCACGCTGAAGCATCTGGCGGCCGCGCTCGCGGAAACGCACGAGATGTCGAAAAAGCAGGCGGAAGCCGTGCTCGGCGATTTCGTCGGCAACATTGTGAAGCACTTGAAGAAGGGCGAGCGTATCCGCATCGGCGGTCTCGGCATCCTTCAGGTGCGCAAGCGTGCCGCACGTATGGGCCGCAACCCGGCCACTGGCGAAGCGATCCAGATCAAGGCTTCCAAGAAGGTCGCGTTCCGCGCGTCGAAGGAATTGAAAGAGTCGGTCTAAGCACTTTAGACCGGCCCCTCCGGGGATATGCGGCAGGCTGGGGACGCGATAAGCGCCCTCACCTGCCGTTTTTATTTTCCGCCGGAGAACTGGTAGGCGATGACGGACTCGAACCGCCGACATCCTCCGTGTAAAGGAGGCGCTCTACCAACTGAGCTAATCGCCCGATTTTATTCGTTTATCGCTTAAAGGGCGTCCGAAGCAAGCTCGCCGCTAAACCAGCAACGCTGACCCCAAAAGAAAACGGCGCCTCGCGGCGCCGTTTCTGTTTCGTATCGGCCGGCTTATTCGTGCATGATCTTGTCCGAAAACCGGTACCCACTTTTCGGGATCATGCGCTTAGTGCGCGGTCAGGCCGCCGTCGTCCTCGATCACCGGCTCGCCCGTGGTGGCGGCAGCGGCCGCCATCTTCGCGCTTTCCTCGTCCCAGACGATCGGCTCCGGCTTTCGCACCAGCGCGTGGGCCAGCACTTCGTCCATGCGGTTGACCGGGATGATCTCCAGGCCCTTTTTGATCGTGTCGGAGATTTCCACCAGATCCTTGGCGTTCTCCTCCGGGATCAGCACGGTCTTCATGCCGCCGCGGGCCGCAGCCAGCAGCTTCTCTTTCAGTCCGCCGATCGGCAGCACACGGCCGCGCAGCGTAATCTCCCCGGTCATCGCGACGTCGCGGCGCACCGCAATGCCGGTCATCACCGAAACGATCGCGGTGACCATGGCGACACCCGCCGACGGCCCATCCTTGGGCGTCGCGCCTTCCGGCACGTGCACGTGGATGTCGCGCTTGTCGAACAGCGGCGGCTCGATGCCGAAGGCAACCGCGCGCGAGCGGACATACGATGCCGCCGCCGAGATCGACTCCTTCATCACGTCACGCAGATTGCCCGTGACGGTCATCTTGCCCTTGCCGGGCATCATGACGCCTTCGATGGTGAGCAATTCGCCGCCCACATCGGTCCAGGCAAGCCCGGTGACCATGCCAATCAGATCCTCGGCCTCGATCTCGCCGTAACGGTACTTCGCCACGCCAAGATAGTCGCCGATGTTCGCCGCGGTGACGGCGATGGTCTTCTTCTTCGAGGTCATCAGCTCCTTGACCGCCTTGCGGATCAGGGTCGACAGCTCGCGCTCGAGACTGCGGACGCCCGCTTCCCGCGTATAGCGGCGGATCATCAGCAACAGACCTTCGTCGTCGATCGACCATTCCTTCATCTCGAGGCCGTGCTTGGCGACCGCGTGCGGGATCAAGTGCTTGCGCGCGATCTCGACCTTCTCGTCCTCGGTGTAGCCGGCGATCCGGATGATCTCCATGCGGTCCATCAGCGGCGCCGGGATATTCAGCGTATTCGCCGTGGTGATGAACATCACATTGGACAGATCGTAGTCGACCTCAAGATAGTGGTCGGCGAACGTTGAGTTCTGCTCGGGATCGAGCACCTCGAGCAAAGCGGAGGACGGATCGCCGCGGAAATCGGCGCCCATCTTGTCGACTTCGTCCAAGAGGAACAGCGGGTTCGAAGTCTTGGCCTTGCGCATCGACTGAATGACCTTGCCGGGCATCGAACCGATATAGGTCCGCCGGTGGCCGCGGATCTCGGCCTCGTCTCGGACACCACCAAGCGAGACTCGCTCGAACTCACGGCCGGTCGCTTTCGCGATCGACTTGCCGAGCGAGGTTTTGCCGACGCCCGGAGGCCCGACCAGACACAGAATCGGTCCCGTCAGTTTGTTAGCGCGCTGCTGCACGGCGAGATACTCGACGATGCGTTCCTTGACCTTCTCCAAGCCGTAGTGATCGGCATCGAGAATGGTCTCGGCGGCGGACAAATCCTTCTTGACCTTGCTCTTCTTGTTCCACGGAATCGAAAGCAGCCAATCGAGATAGTTGCGCACGACGGTGGCTTCGGCAGACATCGGCGACATCTGACGCAGTTTCTTGAGTTCGTGCGTGGCCTTCTCGCGGGCTTCCTTCGAGAGCTTGGTCTTCTTGATCTTGTCTTCCAGTTCTGCCAGCTCGTCGCGGCCTTCTTCGTCGCCGAGCTCCTTCTGGATCGCCTTCATCTGTTCGTTGAGGTAGTACTCGCGCTGGGTCTTCTCCATCTGTCGCTTGACGCGGGTCCGGATGCGCTTTTCCACCTGCAGGACGGAGATCTCACTTTCCATCAGGCCAAGCACACGCTCCAGGCGCTGGGTGACGACGGGCGTCTCCAGGATTTCCTGCTTATCAGGAATCTTCACGGCCAAATGCGAAGCCACAGTGTCGGCGAGCTTGGCGTAATCCTCGATCTGCTGAATGACGCCGACGACTTCGGGCGACACCTTCTTGTTCAGCTTCACGTAATTTTCGAATTCGGTGACGACCGAACGCGCCATCGCCTCGGCTTCCACGCTGTCGCCTAAATCGTCGGCGAGCGCGGTGGCATCGGCTTCGTAATAATCCTGGCGGTCGGTGTACTTGAGCACCTTCGCGCGCGTGGCGCCTTCGACCAGCACCTTTACGGTGCCGTCGGGCAGCTTCAGCAATTGCAGGACGCTCGCCAGCGTGCCGACCTCGAAGATCGACTCGGTGGACGGATCGTCATCGGATGCATTCTTCTGCGTCGCGAGTAAAATAAAGGTGTCGGAGCGCATGACTTCTTCGAGCGCCTTGATCGACTTTTCACGGCCGACGAACAGCGGGACGATCATGTGCGGAAACACCACGATGTCGCGCAGCGGCAGAACCGGATAGGCGCGCGTTTCGCCGGGCTGCAACTGGGGTCGTGGCTTACTGGTCATTGGCGCTTGTCCTTTTTTGTTGTGCCCCTGTTCCTTGGACCCGCGGCTGCGGCATCGAGAGAACAGTGCCGAGAAGGATGGGCAAGGAGGCGTGAGCGTTTGGATCGCCCGATGCACTGCCGGAAGGGCCGAGAAACCCCTCACCCAGTCGAGATACTACGAACTTTCGTACGCCAGTTCGCTTCCGACACTATACGTAGGATGACGCTACAGGCTCTGCAAGTAAGGCCCGATTTTCACGTTAAGGCGGGCCGTACGGCCAAATCATACCGCTAACTGCGTGATTCGGCGGGCTTTTCCCTGTGGCCGGGCTTCCGCCCACAGGTACTTGAGCGATCTAATCTAAGCGCTGGCGCTGCCGGACTCCGCGGTCCGGTCGCTGCGGTCGGCATAGATGTAGAGCGGCCGGGCGGTTCCCTCGACCACTTCCTTGGAGATCACGACTTCCTCGACGCCCTCCAGGCTTGGCAGGTCGAACATAGTGTCTAGCAGGATGGTCTCCATGATGGAGCGCAACCCGCGCGCACCGGTCTTGCGTTCGATCGCCTTGCGGGCGATGGCGCCAAGCGCTTCTTCGGCCAGCGTGAGATCGATCGACTCCATTACGAACAGCCGCTGGTACTGCTTGACCAAGGCGTTCTTGGGCTCGACCAGAATTTTCTTGAGCGAGGCTTCGTCGAGATCTTCGAGCGTCGCCACCACCGGCAGACGGCCGACGAATTCCGGGATCAGGCCATACTTGAGCAGATCCTCGGGCTCGACCTCGCGGAAGATTTCGCCCTGCTTGCGGTCTTCCGGCGCCAGCACCTTGGCCGAGAAGCCGATCGAGGTGGAGCGGCCGCGCGCCGAGATGATCTTCTCGAGCCCGGAGAACGCGCCGCCGCAGACGAACAGAATGTTGGTGGTGTCGACCTGCAGGAATTCCTGCTGCGGATGCTTGCGGCCGCCCTGCGGAGGCACCGACGCGATGGTGCCTTCCATGATCTTGAGCAGAGCCTGCTGCACGCCCTCACCCGACACGTCGCGGGTGATCGACGGGTTATCCGACTTGCGGGAAATCTTGTCTATTTCGTCGATATAGACAATGCCGCGCTGCGCGCGCTCGACGTTGTAGTCGGCCGATTGCAGCAGCTTGAGGATGATGTTCTCCACGTCCTCGCCGACATAGCCGGCTTCGGTCAGCGTGGTGGCGTCTGCCATCGTGAACGGCACGTCGAGAATGCGCGCCAGCGTCTGCGCCAGCAGCGTCTTGCCCGAACCGGTCGGTCCGATCAGCAGGATATTCGACTTCGCGAGCTCGACGTCGTTATGCTTGGTCTGGTGATTGAGCCGCTTGTAGTGGTTGTGCACGGCCACCGAGAGCACGCGCTTGGCATGCTGCTGACCGATGACATAATCGTCGAGCACCTTGCAGATTTCTTTGGGCGTCGGAATGCCATCGCGCGACTTCACGAGCGAGGATTTGTTTTCCTCGCGAATGATGTCCATGCAGAGTTCGACGCACTCGTCGCAGATGAACACTGTCGGGCCGGCGATGAGCTTGCGCACTTCGTGCTGGCTCTTGCCGCAGAACGAGCAATAGAGGGTGTTCTTGGAATCGCTGCCGCCGACTTTGCTCATTCCATTCTCCGTAACTCTCGTCCGTACTCTCCGTGATCGGCGACGCTCAAGGTCTGCCGCGACACACCGTACGAAGCAAGTTTCGCGCCGATCCACCGGCACGGCGGCCAATTAGCGGGTGGCCTGCAAACCCAACTGCTCCCCTACCACTCTAAGCCAAGCATGCTAACGGCATGATAATCAACATTCTATTAACGATAACGTCGCACTCACAACCGGTTTAACGGCCCTACCGAGGCACGGTGTTTTCGCTCGTCTCGCTGGACGGAACCGCCAAGGGAACCTTGAGGCGGCAGTTTCAAGCGGACAAAACTCAGGCCGGTTTCGGGATCATTTCCTCCGGCCGCGCCGCGATCACTTTATCGACCAAACCGAAATCCTTGGCCATGTCGGCCGTGAGGAAGTAATCGCGCTCGAGTGCGTCCTCGATTTTCTTCAGCGATTGGCCGGTATGTTTGACGTAGATCTCGTTAAGCCGCTTTTTGAGATTCAGAATTTCTTGCGCATGCAGCATGATATCGGTTGCCTGACCCTGGAACCCGCCTGACGGCTGGTGGACCATGATGCGCGCGTTGGGCAGCGCAAAACGCATGTCCTTGGCACCAGCGGCGAGCAGCAACGAACCCATCGAAGCCGCCTGGCCAACGCATAGCGTCGACACCGGCGGGCGCACGAACTGCATGGTGTCATAAATCGCCATCCCCGAGGTCACCACCCCGCCCGGCGAATTAATGTACATCGAGAGTTCTTTTTTCGGATTTTCCGCTTCGAGGAACAAAAGCTGCGCCACGATCAGCGTCGCTACGCCGTCCTCGATCGGACCGGTGATGAAGATGATCCGTTCCTTCAACAGCCTTGAATAGATGTCATAGGACCGCTCGCCGCGGTTGGTCTGTTCCACCACCATCGGCACGAGGTAGTTCATATAGGTATCGACCGGATCTCTCATTTCGGCTCCTTCACGCGAATCACGAGCGGCTACAGGCTAGCTTAGCCTCCCCGTCGTGTCGGCATGATCTATTTCCCAGGATCGCCCACCGCAAGGAGCAACGGCGGCGCCGGCTTGCGCTCGCATGATCCGACCCGAAAACCGGTCCCCGCTTTTGATCATGCGACTCAGGCCGCCGCCGATTCGTCTTCTTTGAACAGCTCTTCGCGCGACACCTTGTTTTCTGTCACGTCGGCCAGTTCGAGCAGGAAGTCGACCACCTTTTCCTCAAAAATTGGCGCCCGCATGGACGCGATCGCCTGTTGATTTTGCCGGAAATAATCGAATACCTTTTGCTCCTGGCCGGGGAATTGGCGGACCCGTTCCATCAAAGCGCGGTTCAATTCCTCTTCGGTCACCGTGATGGCGTTCTTCTCGCCGATCTCGGCCAGCACTAGGCCGAGCCGCACGCGGCGTTCGGCGATGGCACGGTATTCAGCCTTGGCCTTTTCCTCGGTGGTATTTTCGTCGGCAAAGGTCTTCTTCTCCGTTTCGAGCTCCTGCAGCACCGACTTCCAGACCCGGTCGAATTCTTCTTCGACCAGAGATGGCGGCGGCTCGAACTTGTGGCTCTTGTCGAGTTCATCGAGCAGAGCGCGTTTAACCTTCTGGCGCGACATCGCGCTGTGGTCCTGCGCGATGCGCTCCTTGACGGCGTCGCGCAGCTTGGCGATCGAATCAAGACCGAGCGATTTGGCGAACTCGTCGTCGGTGGCAACCGTGCCGGGCGCCTCGATCGACTTGGCGGTGACGACGAATTCGGCGTCTTTACCCGCTAGCGCTTCGGCCTGGTAGTGCTCGGGGAATTTCACTTTCAATGTGCGGGTCTCGCCGGCGGACATGCCGATGATCTGGTCTTCGAAACCGGGGATGAAGGTGTTCGATCCGATCAGCACCGGGGCGTCGTCGCCGGTGCCTCCTTCGAACGCCACGCCATCGATGGTGCCGGCATAGGAAATGGTGACGCGATCGTCCTTGGCCGCTTTCTCGCCCGCGGCCTTCGGCGTGTAAGGCTTGTTCTGGTCGGCGATGCGGGCGATGCCCTCGTCGACTTCCGAGTCCGCAACCTCGCTGGTGAGCTTGGTGAGCTTGAAGGTCTTGAAGTCGGCGAGCTTGATGTCCGGCACGATCTCCAGCGCCATCGTGTAGTCGAGGTCGCTCTCGCCGGCGATCAGCTTCTCCACCGCGTCCTGCTCGGTCGGCAGCGTCACCTTCGGCTCGGAGGCCAGCTTGAAACCGCGCTCGCTGACGATCTGGTTATTGGTGTCTCGCACCGTCGCCTCGATCACCTCGGCCATCGCCGAACGGCCATACATCCGCTTGAGATGCGCGACCGGCACCTTGCCCTGGCGAAAGCCGTTGATGCGGACGCGATCCTTCATCTCGTCCAGGCGCGAGTTCACTTTGGCGTCGAGTTCGGCGGCGGGAACTACCACCTTGAATTCGCGCTTGAGGCCTTCGGACAGCGTTTCGGTAACTTGCATTGACCACACTTCTTTGATGTTGAACTCAAGCATCGCGGACTAACCGCGCCGTAGTAGAAATAACTTCAGGCTTGGTGCGGGCGGAGGGACTCGAACCCCCACGACTTTCGCCACTGGAACCTAAATCCAGCGCGTCTACCAATTCCGCCACGCCCGCTGAGGCTAGGACCAGCCCCGCGCCGCAATCCGGCAAAGGCTTAGCG
>JANMSH010000240.1:0-2686 GCA_031389105.1 Hyphomicrobiales bacterium
AGTTCCTCGTGCAAGGCCATGCCGAGCCCCCAGACCAGATTGCCTTCGACCTGCGCGCGGACTTGATCGGGGTTGATGATCAATCCGCAATCATGAGCGCACCAGAGCTTGGTCACCCGCATGCGCCCACGCGAGCGCGTCACTTCGGCGATCACACCGGCATAGGACATATCCTTGTAAATTCCGCAGGCAACACCGTAACCGATATCGGGCGACGATTTAAGGGCTGGCCAGTTCGCCGCTGCGGCAACGCGGTCCAGCGCGCGGCTCAGGCGAGGCCACCGTGGCGCAATAAGCCGCCGCCGGAATGCGACGCCATCCTCGCGGCGCTTGCGCGCAAGGGCGTCTATCGCCGTCTCGATTGCCCAGATATTGGACGCAGCGCCGAGGCTGCGCCACGGCCCGGTATGAACGGGGAGCCGCACATCTTCAAACTCGACACGCGTGTTAGCGGACACATAGGGCGGGAGGGCGCCGCGCGAGACGCCCGGATCGCCGACGAAGCTCGTTGCAAACTGCAGCGCGGTGCCCATGGCTGCGGACGTGAAAATCACGTGGCCGGAGCGAAATGCATGATGCCAATTGTCCAGACGGCCATCCGGCGTCAGCCGCGCCCTGATTCGGTGCGACGACGGCGGACGATGGAATCCTTCGCGAAACTCGTCGATCCGCGTCCATTGGACCTTGACTGGCCTCTTGAGCACTTGAGCAAGCAGCGCGGCGTCCAGTTCCTGCACGCAGATCGTCTTCCCGCCAAATCCACCGCCGACCCGACAACCGTGAACGACGACCCGGTCGGAACTCAACCGCATCGCCTTCGCGACGACCGAGTGGACGAATGTCACGTCCTGCGTTCCGGTCCATATTTCGAGGCGGCCATGCTCATCGAAGCGGGCGACGGCCGTGCGTGGCTCCATTGAGCCATGGGCCGCCATCGGCACATCGAGACGAAGATCGATATCGAACGGCTCCGACAGCGTCCCCGATTGAACAATCACATGCTCGAGCGCGCCGCGCGACAATCCCGAATCAATATCAATCGACCTGGCGATGACGTCGCTGGCGACATCGCCACCCACCCACGCAGCCTTGACCGCTGCAACGCATCGCTCAAGGCTGCCTCGTGTCGCAGCTGCGACAAAGGCGCCTGTCTTGACAAGGTGAAGGCCCAGATAACCCTGGATGGCGTGGGCAGCGGTATCATCAACGTTGTCGAGCGTCGCTTCCAGCCGGGGCGCGCGCAGTGCTGCCGCGAAGGCCATGCCCGGCAGACGCACGTCGTCGGCATAGAGGGGCGTATCACCGGTCACGATGGCACGGATCTGATCCGTGGCGGCGGGTTTACCGACAACGTGTCGTGCCGCACCGCGCTTGAACGACACCGGCTGGGCCGCATTGATCGCGGCAGCAGCGAGAATCCGTGGCTTCGCCACGAAGGCTGCCCAGCCGCCAGATGGCGGCGCCGCGGAATCAACGCCGTCCTGCTTCAGCGCCGCCGCCAATGCAGCGGATGCCTGAGCCAGGAGCGGGCCAAAATCCTTGATCGAGTCCGACCCGACGGTCGCGCGCGTCGGCGGCAACCAATCGCTGCGGGGATGAATGGCCACCACCCGCTCGAGCGGAAAGCCTGTCTCCTCTGCGACGATCTGGCGAAAGGACACGGCGATCCCCTGTCCGATCTCGGTACGCGGCAGCACAAGTTCGACGCGACCATCGGGCCGCAGGCTTATCCAGGCGGCGGCATCATCTGCCGACGGCGCCTTGCGGTACGGCAACGCGGGCCACGGAGCCAGCGCGTAGGCCGGCCCGGCGATGGCTGTCAGTCCGGCACCGGCCCAACCGAGGCCCTTGAGAACCTTGCGTCGCGACAAGATCATCGCGATTCCCTTCTGATTGAGGTTTGTGCCGCAACGACTGCGGTCCTGATGCGCTGTTGCGTGCCGCATCGGCAAATCACGTCATCCATTGCTACGGAAATGTCGCGCGCCGTCGCCTCCGGTTTTGCCGCAAGCAGCGCCGCGGCCGTCATGATTTGTCCGTTCTGGCAGTATCCGCACTGCGGCACACTGGCATCGATCCAGGCTTTCTGTAGGGGATGCAGGCCGCCGTCGCGGCCGGCGCCAAGGTGCTCCAGCGTAACGACCCTGCGACCGGCAACATCCCCGGCCATCAACAGGCAGGACCGTTGCGCTTCGCCATCGACATGAACGACGCAAGCACCGCACGCGCCGACGCCGCATCCATATTTGGGGCCATTCAGGGAAAAATGGTCGCGAAGCAGCCACAACAGGCGATCTTCCGCGAACGCGGAAGGGATATCCAACTCTTTGCCGTTGAGCGTGAAACGCATGCCAATCTCCTTCGACGAACTATAAGCGATCAATCGTCGGACGACTTGAACGATCGCGCCAAAATCCCTGTCGCGCCGATTGTTAGCCGACCGAGACGCAACTCCAGTGGATCGACGCTGACTTTTCCTCCTTTTTGACAGCGATGCGTTTGAGTTCGCGATTCATGCACTTGCATCGTTTCGCCCGGCGTGGCTAGGATGTCGGGCAAACCGTTCCGGCACCCAGCCTCAAAAAGGAAATCTCATGGCCGTCAACAACATCGTCGTGATCGTCGGCAGCCTGCGCAAGGAGAGCTTTACGCTCAAGATCGCCAACGCGCTGGCCAAGCTGGCGCC
>JANMSH010000254.1:0-5396 GCA_031389105.1 Hyphomicrobiales bacterium
GGCGTGACGTCGCTGAAAATGGGCGACCACGTCATCCCGCTGTACACGCCCGAATGCCGGCAATGCAAAACCTGCCTGTTGCAGCGCTCGAATCTGTGCACCGCGATCCGCGCCACGCAAGGCAAAGGCGTGATGCCGGACGGCACCTCCCGCTTCAAATGCGACGGCGATCCGGTGTTCCACTACATGGGCTGTTCGACCTTCGCCAATTTCACCGTGCTGCCTGAGATCGCGCTGGCCAAAGTCCGCGAGGACGCGCCGTTCGACAAGATTTGCTACATCGGCTGCGGCGTCACCACCGGCATCGGCGCCGTCATCAACACCGCGAAAGTCTGGCCCGGCGCCAATGTCGCGGTGTTCGGCCTCGGCGGCATCGGGCTCAACGTCGTGCAGGGCGCCCGCATCGCCGGCGCCGACAAGATCATCGGCATCGATCTCAATCCTGATCGCGTCGCCATGGCGAAGAAATTCGGCATGACGCATTTCATCAACCCGAAGGACGTCGGCAACGACAAGGTCGTGCAGGCCATCGTCGATCTCACCGGCGGCGGCGCGGATTTCTCATTCGAATGCATCGGCAACGTCAATGTGATGCGTCAGGCGCTGGAATGCTGCCACCGCGGCTGGGGCGAGAGCATCATCATCGGCGTCGCGGGATCGGGTCAGGAAATCGCGACGCGGCCTTTCCAATTGGTCACCGGACGCGTGTGGAAAGGCACCGCCTTCGGCGGCGCGCGCGGCCGCACCGACGTGCCGAAGATCGTCGACTGGTACATGGAAGGCAAGATCAACATCGACGATCTGATCACGCACACCATGCCGCTCGACAAGATCAACGACGCCTTCGATCTGATGCACGAAGGCAAGTCGATCCGGAGCGTAGTGGTTTATTGAAATCGGCGACGGAACTTTGTTGATGGAACTGCGGCGAGAACGCGGCGCGCGCTTTTCATTTCGTCCTAAATCTGTCCCATTCTGATTGCACTAAAGTGCATCGCGAGGGGGCCTCTCCTCACACCATTTTTTTGCGGGCGGCACGACGCGCGGCACGCCATATGACGTGAGGATAGCAAGAAATGCGGCATCTGTTCGTGCCTGCGTGTGTTTGCTTGATGACGTGGTCCGGCGCGACCGGTTCCGACCCCAAATTCTCGCTCGATAGTTTCACCGGCTCGGCCAAAGGCGACAAGGAAATCGTCGCGCAACCCGTGCCCGCCGATACCGGCAGTGCCGAATCGGTGCACGCCCACATCCCGATTGGCGCGACCCCGTCGGAACTCGCGCTCGATGCGCCCAAGACGGATAAACCCACCGAGCCCGAAATCATTCCGCTGCCGCCGATTCCAAAGCCGGTGGTGCATCGCTCGCATCAAGAAGTTTGCGACACGCTCACACAGGCTGCGGAGAAGAACGACCTGCCGGTTCCGTTTTTCATCAGCCTGCTGTTCCAGGAAAGCCGCTTCCGGCCTGGCGTCGTGAGTTCCGCCGGCGCGCAAGGCGTCGCGCAGTTCATGCCCGCAACCGCCGCCAGCATGGGCCTGGAAAATCCGTTCGACCCTTTGCAGGCGATTCCAGCCTCCGCGCGTTTACTGCGCGAGTTGATCGGCCAGTTCGGCAATCTCGGCCTCGCCGCTGCCGCCTATAATGCCGGCCCCAAGCGCATCCAGGATTGGCTGCAGAAGAAGGGCAAGCTGCCGGAAGAAACCCAAGGCTACGTCAAGACCATCACTGGTCACGCCGCCGAAAACTGGACCGCGGCTTCCGCGGCGCATCCCGGCCAGCGGCTGCCGCGCAGCGCGCCGTGCCAGGAATCCGCCGGACTCTACGCATGGGCCGCTGCGCCCGACACCATTCCAATGCCGCAGCCGTCGCCGCTGACACATCAGGGTCCGGTGTCGACGCCTGCGCGCCTGCGCATCGTCGCGTCGCCATCGTCGCCATCGTCGCCGCAAATAAAAGTCGCGGCGGCAGCGCCGTCGTCCGCGCAAATCAATATCTCCAAGCAGGGCTCGCGCGTCACCGCGGTGATCGAAGTCGCCAAGAACGCGGTCAAGAGCGTGGCCAAGGACGTTGCCAAAGCTGTTACCAAGACTGTTGCAACGCAGGTCGCCAAAGCCGTGACCAAGACCTCGAACAAGACCTCGACCAAAACCGCCGCCACGACAGCCGCCAAGCCGGAAACCGCGAAGGCGTCCGCTTCCTCCGGCGACAAGGCCGTGAGTCAGCAACTGGCAGCGCGCAAGCTGTCCAAGAACGACAAGCCCAAGCTCGACAAGGTCGCGCAGCGGTAGCTCCTCGGCCGCTCTCCCTTTGTGGGAGAGGAGTAAGAAGCCCCCTCCCGCAACCATCTTCCTTGGTGTAGCCTCGGCAAAACCGCGCAAAAAACCGCGCGTCTTCCCGGGGAAACGCCATGACTTTCTTCAAGGCAATGGCTGGGCTGGCATTCATGCTGACATCCGTTGCGGCTTCGGCCGCCGATTATCCCGCGCCGAAGCAAGGCACGTGGATCGCGCGCGATTTCAAATTCCACACCGGCGAGACGATGCCGGAGCTGCGGCTCGCTTACACCACGATCGGCGAACCCACCGGCCAGCCGGTGCTGGTTCTGCACGGCACCGGCGGCGCTGCCGGCAGTCTATTGACGCCCACTTTCGCCGGCGAATTGTTCGGCGCCGGACAGCCGCTCGACGCCACCAAATATTTCATCATCCTTCCCGACGCGGTCGGCCACGGCAAAAGCAGCAAGCCGTCCGACGGGCTGAAAACGAAATTCCCGAAATACAGCTACGCCGACATGGTCGACGCGCAGTACCGACTGATCAAGGAAGGGCTCGGCATCAAGCATCTGCGCCTGGTGCTCGGCAATTCGATGGGCGGCATGCACGCCTGGCTGTGGGCGCAAAAATATCCCGACAGCATGGATGTGGTCGTGCCGATGGCATCGCAGCCGACCGAGATGGCGAGCCGTAACTGGATGCTGCGGCGGATGATGCTGGAAACGATCCGGCAAGATCCTGAATACGCCGGTGGCAATTACACCAAACAGCCCGGCTCGCTGAAGCTCGCCAACGTGTTCTTCGCCATCGCCACAAACGGCGGCACGCTGTCCTTCCAGAAAGCGGCGCCGACCCGCGAGGCCGCCGACAAGATCGTCGACGCGCGGCTGGCCGCGCCGGCGCCCGCCGATGCCAATGACTTCCTCTATGCCTGGGAATCCTCGAAGGACTACAACGCAGCGGCCGGGCTCGATAAGATTCAGGCGACGCTGCTGGCGATCAATGCCGCCGACGACGAACGCAATCCGCCGGAAACCGGCGTGATGGAGCGCGCGATCAAACAGGTAAAGAACGGCAAGCTGTATCTGATCCCGGCAAGCGAGCAGAACAGCGGCCACGGCACCACCGGCAACGCCAAGTTCTACGACAAGCAGCTCCATGAAATTCTGCAGAGCGCACCGCAACGCGCGATGTAACGGCAGCCCCATCGTCCCAGACCTAACGTTCTTAAAGGCAGCGAAAGCCGCCACCCGGCGCCCGCTTGCCAATCCAATGAGATATGGTGATATGATGACTGTGCAGGGAATATTCCTACCGCGACAACAAAAAACTGGGAGGGGAAAAATGGGGAATCAAGCTGGGCCAGTGGTACGCCTGACACGATCCATAAGCCTGATGTCAGCCATGGTATTTGCAATCACAACCGCTAACGCCGCCACCTTCGTTTATGTCGGAAGTTCGGACAGCCAGGACGTCACCGTCCTCGAATTGAAAGCGAACGGCGATCTTACGCCGGTCGGAACCACGGCGGTGCCGGGTCCGGAGAAGCGCGGCGGCTCGCTGCCAATGGCGGTCAGCCCCGACAAAAAGCGTCTTTATGTCGGCCTGCGCAACGAACCGTTCACCGCGGTGACCTTCGCGATCGACGCCAAAACGGGAAAGCTGACGCTGGTCGGCCCCGGCCCGCTGGCCGATTCGATGGCCTATGTCGCGGCCGACCGCAGCGGCAAGTTTCTGCTGAGCGCGTCCTATGGCGGCAACAAGATCACGGTCAATCCAATCGGGCCGAACGGCGTCGTGCAGGCAGCGAGCCAGACCATCGCGACGCAGCCGAACGCACACGCCATTCTGCCCGATCCGTCGAACAAATATGTGCTGCACACCAGCCTCGGCGGCGACGTCGTCTATCAGCAGAAATTCGACGCCAAGACCGGTAAACTGACGCCGAACGATCCGCCGACCGTCAGCGTCAAGGCCAAAGCCGGCCCGCGCCATCTGGTGTTTTCGCCGAACAAGAAGTTCGTCTATCTGCTCAACGAACTCGACGCCTCGATCTACGTGTTTCCGTGGGACGCCAAGACCGGCACGCTGAAAAAGGAAACCCAGGTCGCGAGCGCATTGCCCAAGGACTTCTCCGGCAAGCCATGGGCGGCCGATATCCATCTCACACCGGACGGCAAATATCTCTACGCCACCGAGCGCACCACCAGCACGCTTGCTGCTTTCAAAGTCGATCCGAAAACCGGCGCGCTGACCGCAATAGACACCTACCCGACCGAGAAGCAGCCGCGCGGATTCAACATCGATCCGTCCGGCAAGTTTTTGTTGGCGGCCGGTCAATTGTCCAACAGCGTGACCAGCTACGCGATCGACGCCAAAACCGGCAAGCTGACCAAGCTCAAGGAATATCCGATGGGGAAGAATCCGAACTGGGTCGAGATCGTGAAGCTGCCGTAAGCGGCTACTTCTCGCAGACGCGGCGCGGCCCGGAGCCCGGATTAAAAGTGCAATCTGCTTCGCGGAACGAGCGCGGATAGGCCGTCGCGCAGGCGCTGACATTGCAGCGTCCTGCGCTTAGCCCAGCCGATGACGACGAACCAGGCTCGGGCGCGACGATCGATCCGGGCTCGGCGGCGGCCGCGGCCGGGTTTACGGGCGGCGGCGGCGCAGCGGGAGTCTCGTTGGCGAATTTCGCCGGATCGCCTTTGATGCAGAGCCGGCGCGGGCCGAAGCTCGGATTGTAAGTGCAATCCGACTCCCGGAACGAACGATAGGCGGCGGCGCAGACGTCGACATCGCATCGCAGTCGCGGTGCTGCGGCCACGACGGGTGGCGGTGAAGCCTCGGCAGGCGGGTTCGGCGCGGCGGCCACCGGCGCGGGCGGCGCTGACGGTGCTACGGGAACTGGCTGCGGTACTGACGGCGCACTCGGCACAGCGGCCGGCACCGGCGCTGCGCGTGGCGGCAGAGATGGCGGAGGCGGCGGAACGAAGACGATGTTCTTGTTTTCCGGCATCGCCGGCATCGGCGCCGACACCCAGTCGAGCCCGAACACCACGCTGCCGGCGGCGACGAGCAACACGGCGCAATAGAATAGAAATCGCATCGCGGGGCCTTAGA
>JANMSH010000262.1:0-6682 GCA_031389105.1 Hyphomicrobiales bacterium
GCCGCCTTGCAGAGCGGCTTGGCGATGGCGAGCTGGTCCATCTCTTCGTAGTCGCCCTGCTGCAGGTCGACGACCTCGCGCTCGGAAGAGCCCGAAATCAGGATCATCGGAAAGCAGTTGGTGGTGGCGTGCGCCAGCGCGGTCAGGCCGTTAAGGAAACCTGGCGCCGATACGGTGAGGCAAACGCCGGGTTTTTTCGTGAGAAAGCCGGCGATCGAGGCGGCATAGCCGGCGTTCTGTTCATGACGGAAGGACAGGACTCGGATGCCTTCGGCCTGCGCCATGCGGCCAAAGTCCGTGATCGGGATGCCCGGCACGCCGTAGATCGTGGTGAGGCCGTTGAGCTTGAGCGCGTCGATGATGAGGTGAAAGCCGTCGGTCTGCTCCCGCTCTTCTGCGGCCGTTTCGGATTTCGGTTTCACTGCTGCGTCAGCCATAGGAATTCTCCGTCAGTGTCCTGCTCGGACTTTCAGTCCAGATAATCGGCAAATTTTTCCACGTGATCGGCCAAGCCGAGCGCGTGGTCACGCACCAGTTCTTCGGCGCGATCGGTCGAGCGCGCCTCAAGGGCTTCGATGATGTTCATGTGGTCGCGCATCGAACGGTCGGCGCGATCCTTCTCGACGATGGTCTTGCGCCGGATCATGCGCATGTGGGTGAAGAGATTTTCCGCCAGATCGATCAGCACGCGGTTGCCGCTGAGCTTGATGATGCTCTGGTGGAATTCGATGTTGACCTCGGAATATTCGTCGAGGTGAGCGCGAACCTTGCCGCTTTCGAAGGTGGTGAACATCTTGCGCAACGCGGCGATTTGGTCGGCCGTCGCGGTCTGTGTGATCAGACGTGCCGCCATGCTCTCAAGCGCTGCCCAGGCGGTGATCATTTCGATCACCTCGCGCTTGGTCTTGCGCACGACGTAGATGCCGCGGCGCGGCACCAACCGCACGAAGCCTTCGCTCTCGAGCTGCGCCATGGCCTCGCGCACCGGGGTGCGGCTGATGCCGAAATCCTGCGCCAGCTTGCGCTCGTCGAGGCGGATGTCCTCGCGGCTGCGATAGATGTCCATCGCCACGATGGCGTTTTTCAGCGCCGCATAGGCTTTGTGCTTGAAGCTCGGCGTCACGTCGATCGGCTGCAGCGCAGGCTGGACGGCCAGCGGCGCGCGGGCGGCTTCGATACCGCGGGCACGCGAACTGACGCGACGGGGTGTACGCTCTCGGCTACTCATGGCTGGTATACAATATGCCAGATGCGCACGACGGCGCAACGGGCTTGTGCAGTTTCCCCTTGCCACACAGGCGTTTAACCGCCTGCGACAAGGGTTTTTCGACGTGCCTCGGCATCGGCGCGGCGCCTATTGTGCCGGCCGCAGCCCGTCCCTGCTGCCACGCAGCCGGGTCCAGCCGTCCTGAAGGATTGGCCAGAACAGCGCGATCAGCCCGAGTGTCATGACGGTTGCGACCAGCCCATTGGAGAAGAACACGCCCAAACTGCCCTGCGAACCCAGCAGCGATTGGCGGAACGATTCTTCGGCTTTATCGCCAAGCACGATCGCGAGCACCATCGGCGCCAGCGGATAATTAGCTTTCTTCATGAAGTAGCCGAGGACGCCGAACACCAGCATCATCACCACGTCGAAGGTATTGTTGTTCACCGTGTAGGCGCCGATGGCGCAGAGCACGAGGATGATCGGCGCGATGACACTGAAAGGAATGCGCAGGATCGCGGCAAACAGCGGCACGCAGGTCAACACCACGATCAAGCCTACGATGTTGCCCATATACATGCTGGCGATCAGACCCCAGACGAATTCGGTCTGTTCGACAAACAGCAGCGGACCTGGCTGCAATCCCCAGATCAGCAGGCCGCCGAGCAGCACCGCCGCGGTCGGCGAACCCGGCACGCCGAGCGCGAGCATCGGCAGCAACGCGGCGGTACCGGCCGCATGGGCGGCCGTTTCAGGCGCGATCACGCCTTCGATCTCGCCCTTGCCGAAATACTTGCCGCGCTTGGAGATACGCTTGGCGATGCCGTAGCTCATGAAAGACGCTGGTGTGGCGCCGGCCGGGCTGATGCCCATCCAGCAACCGATCATGCAGGAGCGCAGATACAGCATCCAGTAGCGCGGCAGTTGCTTCCAGGTCTGGACCACCACCTTGAGGTCAATCTTGGCAGATTTACCGCGGAAGCTTAAGCCCTCCTCCATCGTGAGGAGGATCTCACCGATGCCGAACAGGCCGATGACCGCGATCAGGAAGTCGAAACCGCCGAGCAGCGTCTCGAAACCGAAGGTCAGGCGTAACTGGCCGGTCACCTGGTCGAGGCCGACCGCGCCGAGCGCGAAGCCGATCATCATCGCGGCGATGGTCTTGAACGGTGGTTCCTTGCTCAAGCCGACGAAGCTGCAGAAGGCGAGAAAGTAGACCGAAAAGATTTCCGCCGGACCGAAGCGCAATGCGAAACTCGCGACCAGCGGCGCCACCAGCGTGATCATGATGACGGCAAAAAGCGCGCCGACGAAAGAAGACGTGAAGGCGGCGGTCAGCGCCTCGCCGGCGCGGCCTTGCTGCGCCATCGGATAGCCGTCGAACGTAGTCGCCACCGACCAAGGCTCACCGGGTATGTTGAACAAAATCGATGTGATGGCGCCGCCGAATAGCGCGCCCCAGTAGATGCAGGACAGCATGATGATCGCCGATGTCGGCGACATTGAGAACGTCAGCGGCAGCAGGATGGCCACGCCGTTGGCGCCGCCCAGACCTGGCAGCACCCCGACGATCACGCCGAGGACGATGCCAACCACCATCAGAAGAAGGTTTTGCGGCTGGAGAACGACCGCAAAGCCATGCATCAAATTGCCGATATCGTCGAACATTTCGGTACTTCCCTAAACCCGCCGGCGATGCCACGCGGCGTACTGCCCCTTCACACTGCAATCCAAAAACGGATCACAGCCCCCACCTTACGTACCGTGTCCGGCTCGCCGGACACGGCTCCAGCTTTCGGAAGCGCCTAGAACCCCAACAAACGTTCGAGCGGACCCTTCGGCAGAGGAACGAGAAACCAGCGCTCAAAGAACAAGAACGTGAGCACCGGCACCAGGATCGCGACGGGTATCGCGATCGACCAGCGATATTTGCCGAACCACATCATGAAGGCGCCAATCAGAAGCGCCGACGCCACGTAGATCCCAATGAAAGGAATGGTGGCGACGTAGATCGCCGTCGGTATCACCACCGACGTGACCTTGCCGAGTTGCTCCCAAGTGGCGAACAAGCCGTGGTCGTTCGCCGCCCTGAACAGGGTGACCAGATTGACCACCGCCGAGAGGATGATGATGACGCCAATGTAGAACGGGAAGAATCCAGCCTTCGGCCCATCGTCGCCCCAGCCCACGCCGACCGACAGGCTGCCGATAACGACGATGAGGCCGAAGATGCCGACAGCGACGGCGACACCAGCCTCGACACTCCGGTGGGACGGGCCAGTCCCACCGGATTCCTTTGCGATTTCACTCATAACATTCCTCAAGGAGATCTAGGTGGCGCGAGTTTTTAGTTGCTCTTCGCCAGGAAGCCGGCCTCTTTCATCAAGACTTCATGCTGCTTCTCGGCATTGGCGACCCACTTGGCGTACTCGTCGCCGACCATGAATGTCGTGTTGAAAGCGCCGTCGCTCATTAGCTTCTTCCACTCCGGCGTCTCGCGCACCTTCTTGAACATGTCGACATAATAGGCGACTGCGTCCTTGTTGACGCCCGGCGGCATGAAGAAGCCGCGCAACATCAGATATTCGACGTCGAGGCCCGCCGACTTGCAGGTCGGGATATCACTCCACGACTTATCGCCGGCGATCTTTTCGTTGTAGTCGAGCTTCTTGGAGTCGAACACGCAGAGCGGGTTCAGCTTGCCGGCGCGCCAGTGCGCGACTGCCTCGATCGGATTGTTGACCGACGAGTCGATGTGATTACCGACCAGTTGAACCGCGACAGCGCCGCCGCCACTTTGCGGAATGTAGATCATCTTCTTGCCGGTCGCCTTCTGCAGCGCGACGGTGATGATCTGATCTTCCTGCTTGGAGCCGGTGCCCCCCATCTTAAAGCTATTGTCCGGCGCCGCCTTGATAGCGTCGATGTAAGCCTTCGCCGTCTTGTAGGGTTTCTCGGCGTTGACCCAGAGGATGAACTCGTCGAGCGCCATCATCGCAACAGGGGTCATGTCCTTCCAACTGAAGGGAATGCCGGTGGCGAGCGGGGTGGTGAACAAATTCGACAGGGTGATGATCAGCTTGTGATCGTTACCCTTGGCGTTCTTGACGTCGAGAAAGCCTTCGCCGCCGGCGCCGCCAGCCTTATTGATGACCACCACCGGCTGCTTCGAAAGACTGTGCTTTGTAATGATGCCTTGCATCGTCCGCGCCATCTGATCGGCGCCGCCGCCGGTACCGGCCGGCACAACGATTTCGATCGGGTGGGTGGGCTCCCACGCCTTTGCGGGCGCAGACGTTAGTGCGATCACGCCGCCGATGCAGGCAGCACCGACGCTCAGAACCTTACGGACTGTAAGCATAACTCCTCCCTTGGTGTTTTCACGCGCCGCCCGATCTTATTGCGCCGGTTCGCCGCTTCTTTTTCGTCCCTGCTAAAGCCTAGTCGTTCTCATTCGAAAGGCAAAGCCCGTGTATACATAATAATGCGATCTCGACGGCTTCTGCGACACCGTGGCCTGCTGCAACGCAGCGATGCCTGATTCCGGTGTCGCACCATGTCGATAGCACGGCCGCCGCCCAAAAAAAACCTCGGCATTTGTTACCGCGCGAAACGAATAAAACCGAAAAAGTTTTTGCACCGAATGGCATCGGGCGGCTTTGGACCTGGCCCAAACGGGGTCCAACCGATTGTGAAACCGCTCCCATCAAAGCGTTTTCAGATACTCGACCAGTTGCATGCGCTGATCGTGATTGAGCTTGTCGGTGCCGTAGCTGTCGTGTCCGGCATTGGAATTTCCGGGCAACGAGGTGTCAAACAGCGACGTTGCGGCACCCGGAGTTTTGGTGTCGAAGCCGACATTGACCATGTCGAATTCGCGGCTGCCGACGTGGAACGTCTTGTCGCGCTCCGCGGCGGGCAACAGCAGTTGATAGAGATTGGGTACCGAGCCGTTATGCAGATAGGGCGCGGTGGCCCAGATGCCATCGAGTGGCCGCGCTTTGTAGGCGTAGCCCTCAGCCTCTTTCTTGTTCTTCTCAACATAATCGGCGGCGGATTTCAGCATGCCGAAGGTGCCGCCCTTCTCTAGGTTGGCTTTGGCGCTGCTGAGGACGTCGCGCAAACCATCGGTGCGCGGCTGGCCAACCTTGATCGACCTGAGCAATCTAAGCGTTTCCGGCGAAGCTTGCGCTTTGGTTTCATCCCAATCGGGTGGCGCCAGAATGGCGCCGACCACGATCTTGGCCGTGAGTTCCAGGCTCAGCACCTCGGCCGGCAGCGGATCGACGAAGGGCAGCAACGGCATGCGCACGCCTTCGAGGATGCCGGTCTTCGACATGCGCGTCGCCGAGTTGGTCACCATGACCGGGTCGGTCTTGACCTCCGACAGCGGCGTCATGGTCACGCGCATGCGGGTGAGCGGCTTATTGCGCGGCGTGATCGCATGGCAATTGTCGCAGTTGAGCGCGGAGTAGAGTTTGCGGCCCGCGGCCGCCTTCTCTGTATCAATCGGCGCCCATTTGGCCGGCCACATCGGCGAGCGTAACTTGCTGAGCAACTCCTCCTCGAGCATCAACTGGTTTAGCCGCTTGGCGCTGGACTTAAAATACAGCGGCGGCATAAGGGTTTTCTTGATGTCGGTGTGGGCAAACACGCCGATCACTTCGCCGACATTGCGCCCCAGCCGTTCGATCGCGAGTAGATTGGGCGCCGAGCCATTCCACTGCACGACATCGTGCCAATGCGTGTCCCACAGGAAAGGGTAACTGACCGGCGCGTTCGGCTCCTTGTTGTTGGACGGATCGTGGAGATCGATCGCAGTGGCGCGATTGAAAATCATACCGAAGGCATCGAGCCGCGCCCTGCCCCACGGCACTTTCGTGGTGCTGGCCTTGACGTAATCGTTGAACGACGCTGAGAACTCCTTGAGGTTGTCGTACAGACGCTTTTCATCGGCGGGCGTGTGGTTTTTGGGAAGCACGCGATCGGCGAAGCGTTTGAATTTCGGATCGGTGATCGACGCGCTGGTCGCCGCGGCCGACTGCCCAATCCCTGAGATCAGCGCATACATGTCGGCATCGGTCGGCGCGCCATCGATCTGCAGCGTGCGAGTGCCAAAATTGATCTGATTTGTATGACAGGCTGCGCAGGTTAACCCGATCCAATCGCCGCGCTCGTCGGAATCTTTAACGAAGCCGACCGGCAGACTGTCCGGATTGTTGCGCTTGGAGCGGTTCGGCAGATAGCCGAAGCTTTCGAGGAGTTTGACGAACATCACCTCGCTGTTGCTCTGCTCCAGCGCCATGAACCAGTCGTAGGGCATCATCTGCGAGCCCTGGCTGGTGGTGTAGAACAAGTCGCGCTGGAGCGCATTCCAGGCCTGATTGAGGTGGATCGGCCGCTCCGGCGTGCCGAGCTTGACGGCTTGTGCCAATGCCGCGTGCTGCGAAGTGCCGAATACTCCCAATAGGCCGG
>JANMSH010000287.1:0-1519 GCA_031389105.1 Hyphomicrobiales bacterium
CCCATCGGCGTCGCGCCGCGCCCCGTCACCGGTGAAGTAGATGCCCGGCCGCTCGGAGAAGTACGTCGCCTTGAAGCGCGCGTCGTCGCCCCAGATGGTGCGCATCATCGACGGCCACGGCTTCATCAGAAACAGCTTCCCTCCGCCGTGCTCGATCACCTGCCCCTTGTCGTCGAGCACCGCGGGGTGAATGCCCGGCAGCGGCAGCGTCGCCGAGCCCGGCTTGGTCGGCGTCGCACCGGGCAGCGGAGTGATCATGATTCCCCCCGTCTCGGTCTGCCACCAGGTGTCGACGATCGGGCAGCGATTGTCGCCGACCACGCGATAATACCACTCCCAGGCTTCCGGGTTGATCGGCTCGCCGACCGAACCGAGCAGCCGCAACGACTTCCGCGAAGTCTTCTTCACCGGGCCTTCGCCGGCCTGCATCAGCGCGCGGATCGCGGTCGGCGCGGTGTAGAACGTGTTGACCTGGTGCTTGTCGCAAACCTCCCAGAACCGCGACATGGTCGGATAGTTTGGCACGCCTTCGAACATCAGCGTGGTGGCGCCGTTGGAGAGCGGGCCATAGACGATGTAGCTGTGGCCGGTGACCCAGCCGACATCGGCGGTGCACCAGTAGACGTCGCCGTCGTGATAATCGAACACGTATTGATGCGTGATCGCGGCGTACAGCGTGTAGCCGCCGGTGGTGTGCATCACGCCTTTCGGCTTGCCGGTCGAGCCTGACGTGTAAAGGATGAACAGCGGATCCTCCGCGCTCATCTCCTCGCACGGGCATTCGGCCGGTACGGTCTTGACCACGTCATCGTAGTAGACGTCGCGGCCGGCTTTCATGTTCACGGCTGCGTTGGTGCGCTTGACCACGATGATGCTGCGCACCGGGGCCTTCTCGCAGGCGGCGTCGACATTGGCCTTGAGCGGAATCTTGCGTCCGCCGCGCAGGCCTTCGTCGGCGGTCACGATCACGTCGCTCTTGCAGTCGTCGACGCGGCCGGCGATGGAGTCCGGCGAGAAGCCGCCGAAGATCACGGAGTGAACGGCGCCGATGCGCGCGCAGGCGAGAATGGCATAGGCCGCCTCCAGGATCATCGGCAGATAGATGGTGACGCGGTCGCCTTTCTTGACGCCCTGCTTCTTGAGGACGTTGGCGAATTTCTGCACTTCGGCGTGCAGTTGCTTATAGGTGATGCTCTTGTCGTTCTTGGGATCGTCGCCTTCCCAGATGAGCGCGACCTGATCGCCGCGTTTTTCGACATGACGATCGACGCAATTGAAGCAGGCGTTGAGCTTGCCGTCTTCGAACCATTTGATCGAAATATTGCCAGGCGCGAAGGAGGTGTTTTTCACCTTGGTGAAGGGCTTCGACCAGGTGATGCGCTTGGCGTGCTCGCCCCAGAACTTGTCCGGGTCGGCGACCGATGCCGCGTACATTTCCTGATACTTGGCGTCGTCGACGAAGGCGCGCTTCTGCCAATCGGACGGGTCGTCGTAAATCTTGTCGGACATCGAAGCTTCC
>JANMSH010000305.1:0-3484 GCA_031389105.1 Hyphomicrobiales bacterium
TGCTCGTTGAAGCGCGCGAGCTCGCGCACGAAATCGTCGAAGCGGCGGCTGGCGGCGGCGAGCTCGCGCAAACCGAACCAGGCGAGTGCACTCGCTGAGCCCGCCCACAACAGCAGCGCCAGATGCGCGAGATCGCCGCGCACGCTGAAAGTTTGAATGATGTCGGGCATGACAGCTACGGGGCGAACGTATCCCCGCCCTGCACCGCGCCATAACCGGTCGCCGCGCGCTTTTCGTTGACAGTGAGGAACGGCGCCTTGGTCACGCGCTCCCACAGCGCAGCGCGATCCGGTGAGAGCGCATCGACACGATCGACGTCGATCGCCAGCGTCAATTCGCCGAACGCCGGCGCCAGCCACTGCGCCAGCGCCGAGCCGATGCGCTGGCCGAGCGGCAGCACGGTCTGGCGGAAGAACACGCGGTTGGCTTCCTGATAATTCGAGTACGTATTGTCGCCCGGAATCGCCAGCAGCATCGGCGGCACGCCGAAGGCCAGCGCGATCTCGCGCGCCGCCGAATGTTTCGCCTCCATGAAGTCCATGTCCTTGGGCGAGAGCGACATCGGCTTCCAGTCGAGCCCGCCTTCCAGCAGCAGCGGCCGTCCGGCATTGGCCGTGCCCTGATACTGATCGCCCAGCTCCTTTTTGAGCCGTGCGAATTGTGCGTCGGACAGCACGTTGCCTTCCGGCCCGGCATAGACCAGCGCGCCGGACGGCCGCGCCGCGTTGTCGAGCAGCGCCTTGTTCCAGCGCGCCGCCGCGTTGTGCGTGTCGACCGCGACCGCCGCGGCTTCCAGCGGGCTTAAGCCGTAGTAATCGTCGAGCGGATTGAACAATGTGAGATGCAAAATCGGCGGCACTTTAGAGTCAAGGCTGGCCGCGTTCTGGTCGAAGCGCGCGGTGGATCCGGCAACGGTGTATTCGAAACCTTGCGGCCAACCGTCCGGCCCCGGCACCACTTTCATGCGGTCGGGCCGCAATGCGTAGAGCTCGCGCACCTGAGCGGCGTTTGAAGCGCCCTCGCCAGAAACGTTCTCCGGGACTTGCACCGCCTCGACATAGGCGTTGCCGGCCAGCAGCAGATGCGACGCGACGCTTTCGAGAAACGACGCGCCGTCCTGGCGCGGGTTCGGCCGCGCTATCAGATAGAGCAGCGGATGCGCGTTCAGCTCGTTGGCGCCGTCATAAAGCACGAACGAGAGATTGCCGATGCTCTCGGCGGTGAGCCGCACCGCGCGATGCACGATGGCGTTGCGGGTGTAGCCCTCGCGCGCCAGCGCCGCATAGTCGCGCGGCGTCCAGCGCGCGCGGCCGCCGGACTCGATGGCGATGAGGCGCGCGGTCTGCGACGCCTTTTGCTCCGCGGGGCGGAGGATATTTCGGATGAGATTGAGCATGGGTGTCCTGATCTAGTGATTTTTAGATTTGGTTGCGGGCCTGACAGCCTCGTCTTCCAGCGCCGCTCAATCTGGCTTATAAAGCCCGCTATCGAGATTACTGATCGTCATCCCAGCATCGCCGGCTTGCGGGATTTTAGGGCCATTTGCGATGGTCTCGATCATCTTACGAGCTAGGGCGGGCACCACTGCGAGGTTCGCCCTCGCCGCCATCAGACGTACTTGGGCGCTATCGTGATCGAATAGCGGGAGCAATTCACGGCGCTGATCGCCTGGGCGACTTTTCAACTCGTCCTGTACGGCCCACATCTCTTTTATCAGCCGGTTGACCTTCGAAATGTCAGAGTAAAGCATAGCCTCATTCTGAGCGACGCAAAGCTCCGCAAAACGGACGACAAGCTCTTTGGTGGACAAACGCTCCGGCTTCACAGATCTTCTCACTTGAGCACCCCATGCTTTTTCAAAGCATCAAGCCCAACACGTTGCCGCTCGTTCCAATCCTTACCGCTTAAATACTCACGCGGTGTCAAACGGCCAAAGTCTTCGTTCGGCGTCTGGTACCACGCATTGATTTCCCAATGCTTCATTCTCGGAATACTCACGATGTTTTCTGGCGCATCGATCATTCTTCTCGGGTAGCCGCTTTCTTCCGCCGACGATTGCTCGGCAAGATGATGCCGATCATATCCTGGCCGCGGCGCCAACGCATTGGTTTGCAGTTCACCGAAGGACTTCGGAGCGTCGACATAAGATACAATGGACGGCCATGACTGATAAAGCCAAGATGTCTCCTTAATCTTCTCGATTAGTCCGCTTGCCTTCGCGCCCGCCTCCACCAACGCAATGGCGACAGCTTTCGCAACCGCGGATCGCTCCCCGGACGTCGGCGGCCTTCGAGGAGGAACCCTCGGTAGCCCGGCTGTGTAAACCTTTGGCTGCTGACCGGAGGCGCCCACGCCCTCGTCAGTCCATCTTCCGTGATCGTCGCGCGCCTGGTCGGGTCGATACTTCTGCTCGTAAAGCCCGAACACAGCCGCGGCATCCGACCCCGGCGCCACATAACGCCGCCAGTCGGTGCGCACGAAACGATGCGCATCCGGCCGCATCCAGCGTTTGAGCTCGTGCTGCAGAACCGCATCTTTGAATGGCGGCATCATAAACTCCTCACACGCGGCTCGCCCCGCGCGCCGAACGTCAGCGCGGCGACGGCCCAGACCAGCGCGTCGAGCCGGTCCGGCGAGCGGCCTGACGACAAGCCATCGAGCCCGAAATCGCACATCTCGTCTTCCAGCGCCGGAAACGCACCGGCATGTCTGACGCGGCCTTGTTCGTAGAGCTGCGACACCGGCTCTGCGCGCAGATACTTGCCGCGCGTCGCGCGCACCGAGACCACCGGCACGTTGCGGTCGGCTTCGCCGATGACGGCTTTCACCATGTCGCCGCCCTGGTTGACCTCTGCGATGAGTGCGTCGGCGCCCAAGCGGTGCCACAGCGCGACAGCCTTCAGCGCCCAGCCCTGCGGCGAAAGTCCTGAGACGCTGTCGTCGGCGATCACATAGATCGTGCCGTCCGCGGCGCGGCCGGCGGCGACGATGCCGCAGGCGTCGGCGCCGCGTTTGGCGGAAGCCGGCGGATCGACCGCGACCACGACGCGTGTCAGCGCGGGCGCAACGGCGACGCGGCAGCTTTCAAGTCCGGCGCGCGTCCACAGCGCGTCGTTGCGCTCCTCGATAATCTCGCCGTCGATCTCCTGCCGCCCGAGCCGCGTGCCGGCATAGCGTGTCAACACGTGATCGAGAAAGGCCGGCGCCAGATTATGCGCGTTGGCTTGCGTCCCGGCATGCGTGACCGCGGTGCGCGGGTCCTTGATTATTCGCTTGAGTAACGCGATCGGCCGCGGCGTGGTCGTCACCACCTGCCGCGGCCGCTGGCCAAGGCGCAGTCCGAACTGCAACATGTCAAAAGTAGCTTCGGCATGACGCCACTTGGCAAGCTCGTCCAGCCACGCGGCCGAAAATTGCGGGCCGCGCAGGCTTTCGGGATCTTCCGCTGAAAATATTTGTGCCACCGCCCCGCCCGGCCATTCGA
>JANMSH010000321.1:0-26464 GCA_031389105.1 Hyphomicrobiales bacterium
GGTGTCGAACAGATAGAGACGCTCGCGGGCCATAACGTGCCTTATGCCATCCGGTAGACAACGTAGAACGCCAGCACGACGGCTGCTGCGATCACGCCGTAATTCAGCACGATGTAATAGAGCCAGTGGCGCGGGAACGGTGTTTCGGGTTTGGTCATGACGCCTCCTTCTTGGCCGCAAGGGGCTTGTGCAGCGTGGTGTTGGCTAGCCATTCGTCGCCGACGGTAACGGTGTTGCGCTGTTGCGCGATATAGCCGCGCTTTTCGAAAAAGCCGCGCGCGGTGTCGCTGGCATCGACGGTGAGCTTCTCGGCGCCACGCCCGCCGGCGAGCCGTTCCAGCGCGTCGATCAGCATGGCGCCGGCGCCCTGCCCCACCGCCGCCGGATGGACATAGAGCATGTCGATTTCGTTCTTGCCCTTGAACGAGGCAAAGCCGACCGGCGAGCCTTCTAGCGTCGCCACAAGTGTCAATTGGCTGCCGAGTCGCTTGGCGAAGGTGGCTTCGTCGTCGGCTTTGGACGCCCACGCCGCCTGCTGCGCCTCGCTGTAGTCCTCCTCGGTCAATTCGTGAATGCTGCTGCGAAAGATTTCGGCGAGCATCAGCGCATCGTCCGGCAAGAACGGGCGCAACGCGAGTTTGGGATGCGCGACCGCCATCACCGGAATTCCTTCGGCGGCCATACGGCCGTGTCGTGGTCCGGATGCTGGTGGCTGACAACAGACGCCTTGAACTTTTCCTGCTCAGGCTCGGCACTGGCCGGCCGCGTCGGCAGGCTGCAAAGCCCGTCGAAGAAGGACAGCTTGTCCGCCGGATTGACCTGAATGACCGGCGGCACGATTTCCGGATTGTCGAAGGCGCCGATCGCGACTTCGACCGGGCCGCCGTAATCATACGTCAGCGGCGTGCCGCATTGATTGCAGAAACCGCGGCGGACTTTTTTGGAACTGGCGAAGTAACTCGGCTGCCCGCGCGTCCATTCCAGATCGTGCGCCGTTACCAAAGGACCGAACAAGCCGCCAAAGGCTTTCTGACACATCCGGCAATGACAGATGGAGGCGCGGCCGAAACGCGAGGCGCGAAATCGAATTGCACCGCATTGGCACCCGCCGCCGGCCATCTCGCTCATCGCGCGACCTCCCAGGTGGTGCCGTCTTTGGAATCCTTCAGCACGACGCCCATAGCGGTGAGCTCGTCGCGGATGCGGTCGGATTCTTTGAAATCCTTTCGCTTGCGCGCTTCCAATCTAGCGGCAATCAAAGATTCAATATTGGCGGAACCAATGCTCATATCTCGAGCTCGCAGCCATCCGGCGTACGAACGAACATCGATACCAATCATCAGAAGCGCTTGGTCAATGGCATCATCTGTATGCAACTCGTGCATTCTTGAAAGCATAAGAGGAGCATTCAGATCATCAGTTAGCGCTTCGATGATTTCGGGGGGCACGCTAAGCGACGTGTCCCGCTTTTTTGTAGGCATTCCTCGTCGAGCGTACTCGAACTGTTTGATCCTTCCGCAGAACCGCCGCAGGATCGTCTCTGTTTCTTGTAGCCCTGAAACGGTCCAGTCGATCGGCTGGCGGTAATGCGTCCGCAGCATGTTGAGCCGCAGCACCTCGCCTGGCCAGTCGGCCAACAATTCGTGGATCGTGACGAAATTGCCAAGGCTCTTGCTCATCTTCTCACCTTCGACCTGCAAGAAGCCGTTGTGCATCCATGTGTTCGCCATCACGCCGGAGCCGAAAGCGCAGCGCGACTGCGCGATTTCGTTCTCGTGATGCGGAAACACCAGATCGATGCCGCCGCCGTGGATGTCGAAGGTCTCGCCGAGATGCTTCCAGGCCATCGCCGAGCATTCGATATGCCAGCCCGGCCGCCCCAATCCCTCGATGCCGGCGGGTGACGGCCAGCCCGGCTCGCCGGGCTTCGACGGCTTCCACAGCACGAAGTCCTGCGGATCTTTCTTGTAAGGCGCGACCTCGACGCGGCTGCCGGCGATCATCTCGTCGAGCGGGCGCTTCGAGAGCTGGCCGTAGTCCGGCATCGACGGCACGTTGAACAGCACGTTGCCTTCGGCGACGTAAGCATGGCCTGATTTCACCAGCTGCTCGATCAGCGTCTTCATCTCTTCGATGTGTTCGGTGGCTCGCGGCTCGACGGTCGGCTCTAGACAGCCGAGCGCCGCCACATCGGCCTTGAAGTTCTTGTAGGTCTCGTCGGTCAGTTCACGGATCGGAATATTGCGCTCGGCGGCGCGCGCGTTGATCTTGTCGTCGACGTCGGTGATGTTGCGGACGTAAGTAACGGCGTTCTCGCCGTACACATGCCGCAGCAGACGAAACAGCACGTCGAACACGATCACCGGACGCGCATTGCCGATATGGGCGAAGTCGTAGACCGTCGGCCCGCACACATACATGCGCACGCGCGCCGGATCGATCGGGGCAAACACCCGCTTCTCGCGCGTCAGCGTGTCGTAGAGCTTGAGCTCCAGATTCTGGGACGACATAGGCAAAGACATCCGTCGGCTCGCTGGCCGGGCGTCCCTGGTATCTCGACTATGAGAAAAGACGGCCGCAGCCAGCTGGGGCGCTAGCTAATAATCTCGCGGCACATGCCGCAGATCTGGGTCAGACCGGTCATAAACGGCACAATGCTGGGTTGGGCGGATTCCGTCAAGACCCGGCACCATCGCCATAAAACCCTGCCGTGCGCGGTACTTAGCTGCAGGTGCGTTCACCGGCGAACACGGTTAAGCAGGGCTTAACGAATTTGCTCGCATTCTAATGGCGGTGCCGGAGTAGGCGCTGTTCAGGAAAGTGGGCGATCACATGCGTACGGTTATCTCGGGTCTCGCGGCCGTTATCTGCCTCGCACTGGTCAGTTCCGCGCAGGCGGAACGGCGCATGTTCATCATCCAGAACGATGCCGACAGTTACGGTATCGATCGTTGTCTTTCCACGGGCGCCAAATGCGGCGCCGCGGCGGCCAACGCCTATTGCAAATCGCGTGAGTTCGCCGAAGCCGCGACCTTCAGCAAAGTCGACCGCGACGACATCACCGGCGCCATTCCCACCGGCGGTTCGGGCGGCTGCAAAGGCCCCAAGTGCAACGACTACGTCGCCATCGTCTGCACCCGCTGAGCGTCCCAACTTCCGACTAATACGATAGCCCCGGCGTACGGGCGTAAAGTTCCATTGCCACAGCCTCGGCTGGGCCATATGTTTTTGTGTGTGCCGACGCTCCCGCGTTGAGATACACAAAGCGGGCCGGTATTCCTCACGGCTGTAATTCCGAACCCTCCCAGCGAAATGCCCGGTCCCGCACCTCAAGACCAGCCGCCCTCAGGCACCACCCTCGCCGACAGCCGCGCAGAACGGCCGCTGCGCCTGCTGATCGCCGCCTCGCTGGCGCTACCGCTGGCGATCTTCCTGATCGCGTCCTGGCTTTCCTACAACCGGCATTTTGTGGAAGCGGAAGACCGCCTGCAGCGGACTGTCAGCACGATGCACGAACACGCCATCAAGGTGTTCGAGACCTTTGAGATCAGCGCGCGTTATCTTGAAGAGCTGTTCAACAATGTCAGCGACGCCAATATTTTAGCTGACGAACAAGACTACAGCCGCCGCATCGCCAACTTCATCAAGACGCTGCCGCAGCTACGCGACCTTTGGATCATCAACGGCAAAGGCAATCCGCTGGTCTCCGGCTCGGTCTATCCGATGCCGCACACTCTCGATTTGACCGATCGCGATTACTTCAGCGTCCACTTAAAATCCGATATCGATACTTACATCAGCGGCGTCGTTGCGGCGCGCGCGGCCAATACCAATTTCTTTGCCATCACCCGCAAGCGCCTTGGCCCCGGCGGCGCCTTCAACGGTGTTTTCCTTGTGTCGATCGCGCCGGAGTATTTCACCCGCTACTATTCCGAATTGCCGCGCGACGATCTCAATGTCGCGGGACTGACGCGCTCCGATGGCGTGTTTCTCGCGCGCTACCCGTCCGTGACGGAAACTTTTGCCAAGCTCCCGGCGAATTCGCCGTTGATGAGCGCGGCCGCGGTCAACCCAGCCGGCGGCATCGCGCGCGGCTCGTCGAATTACGACACCGTCGATCGCGTTCTCGCCTATCGAAAATTGCCGGGCAATGAAGTGTATGTCTACGCCGCGATCGATGTCGCCGCGATCCGGGCTTCCTGGATGCACGCCATGGCGACGCATTTGATCTTCGGTATCCCGGCGACCCTCGCAATGTTCGGCCTTGCGATACTGACGCTGCGCCATACGCGGCGAGAGTCGCTCGCTTACACGCGGCTGCGAGAAGAAACCGCGCGCCGGGAGAATACCGAACTTGCCTTGCGGCAAGCGCAAAAGATGGAAGCGGTCGGCCGGCTGACCGGGGGCATTGCGCACGACTTCAACAACCTTCTCACCGCCATCATCGGCAACGTCGAGCTTGCACTGCGCCGGAATAATGCGCCCGACGAACGGGTCGGCCGCTCTTTGTCCGCGATCCGGCAGGCGTCGATTCGCGCGGCAACCCTCGTGCAGCGCCTGCTCACGTTCTCCCGCCAGCATCCGCAGGAGGTCAAGACCGTCGATATCAACAGACTGGTCGCTGAAATGTCGGAACTGCTGCATCGCTCGATCGGCGAAGCCGTCGCGGTCGAAACCGTGCTGTCGAGCGGCCTTTGGAAGACCGCGATCGATCCCAACCAGCTCGAAAACGCCATTCTCAATCTGGCGGTGAACGGGCGCGACGCCATGCAGAACGGCGGACAATTGACCATCGAAACGTCGAATGCCTATCTCGACGAGGCTTATGTCACCCGCGCCGGCGGCGACTTGAAGGCCGGCCAATACGTCATGATCGGCATCAGCGATACCGGAATCGGCATGTCCAACGAAGTGCGTGACAAGGCCTTCGAGCCGTTCTTCACGACCAAAAGCGCCGGCGCCGGCTCGGGACTGGGTCTGAGTATGGTGTACGGCTTCGTGAAGCAGTCGAGCGGCCACGTCCAGATCTACAGTGAAATCGGCCATGGCACGTCGATCAAGATGTACTTCCCGCGCCTCATGAATGAGTCGGCATTCCCGGCCTGGGAGACGGCGGAAACACCAAAGATAGTGCCGCGCAGCGAGCACCACGAATGCATCCTGCTGGTCGAAGACGACGATGACGTCAGGGGCTTTGTCGTCGAAGCGTTGACCGACATCGGCTATCGCGTCGAACACGCCAGCACGGGCGCGAAGGGGCTCGAATTGCTACAAAAATTTCCGGAGATCGCACTGTTGTTCACCGACGTCATTCTGCCGGGCGGCATGAACGGACGCGAGTTGGCAAATGAAGCAGTGAAAATACGGCCCGGCCTGCCGGTGCTGTTTGCGACCGGCTATACCCGCAACGCCATCATCCATCACGGCCGGCTCGACGCGAACGTCGAACTTCTGACCAAGCCGTTCACCACCGAAAATCTGGCCCGCAAAGTGCGCCAGGTGATTGAGGGCCGATCAAGCTGAACGCGCGGCCTGCACTCATCCGTGCAGGTCGTTCCACATTTTGAGAGATCGCTTCATTCGACGCAAATCAGCGATGGAACAATCTCAAATTGGCTGCGGCTTTATATTTCCTGCTAACGCTGCGTAAAATTAACGCAGGAACGCGCGGATGCTGAAGGCGTTGTCGGCGTGAAACCCGGAGGCGACGCCCATGAAAATCGTAATCCTCCATCTGTTGGTCGCTAGCATGCTGCTGGTTGGCCGTTTCGATCCGCCCGGAACCTTCCAGCGGTTGGCGCGGCGGAAATCCGCGAAAGCGCGGAAATAGCCGCTAAATCACTATGTTAGAACGCTTCTAAACAGTTGCGCCCGCTCGCAACTTCGGCCTAAGTTCAACCGACGCGCCAGAAATCGATCCGGATGACCCGGGCACAGGCGGCGCGGGGGAACTCGGGCGGCGCATCGATGATCAACGAGAGTGCTCAAAGAGCATCCGGACAGCCGGGTCATTCGGATCCATCGGCGCTCAAGCTGGAAGAATTCCTGCCCTATCGCCTTAATGTTTGCGCCAGTCTCGTCTCGGCCGCACTCTCCCGCATCTATGCCGAACGCTACAAAATCGGCGTCCCGGAATGGCGCGTTCTGGTCACGCTCGGCCAGTTCGGGATGATGACCGCCAAGGCGGTTGGCAGCCACAGCCACATGCATAAAACCAAGGTTTCCCGCGCGGTCGCCTTGCTCGAGCGCCGCAAGCTGGTGAACCGCCGCGCCAATCGTGACGACCTGCGCGAAGCATTTCTGTCGCTCACACCAGCCGGGCGCGACGTCTATAGCGAGCTTGCCCCGATCGCGCTGGATTTCGTCAGCCAGTTGATGGACACGCTGGATTCCGACGATTGCGCCGCGCTCGACCGCGCCTTGAAAAAGCTGATCGACCGTTCCGCGCAACTCGTGCCCGATATCGCCAAGGGCGGCGACCCCAGGTAATGTTACGGTTTGAACGCCGGGGACTGCCGTGAAACTCTATTCGTATTTCCGTTCTTCCGCCGCCTATCGGGTGCGGATCGCGCTCAATCTCAAAGCCCTGCCTTACGAGATGGCGTCGATCCACCTGACCAAAGATGGCGGCCAGCAACGCAAGCCGGAGTTCGTTGCCATCAATCCGCAGATGCGAGTGCCGGCGCTTGAGCTCTCCAGCGGCGAAGTGCTGACGCAATCGCTGGCGATCATCGAATATCTCGACGATATTCATCCCGAGCCGCCATTGCTGCCGGCCGATGCTTTGGAGCGTGCCAAAGTGCGTGCGCTGGCGCAGATGGTCGCCTGCGATATTCATCCGTTAAATAATCTGATCGCGCTGCAATACCTCAAGCGCGCGCTTAAGCAGGAGCAGCCCGAGATCGACGCCTGGTACCATCACTGGGTGATCGACGGCTTTACCGCGATCGAAGCGATGATTGCGCCTGGACCCTATGCCTGCGGCTCGCACGTAACCTTGGCTGACATCTGTCTGGTGCCGCAGGTATTTAATGCGCGACGGCTCAAGGTGCCGCTCGACAATTTCCCGAAAATTGTCGCGGTCGACGCTGCTTGTCTGAAGCTGCCGGCCTTCGATAGAGCGCGGCCAGAAAATCAGCCGGATGCGGAGTGACGCCCGCGCGCGCGCCTGCTAGACCGGCCGGCGTCTCCACGTCCCTCCCGCATCAGCGAACCAAGCCGTGACATCCAACAAGCTCGCTCGCGTCGTCCTCTGGATGGTCGGCGCATTGCTCTCGTTTTCTGTCATGGCCGTGTCGATCCGTGAACTGGCCAGCGGCGGCTTGAGCATTTTTGAAATTCTAGCCATCCGCAGCGGCGTTGCGCTGATCGTGCTGTCGGTGCTGTTGTTGGTGCGTCCGGAATTGCGGGTCCATACGCGGCCGCGCCGCATGGGTCTCAATCTGCTGCGCAACAGCGTCCACTACGCCTCGCAATACGCTTGGGCACTCGCCCTCACGATGCTGCCGCTGGCGATGGTGTTCGCGCTCGAGTTCACCATGCCGGGCTGGACGGCACTCCTTGCGGTCTGGCTGCTGCGCGAAAAAATGACGCCGAGCCGCTTCGGCGTGGTTGTGCTCGGGCTTGTCGGCGTGCTGGTGATCCTGCGGCCCGGCATCGCCGATTTCAATCCGGCGGCGTTCCTCGTGCTGATGGCGGCGTTCGGCTACGCCATCACCATGATCACGACCAAGCAGTTGACGGCGACCGAAACGACGTTCGGCATCATCTTCTGGATGGCAGTAATGCAACTGCCGCTCTCGCTGATCGGCAGCGATCCGGCGGTATTCTTGCATCTCGAAACGCGCCACATTTTGCCCGCACTTGGCGTCGGCATTGCCGGCCTGACGTCGCATTATTGCCTGGGCAATGCGTTCCGCGCCGGCGACGCGACCCTGGTGGTTCCGCTCGATTTCATGCGCATTCCGCTGATCGCGGTGGTCGGCTGGACGTTTTACAGCGAACGACTCGACATTTTCGTGCTGGTCGGCGCCGTGATCATCATTGCCGGAGTGCTGTGGAATCTGCGGTCAGAAGCCGCAATGGCAAGGCTCGCGCCGCCATGAATTTCGCACTACAATACAGGTCATGACGAGACCGGTGAGCAAACTTTCGGCGGCGGCGGCGATCGTGGTATGGGCGAGCGCGGCTGCATTCGCGCAGTCGACTAACCCGGCGTGTCAGCGCCTGGAAGCCCAGTTGACCTCGCTCGACCGCGGCAACAGCGATCCGCAGCGCGCCGATCAGATCCGCCGCTCCGAAGAGGCAGTCAACCGGCAGCAAATCGAGGTCGACCGGCTGGTGTCGCAGGCGCGCGGCATGGGCTGCGAAAGCTCCGGCTTCTTCTCCATCTTCAACAATCCGCCGCCGCAATGCGGCGCGCTCACCAGACAGATCGGACAGAAGCGCACCGCGCTCGAACAGTCACAGAATTCGCTTGAGCAGTTGAATGGCGGCACCAGCGAACGCGCCTCGCAGCGGCAGTCGCTCCTGGTCGCGCTCGGCAATAACGGCTGCGGCTCTCAATATCGCTCGGCGGCGCTGCAGGGTCAGCAGGGCGGATTCTTCGATCGCCTGTTCAGCAACAATAGCGGGTTCTCGTCGTCCGCGCCGGGCGCGATGGGCGGCACCTTCCGCACCATCTGCGTACGGACCTGCGACGGCTATTATTATCCGATTTCCTACGCGACCTCGTCAGAGCGCTTCCGCGACGACGAGCAGACTTGCCAGCGCATGTGTCCGGCCTCCGAGGTCTCGCTCTACACCTATCACAATCCGGGCGAGGAAGTGGCGCAGGCGGTCTCGCTCAACGGCCAAGCCTACACCGCGCTGCCGAATGCGTTCAGCTATCGCAAGGCGCTCAATCCGGCGTGCAGTTGTCGCAAGCCCGGCGAAAGCTGGGCGGACGCACTCAAGGCCGGCGGCGATACGACCATCGCGCCTGGCGACGTCGTCGTGACCGAGCAGAATTCCAAGCGCATGTCGCAACCGCGCGTCGGTGCCGACGGCAAGCCGATCCGCGTCGATCCCCGCGCGCGGCCTGCGCAGGACAGTCCGGCGCCGCTGGTCGAAACGCCTGGCGAAACCGATCCGTCCAAGCGCACCGTGCGCACGGTCGGGCCGACGTTCCTGCCGGTCCGCTGACTTTATTTTGCGCATGATCTTTTCCGAAAACCGGTTCCCACTTTTCGGGATCATGCGCTAAAAGTCGAAAGCTTCTGTCTTTGGCTGGCCGGTGACCAGCGATACATCGGGCGCAGGCAACGGCGTACCGGGATCGCGGAAGCGGTTGGTGATCGGATAGCGCCGGTCGCGGCCAAAATTCTTCAACGTCACCTTCACGCCGGGAGCCGCCTGCCGGCGCTTGTATTCGGCGATGTTGAGCAGACGCTCGATGCGCACCACGGTGTCGCGGTCGAAGCCCGCCGCAATGAGCGCCGCGATCGGCTCCTCGCGCTCGACCAGCCCTTCCAGGATCGGATCGAGCACCGAATAAGGCGGCAGAGAATCTTCGTCCTTCTGGTTCTCGCGCAACTCAGCGGTCGGCGGCCGGGTGATGATGTTTTCCGGGATCACGACCCCGCCGGGGCCTAGCGCGCCTTCCGGTTTCCACTCATTGCGCAGGCGCGCCAGGCGAAACACCTCGGTCTTGTACAGATCCTTGATCGGATTGAAGCCGCCGTTCATGTCGCCGTAGAGCGTGGCGTAGCCGACCGACATCTCGGATTTGTTGCCGGTGGTCACCACCATCAGATTGAACTTGTTGGAAATCGCCATCAGCATCGTGCCGCGCACGCGCGACTGCAGGTTTTCCTCCGTCACATCGCGCGGCAGGCCGCTAAACGTCGCGCTCAGCGCCTTCTCAAGGCCTTCTACCGCCGGCGCGATCGGCGTAATCTCGTATTTCACGCCCAGCGCCTTGGCGCAGGCCGCCGCGTCGTCGAGCGATTCCTGCGCCGTGTATTTGTAGGGTAGCATCACGCAGCGCACGCGATCGGGCCCGAGTGCGTCGCATGCCATCGCCGCGACCAACGCGGAATCGATGCCACCCGACATGCCCAGTACCACGCCGGGAAATCCGTTCTTGTTGACGTAATCGCGCAAGCCCAGCACGCAGGCCGCATAATCGGCGCGGTCGGCTTCGACCGGCGCGATCATCGGGCCATTCTCGCAGCGCCACGTATTGCCGTTGCGGACCCAGTGCGTGGTGACGACGGTTTCCTGGAATGCGCCGAGCTGGAATGCCAGCGAGCAGTCGGCGTGCAAACCGAACGAAACGCCGTCGAACACCAGTTCGTCCTGGCCGCCGACCTGGTTGACGTAAATGGTCGCTAACCCCTGCTCGGTGACGCGCGCCACCGCAATGTTGAGCCGCTCGTCGCCCTTCTGCCGCCAGTAAGGCGATCCATTCGGCACCACCAGAAATTCGGCGCCGGTCTCCGCCAGACACTCGACAACTTCCTCGCCCCAGATGTCCTCGCAGATCGGCACGCCTAAACGCACGCCACGGAAACTCACCGGCCCTGGCATCGGCCCTGGTGCAAACACGCGCTTCTCGTCGAACACGCCGTAGTTGGGAAGATCGACTTTGTAGCGCAGCGCGGCGATGGCGCCGCCGTCGAGCAGCGCGACCGCGTTGTAGAGTTTGCCACCATCGACCCAAGGGCTGCCGACCAGCAAAGCCGGACCGGGCGTCGCCGTCTCGCGCGCGAGCGCCTCGATCGCCGTCCGGCAGGCCGCCTGGAATGCAGGCTTGAGTACCAGATCTTCGGGCGGATAGCCGGCGATGAACAGTTCCGGAAACACCACCAGATCGGCGCCCTGGGCGGCGGCCTCTGCGCGCGCGCGGCGTACCTTCTCGGCATTGCCGGCGATATCGCCGACAGTCGAGTTGAGCTGGGCAATCGCAATGGCGAGTTTGTCGGAAGGGCGGGCGCTCATGATGTTGATCTAACGCCTGCCCTTCCCTACGGCAATTGGGCCAGCAGCATGGCTGCCCCGAGAACTCGGCCGCTTACAACCCGGCTGCCGCAGGCAGCGGTTTGGCGTTCGCGGCGCGCTCTTTCTTGAGCAATTCCGCCAAAAGGAACGCGAGATCGATCGCCTGCTCGGCGTTGAGCCGCGGATCGCAAACCGTGTGGTAACGGTCGTTGAGCTCGGCATCGGAAATCGCACGGGCGCCGCCGGTGCATTCGGTGACGTTCTGTCCGGTCATTTCCAGATGCACGCCGCCGGCATAGGTGCCTTCGGCCTGATGCACCTCAAAGAAACTGCGCACTTCCTTGAGGATCAGATCGAACGGCCGGGTCTTGTAGCCGCTCGCCGAGGTGATGGTGTTACCGTGCATCGGGTCGCTCGACCACAGCACCACCCGCCCCTCGCGCTTCACCGCGCGCACCAGCGCCGGCAGATGCTCGCCGACTTTCTCGGCGCCGAAGCGGCCGATCAGCGTCAGACGGCCGGCTTCGTTTTCCGGATTGAGAATATCGATCAGCCGCAGCAGATCGTCGGGCTTGAGCGACGGCCCGCATTTCAGACCGATCGGATTTTTGATGCCGCGCGCGTACTCGACGTGCGCGTGATCGTGTTGACGCGTGCGGTCGCCGATCCAGATCATGTGGCCCGACGTCGCGTACCAGTCGCCGGTCGTCGAATCGACGCGCGTGAACGCTTCCTCGAAGCCGAGCAGCAAGGCTTCGTGGCTGGTGTAGAAATCGGTCGTGCGCAGTTCGGGATGGCTCTCGAGATCGAGGCCGCAGGCCTGCATGAAGCCGAGCGCTTCGGAAATACGGTCCGACAATTCGACGTAGCGGCGCGACTGCGGCGAATCTTTCACGAAGCCGAGCATCCATTGCCGCACGCTGGCCAAGTTGGCGTAGCCGCCTTGCGCGAAGGCGCGCAGCAGATTGAGCGTCGCCGCCGACTGCCGGTAGGCGTCGAGCTGGCGGCGCGGATCGGGAATGCGCGATTCCGGCGTGAAGGCATTGTCGTTGACGATGTCGCCACGATAGCTGGGCAATTCGATGCCATCGCGCTTCTCCATCGGCGACGAGCGCGGCTTGGCAAACTGACCGGCGATGCGGCCGACTTTCACCACCGGCGACGCGGCGGCATAAGTCAGCACCACCGCCATCTGCAGGAACATGCGGAAGAAATCGCGAATGTTGTTGGCGCCGTGCTCGGCGAAGCTCTCGGCGCAATCGCCGCCTTGCAGCAGGAAAGCCTGGCCGTTGGCAACACGCGCCAAATGCTTCTTCAGGCTGCGCGCCTCGCCGGCAAATACCAGCGGCGGAAAGGTCGCGAGCTGCTTTTCGACGTCATTCAGCGCCTGCCGGTCCGGATAGTCCGGGACCTGCATGATTGGTTTCTTGCGCCAGCTATCGGGCGTCCAACGCTCGGGCATCACGAATTACTCCAAGATTGCGGGGGGTTATACACGAGCACCCCTGGCAAATGCCAGATTTTCGAGAGCTTGGATTAGCCGCCTAAATGGCTATCCGGCCGCCAATTATTCAGCAGCTTTGCGGCCATAGCTCATGGCCTTTTCGCGCATGGTGACCAGCTCCTCGGCCATGGTCGGGTGCACCGCCATGGTGGCGTCGAAATCGGCCTTGGTGGCCTTCATTTGCACGGCAATGCCGACCAACTGGATCATTTCGCCGGCGTCGGGACCGGCAATATGACAGCCGACCACGCGGTCGGTGGTGCCGTCGACCAGGAGCTTCATGAAGCAGCGGGTGCTGCGGCCGGACAATGTCGCCTTCATCGGACGGAAGCTGGTCTTGTAGACGTCGAGGATCGGAAGTTGTTCGCGCGCCTGCGCCTCGGTCAGGCCGATGACGCCAAGCTCGGGTTCGGAGAATACGGCGGTCGGGATATTGGCGTGGTCGACCTTGGTCGGCTTGCCGCCGTACAGCGTGTCGGCGAAGGCATGACCTTCTCGGATCGCCACCGGCGTGAGGTTGACGCGGTTGGTGATGTCGCCCACGGCATAGATATTCGGCACCGACGTACGGGAGTATTCATCGACTTCTATCCCGCCGTGTTCGTGGCATTTCAGGTTCAGCGCTTCGCAACCGACCCCCATGACATTGGGCCGGCGTCCGATCGCAAACATCACTTTATCGGCAGCGACCTTTGTACCGTCCGACATCAGCGTCACGAATTCGTCGCCAGATTTTTCGATGGCGTCCACGGTGTGACCACAGGTGATCGTGATACCGCGGGTCTGCATCTCCGCGCGCAGATGTTCGCGGATGTCGTCGTCAAAGCCGCGCAGAATTTTCTCGCCGCGATAGACCAGCGTTACTTTGCTGCCGAGGCCTGCAAAGATGCAGGCGAATTCGACAGCGATATAGCCGCCGCCTTGAATGACGATACGCTCCGGCAGTTCGGTAAGATGGAACGCTTCGTTCGATGAAATGACGTGCTCGATGCCGGGGATTTTCGGCCCCATATGCGGCCAGCCGCCGGTGGCGATCAGAACCGTTTCGGCGCGCACTTTGGCACCGGTCGAAAGCCGAACCGTGTGCGCGTCTTCTAGAACGGCGCGGGCCCGGACGATCTGAACCTTGTAGCGCTCGAGCGTGCTGATATAGGCCGCTTCCAGCCGGTCGATTTCGCGATCTTTGTTGGCAATCAGCGTCGGCCAGCTAAAGGTCGGCTCGCTCGGCACGGTCCAGCCGAAACCGGCGGCGTCCTCGAACTCATGGGAAAAACGCGAGGCGTAAACCAAGAGCTTCTTCGGCACGCAGCCGCGGATCACGCAAGTGCCGCCGACGCGGAACTCCTCGGCGATCATCACGCGCGCGCCGTAGCTCGATGCGATACGCGCGGCCCGCACGCCACCGGAACCTGCTCCGATGACAAAAAGATCGACGTCGTTGTCCGCCATTGGCCGCTATCGCCCTATTTCAAATTAGCTATACGGCCATCCGGTGCACCGGCGCCTAAAGGGCGTGGCCCCGCTTCTTCATTTCGTCGCGCATCTTCGCCACCACATCGTCGGACAGCTTGGTGGCCCAGTCCTGCGCGAATGACAGGCTCGCTTCGGCAATCTTCGGCTGCTCAATCAGGATCTTCTTGCCGGTCGGCGAGGTATAGAACGCCAGGATCTCCTTGAGCTCCTGGTCATTGAAGCGCGTCGCGTAAAGCCGCGCCATCTCGACATTCAGTTCTTCGAGCCGCGGCGTAAGTTCGGCGCGAAATTTGGCGGCGATCTCGTTGAGGTCTTTGCTCAAGGCCGGATTTTGCTGGAGGAACAGAAGTTTTGCCTGCTCGACCACGCCGGCCACCAGCGGGCTGAACATCAGCGTCGCGCCGCTGATGGCGACGATTTCCTTGGCGTTCGCCATGGCAGCAGCCGTTGGCTGCTGGGCGAAAGCCGAGAGGCTCGACAGCGCGAGCGCTGCGGCGACTGCGGCCATGCGCGTTGCGCGGTTAGCGGCTTGCATGAAAGACATAATCGGAACTCCGTTTGGTCGAAATAATCAGGACCGCTCGACGATCTTAACGCCATCCGGACCGCCGATAATGGCCATTTGAGCGAGACCGACAAACAGCCCGTGCTCCATGACCCCCGGGATACCCGAAAGCGCATGCGCCATCGCCTTGGGATCGTCAATCCGCTCCAGCGCCGCATCGATAATCCAGTGGCCTCCATCCGTGACGAAAGGATGGCCGTCTTTGCCCTGCCGCAATCCCAGCGGCCCTACCCGCTGAATGGCGGCAATCGCCTTCTCAACCGCCTGCCGGGTCGCGGTATAGCCGAACGGCGTCACCTCGACCGGTAGCGGAAAGCGGCCGAGCGCGGCAACCATTTTGCTCTGGTCCGAGATCACGATCATGCGCGCCGATGCGACGGCGACGATTTTTTCGCGGAGCAGCGCCCCGCCGCCGCCCTTGATCAGGCTCAGTTGCGCATCGATCTCGTCCGCGCCGTCGACCGTCAGGTCGAGCGCCGGCGTCTCGTCCAGCGTCGTCAGCGGGATGCCGAGACTTTTGGCCTGCGCGTGCGTCGCTTCGGAGGTCGGCACGCAGATCACGTCGAGCCCGGCCTTCACGCGCGCGCCGACCAGATCGACGAAGTGCTTGGCGGTCGAACCGGTGCCAAGGCCGAGCTTCATGCCGGGCCGGACGAACTCGACGGCGCGAGCGGCGGCTGCGCGTTTTTGGGCATCGGCGTTCATGGCTGGCGGCTGAAATTCATGCATGAATCAAGGGATATGGTCGAGCCTATCTAGCCTCGTTCCTGCGCCCTGAATAGCCGAAAATAGCTTCCGCCAACGGCTCGAAAAATTGCCCCTTGCATCGGCCGCGCGCGGACGTTAGCGAACCGGACATGCCCGCCCCGACCATCGTTTTCGACCTCGACGGCACCCTGATCGATACCGCGCCCGATCTGATCGAAACCCTCAACGTGGTATTCGCTAAAGAGGGCTTGCCGCCGGTCGACTACGCGATCGCGCGCAACCTGATCGGCGGCGGCGCCAAGGCGATGATCGCGCGCGGGCTCGAAGCCGAAGGCGGCACCGTTGTGCCGGCCAAGCTCCAGCAGATGTTCGACGACTTCATCGCATATTATTCCGCGCACATCGCCGATCGCTCGCAGCCGTTTCCGGGACTGGTCGAGGCGCTCGACGTGCTTGCCGCAAAAGGCTGCCGCTTCGCCGTCTGCACCAACAAGCTTGAAGATCTATCGCGACTACTACTGGACAAACTCGAACTCACGTCGCGCTTCGACGCGATCTGCGGCCAGGACACGTTTCACATCCAGAAGCCCGATCCGGAAATTTTGCGTCGCACAATCGCGGCCGCAGGCGGCAGCCCGCAACACGCGATCATGATCGGCGACTCCGCCACCGATATCCATACCGCCCGCGCCGCCGGCATCCCTGTGATCGCGGTCGACTTCGGCTACAGCGAAAGGCCGGTCGCCGAGTTCGGCCCAGACCAGGTCATAAGCCACTTCGATCAATTGCCGGCCGCTATTGCCGCCTTTATTTCCGCACATTGACATAGCGATATGGCTTCAAGCGGTACGCCGTATGGTTAACGCGGTAAGGTTAACGCCGCGCAATATGTTGCCTACACATCGATGCGCCCGTATCCTTCCAATGGGCGCGCGCTGTGTCGCTCTAGTGGACGGGTTAAAATTATGTATCGAGTTTTAACAATCGTTGGTGGCGCGCTTGCTCTTGCAGCGTGTTCATCGTCACCTGAATGGATGAGTCTCGACGGCTTGAAGCCGGCGCCGATGATGGACACGGTGCGTTTCGAATCCGAACCGCCGGGCGCCGAAGCGAAGACTTCCAACGGACAAACCTGCCGGACGCCCTGCGCGCTCGCGCTCCCGGTCAATGCGCCGCTCACCGTAACCTTCACCCTGAACGGCTATCTGCCGGAATCGGAAAACATCGAGGCGATCTCGGTGATCGGCAGCCCGACCCAATTGCGGCCCAACCCGGTGACCGTGGAACTGACCCCGGCTCCGCCGCAGGCCAAGCCCACCAAGAAGCCGCCGGTCGCCAAGAAAAAGAGTACCGCCGCTCCCAAGTCCGCGGCGCGCCCGCGTCCGGCCGCACCCGCGTCCGGCGCCACAGCAGCACCGGCGCAACAGCCGGCCGCCGCGCCGTGGCCCGCGCCGACGCGCTAAAAGCGCGCTTTCACCGCCAGAATCACCGAAAGCCGCGCCGACAGCGCGGCTTTCGCATTTTCGCCCTGTCCCGCGCTTGCTGGACGCTATGGCCTATATCGGTCACTATTCCTATATGATGCGGTAGCGGGCCTTCAGAGTCCGCGCCGCGGGGATGGATATGGCACTGCCGAACGGCTCCACGATTGAACTCGACCGCATCGACCCCGCGCCACGCGCGCTCATCGATCCGTTCGCGCGCGCCATTACCTATTTGCGCGTCTCCGTCACCGACCGCTGCGATTTCCGATGCGTCTATTGCATGTCGGAACATATGTCGTTCTTGCCGAAGGCCGAGGTGCTCAGCCTCGAAGAACTCGACCGGCTGTGCAGCGCCTTCGTCGCCAAGGGCGTCACCAAATTGCGCCTCACCGGCGGCGAGCCCTTGGTCCGCCGCGGCATCATGACTCTGGTTTCATCGCTGTCGCGCCATCTCGCGAGCGGTGCGCTCAAAGAACTCACGCTCACCACCAACGGCTCACAACTCCATAAATACGCCGCCGAGTTGAAGAGCCACGGCGTCAAACGCATCAACGTGTCGCTCGACACGCTCGATGCCGATAAGTTCCGTGCCATCACGCGCTGGGGCGACCTCAACAAGGTGATGTCGGGTATCGACGCCGCGCAAGCTGCGGGCCTCAAGGTCAAGATCAACGCGGTGGCGCTCAAGGGCGTCAACGAAGACGAACTCCCTCGCCTGCTGGAATGGGCGCACGGCCGCGGCATGGATCTGACGGCGATCGAGGTGATGCCGCTCGGCGACGTCGGCGAAGCCCGTCTCGATCAATATCTGCCGCTATCGATGGTGCGCGCAAAGCTCGCCGAGCGCTTCACGCTTGAGGATATCGACTACGCCACCGGTGGGCCTGCGCGTTATGTGCGCGTCAAGGAAACCGGCGGACGGCTCGGCTTTATCACGCCAATGACCCATAACTTCTGCGAATCGTGCAACCGGGTGCGCATCACCTGCACCGGTACGCTCTATATGTGCCTGGGGCAGAACGACGCCGCCGATTTGCGCACGCCGCTGCGCGCCTCTGAAAGCGACGGCTTAATCCACGCCGCTATCGACGACGCTATCTCCCGCAAGCCCAAGGGCCATGATTTCGTGATCGATCGCCGCCAGCATCGCCCGGCGCTATCGCGCCACATGAGCGTGACAGGCGGCTGACAAAAGTTAAGCCGCTTTTGGCTTCGCCGTTACCAGATCGCGCAATTCTTCCGGCCGCAGCCGCGACGGCGTAAAACTGACACCCAGATTGCCGCCGGCATTGCGCACGATCGTGCCGGCGATTGCTTTCATCCCCGGGAATGTCAGCGCGACTTGATCGCCCATCGCGAGGTGGTCGACGCCTTCAATCCGCGAGCCGCCTTCGCTGACGTCATGCACCGAAACGGCGACCGCGCTTCCGGCGTGTTCCAGAACCGCCGCCAGCTTCACTTCATAACGTGGAAATTCGCGTAGGTCGGCTTTGACCGCCTTGCGCACGATGTCTGGAATCTCACGGCACAATGTGTGGGATGTGAGCTGCATGCCGGTGGCGACCGTCGAGACCTCCAACGCAGTGGCGCGCGAACGTTCGACCATATCGGCGATACCCGCCATGCGTCCGGCGACGTCGGACACGGCGGCGCTGGTTTCACGCGCGCTTGTCGCATAGCTTTCGGTCGCGGCGCGCTGCTGCTCGACCGCCGCCGACACCGACTGCGTTACATCCGAAAACTGATCGATTGCCTCGGCAACGCCGGACAGCGACGCCGCGACTTCGCGGGTAGTCGATTGAATTTCCGCGACCTTGGCGCCGATCCGTTCGGTCGATTGTCCGGTTTGCGTCGCCAAAGTCTTGACTTCCGACGCGACGATTGAAAAGCCGCGCCCCGCCTCGCCTGCCCGCGCCGCCTCGATGGTGGCATTGAGCGCCAGCAAATTGGTCTGGGCCGCGATCTGGTCAATGACCGAAACGATATCCCCGATCTGATCGGCCGCCTTGGTCAGAGCGTCGATGGTCGCACGCGACGCATTGGCGCGCGTCACCGCTTCGCGGCCGAGGCTGCTGCCACGGCCGACCTGCTCGGAAATTTCCGCGATGGCCTGCATCACCTGATCGGACAATTGTCCGGCCGCCAGGTTCATGGCGCGCGAGCCTTCGGCGGCGTTGGCGGTCTCATCGAACGCCGCCCGAACCTCTTCAAGCGCCGCCAGCATGTCCTCGGCTTTGACCTGCAAAGTCGAGGCGCCGGCCACGATCGGCTGGATGCCCTCCTCGGTCGCGGCTTCCACCTGATGCGCCAGATTGGACAGATTTAGACGTCGCGCGGCCTGCCAGGTGCGATCGAGATCGTCATGCACCAGTTCGCGGCGCTGGCGCTCGCCCAAAACATTCGCCAGCCGCTCGGTAGTCGCGATCAGGCAGGCGATTTCGCCGCGGATCGCCGGCGATGGCGCGCTGGAGGCAAGCTCCGAATAAGCGATCGCGTCGAGCGCGCCGGCGGCATCCGCAAGAGGTTGCGCGATACCACGCGCAATCCTCAGCACCGCCGCGCCGGTGCAAATGGCGGCAATGAATCCGATCGCGGCCAGCGCATAGACTTCGCCGACCAGCGGTGCCAACGCGGGGGTCAGATACGGCACCGCCAAAAGCGCTACGAGCGGCAGCAGACTGGCCACGATCAGCCGCTCGGCGATAGTGAACTGCCGCATGCTCTAACCTTGTGTGCCGCGCGGATCGGGCAGAAGCCGGAAAGGCGCGACCAATGCCCCCGAGGGCCAAGCCGGTACCTCTTGTAGCCCCGCCCTAGTTAACCGAGGGTTTAGGGTTCCTTAACCATAGGTTTCAGGTTGCGGTCGCTGCCCACCCGCGCCGAATTCAGGTTCACCGCGCGCGGAAAGCCCTCATAAATTCGGATCTCTGACGAAGTTATCCATTGACGCCCGCCATTGGGCTTGGATTAAGTGGATGTCTTGGTTGCACGCGCTTTTGGGGGCCAAGGTCCGGGGGGACGATAAAGTGAGAGGGTTGCTGGCGTTCAGTCGCACCGTCGACTGGTTCAATTCCCAATTCGCTGTGGTGGCAAATTGGCTGGTGTTGCTGGCAGCGCTGATCAGCGCCGGCAATGCCGGCAGCCGCTATCTGTTCTCTGAAAGCTCGAACGGCTGGCTTGAAATCCAGTGGTACATGTTCGCCGGCATGGTGCTGCTCGGCGCACCCTATACGCTGAAAATGAACGAGCACGTCCGTGTCGATCTTTTGTACGGCATGGTGTCGGAGCGCACGCAGATCTGGATCGACATCGTCGGCGGAGTTCTGTTCTTGCTGCCCATCTGCGTGATCCTCACCTATTTCACCTGGCCGTGGTTTGTCGAATCCTGGCTTGGGAACGAGCAATCGTCGAATGCCGGCGGCTTGGTCCGCTGGCCGATAAAACTTCTGCTTCCCTTGGGATTTGCCTTGATGGCGCTGCAGGGCATTTCCGAAATCATCAAACGCATCGCCGCGCTTGAGCACGTCATCGATATCGAATTCAAATACGAAAAGCCCCTGCAATGAATATCATCCGGGACAACATGGCGCCCCTGATGTTCGGGGGAATGATTCTCTTTATGATCGTCGGCTATCCGGCGGCGTTCTCGCTCGCCGCGACTGGATTATTTTTCGGTTTCATCGGCATTGAACTCGGTCTTATTCGCCCGGAGTTCCTCGGAAACCTCACCTACCAGTTGTTCGGCATCATCTCGAACGACCTTTTGCTGGCGATCCCGTTTTTCACGCTCATGGGCGCAATTCTTGAGCGCTGCGGGCTGGCCGAAGATCTGCTGGATTCGATCGGCCAGCTATTCGGTTCGGTGCGCGGCGGCATGTCCTATGCGGTGATTTTCGTCGGCGCCATTCTCGGCGCGATCACCGGCACGGTCGCAGCCTCCGTCATCGCCATGGGCGTGATCTCGATGACGCCCATGCTCAAATACGGCTATTCAACCCGACACACGATGGGCGTGATCGCGGCCTCAGGCACAATCACGCAACTCATCCCGCCATCGCTGGTGCTCGTCATCCTCGCCGACCAGCTAGGGCGTTCGGTCGGCGATATGTATGCCGGCTCCATTGGACCGAGCATGATCCAGATCGCGCTGTTTTGTCTTTGGGTCTTCATCGTCAGCATCGTGTGGCCCAATGACGTGCCGGCGCTGCCACCCGAGGCGCGCACGTTGCGCGGCTGGGAGCTCTGGAAAAAGTGCCTGCGCGGCATGATCCCTTCGCTGGGACTTATTTTTCTGGTTCTCGGGACGATTTTCACCGGCCTTGCGACCCCGTCCGAGGCCGGTGCCATGGGCGTGGTCGGCGCGATCGCGCTCGCTGCCTTCTACGGCACCTTGACGTGGCGGCTGCTCTACGAGGGCATGTCCACCACCATGCGCCTCACGGCCATGGTCGTGTTCATCCTGATCGGTGCGCGCGTGTTCAGCCTGGTGTTCCAGGGCGTCGGCGGCAAGGAGTGGATCGAGCACCTGCTCACCTCGCTGCCCGGCGGACAGCTTGGCTTCCTGATCTTCGTAAACATCTTCGTGTTCGTTGTGGCGTTCTTCCTCGACTTTTTCGAGATCGCCTTCATCCTCATTCCATTGCTCGCGCCGGTCGCCGAAAAACTCGGCATCGACCTCATCTGGTTCGGCGTGCTGATCTGCGCCAATATCCAGACGAGCTTCATGCATCCACCGTTCGGCTTCGCACTGTTTTATCTGCGCGGCATCGCCCCAAAATCGATCAAGACGTCGGAAATATATTGGGGCGCCGTTCCCTGGGTGGGGTTGCAAGTCGTGCTCGTCGTCATCCTGATTTTCTGGCCCGGTTCGGTGACTTATTGGCTCGCCAAAAAGTCTACCGTCGATCCATCCTCAATCAGAATTGAAATCCCGCAGATCGACTTGCCGCCGCTCGATTTCAGCGACCCGAAAAAATAGCGGCTGGCTTGTTCACAAAAAAATACCCCCGGAGCGAAAGCTCCGGGGGTATCCGCTTTGGCACGATGATTAACCGCGCGAGTGGCGAATCATGAAGTTGTCGTAACCGAATTCGGCCACCTGGTGCCATTGATAGCCGTTCTTGGTGAAGTCCATCATCGAGTCATTCACCTTCTTGAAGGCCGCATTTTCCTTGGCGATTTCGGCGTGTAAGCCCATCGCTTCCTTGTAGCAAGCCTCCATGATCGCCGGTGAGAAGCCTTGCAGCTTCACGCCGTTGGCGAGCAGGCGTCGCAGCGCCGCCGGATTGAGGTGATCGTATTTCGCCATGCACCACGTGTTGGCGTAATGACCGGCCTGCTGGAGGATGGCCTGGTAGTTCTTGGGCAGCGCATTCCATTTGTCGAGATTGAAGAAGGCGAGCAGCATCGAGCCGCCTTCCCACCAGCCGGGATAGTAATAGTTCGGCGCTACTTTATAGAAGCCGAGCTTTTCGTCATCGTAGGGGCCGACCCATTCGGCCGCGTCGATGGTGCCCTTCTCCAGCGCCGGGTAAATATCCGGCGCGCCGATCTGTTGGGGAACCACACCAAGCCTCTGCATCACGCGGCCGGCGAATCCGCCGATACGCATCTTGAGGCCCTTGAGATCGTCAACCGTCTTGATCTCCTTGCGGAACCAGCCGCCCATCTGGCACCCGGTGTTTCCGGCGAGCAGCGCGATGGTGTTGTACTTCTTGTAGAATTCGTTGAGAGCTTCAGAACCGCCGCCCTGCGTCCACCAGCCTTGGTTCAGCCGTGCATTGGGACCGAACGAGACCGAGGTGCCGAACGCAAAGGTCGGATCCTTGCCGAAGTAATAATACGAAGCCGTGTGGCCGCATTCGACGGTGCCATTCTGCACCGCGTCGACGACTTGCAGCGCCGGCACGATCTCACCCGCGGCAAAGGTCTGAATCTGGAATTTGCCGTCGGTTGCCTCGGCAACCTGCTTGCACATCATTTCGGCAGCGCCGTACAGCGTGTCGAGCGACTTCGGCCAGCTGCAGGTCATACGCCATTTGATTTCCGGGTTGGCCTGCGCGATAGCTGGCGAGGCGACCGCAGTGGCGGCCATGCCGAGACCGGCGGCCTTGATAAATTGACGACGTTTCATCCTTGTACCCTCCCATTGTTTTGTCGTAGCGGCGGATGTTCCCCCGCTAGCCGCGTGCACCCCTTTTCCCTCTGGGGCATGGCCGGAACCATGACAGAGCGCATCCCGTAAATCCATTCTGCACCGGTTCGACGAAACTTGTAAGTGGGGGATATGCCCCAAAAACGGGCCTTAAACGACGATGGGTCCAGCTTTATATGCCGCCTCCAAACGACGTTGCTTCGTCCTGGTTTGGTTTCGTTTAGCAGTCCGAGCGCATGCGGCCGGTAAAGCTACAATAACTTCCGCGCCGCCAACTCGACGCGCGCGATGGCTACCTGCAGCGCGGCTTCGTCAATGACACCCGATCTCGGCGCGGTCACGCTAGCGAAGGCCTGCTTGAGTTGCGACAGCACGGCACGGATGTCGGCCAATGCAGCGGCGTCCTTGGCCTCGAGCTCGCCCGCCACGCTTTCGATCATCCGGTCGGCCTGAAAGATAAAACCTCGCGCGGTCTGGTAACCGATCGGCCGCACGATACGGCCTTTCGCGACGGCATCCTCGTATTCGTCCGGCACGGTCTTCAGCACTTCCATGGCCACCGTCACGACAAACTTCGTCCAGTCGAACTGGCGCGCCTTCAGGCCGATGTCGGCCGCGGCCAGCGCCTTCTCGACGTTTTGCCGCGCCTGCGGAAATTGCTTGGCGTCACGCGCCTTGGCGGCGCGTGGCAATTCTCTGAGCGCACCGTCGAACGATGGAACCTTATAGCTGCGCAAATCATGGCGAATGACGCCGTAGATTTCCTCGCGCGGAAAAGCGAAGTGCCCAGCGGCGGCGGCCCATTGGCGCTTCGCTGCCAATTCGTCGCCGGTCAGCAGATGACCGCGAATGAGCGCAATGAAACGGCCGAACGCCACGTCCGGCGACAAAGCCGGAAGCTTCACGAAAGCCGGCGGCAGCGCAGTTTGCGCGAGCGAAGCCGGAGCAGCGGCGAACAAAATGCCGATGCCGAGCCAGAATAAGGTCCGTGCTTTCATCGGAGTCCCGGAGAAGGTCTAGGCTTCGATCACGATCTTCGGCGCTTGCCGTCCGGCGCTGACGCCGCCTCTGATCTGCTCGAGCACTTTGGCGGCGATGTCGCGATAGATCTTGGCGTGCGGTCCGTCCGGCTCGGTGGCGACCACCGGCAGACCGGCGTCGGATTTTTCACGGATCGTCATGTGCAGTGGCACTTCGCCGAGGAACGGCACGCCGAGCCGTTCGGCTTCGTGGCGCGCGCCGCCGTGACTGAAAATATCCGAACGCGTGCCGCAGGACGGACAAATGAAATGGCTCATGTTCTCGACGACGCCGAGCACCGGCACATTCACCCGCTTGAACATCGCCACGCCGCGCCGCGCGTCGATCAGCGCCAGATCCTGCGGCGTCGAGACGATTACGGCGCCTTTGAGCGGCACCTGCTGCGCCATCGTGAGCTGCGCATCGCCGGTGCCGGGCGGCATGTCGACCACCATGACGTCGAGCTTGCCCCACTCGACTTCACGCAGCATTTGCGTGATCGCCGACATCACCATCGGCCCGCGCCAGATCATCGGCGTTTCTTCGTCGATCATAAAGCCGATCGACATCACCGCGATGCCGTAACGCTGGATCGGAATGAGCCGCTTGCCGTCGATGGTTTGCGGCTTCTCCTTGATGGCGAGCAGCTTGGGCATAGACGGCCCATAAATGTCGGCATCGAGAATGCCGACCTTCAGACCGAGATCGCGCAAGCCCAGCGCCAGATTGACCGCGGTCGTGGACTTGCCGACGCCGCCTTTGCCGGATGCTACTGCGATGATCGCATCAACACCGGGAATGCCCGGCTGCACTTTGTCGGCAGGATGGGCATGAGTGTGAGCATGGGCTACGGGCGCACCGGCCGCGCGCGGTTGATTGGCGACGTGGGCCGGCTGCGGACCGCGCGCGGCACGTTCCGCGGTTAAAGCCACGAGTGCGGATTGCACGCCGGGAATAGCGCGCACGGCTGCCTCAGCCGCGGCTCGCACCGGTTCCCATGCCTTCACGGCAGCAGCATCCACGGTGAGGGAGAAGAACACCTTGCCGTCGCTCACGACCACGTCCGACAGCACGCGCGCATCCGGCAAGGCCGCGCCGCCAGGCGCGATCACCTTCGCCAGCGCGCTCAAAACCTGGTCCTTGGTCACAGCCATAATCGCTCGTCCCTGCTGCCTGCCCGCTCGTGCCGACACCATAGGCAAGCCTGCCGGACGGTCAATCTCCACCAAGTGCCAGCAGCTGATGGCTCTCGCCAAGGCCTATGAGGCCAAGACGCCAAGCGTCAAAATTGAAATTGGAAAAGGACTTGGTACGAAGCTCGCATCAAATTCGGCAATTGAGCGAGCACTAAAGTGGCGGCGCTACCAGGCCCAATCTCGCAAGACGGGTTGACGCACCCGGCTGCAAAATGACCTATTGCGCGATAGGGTCCGATCAAGCCGGCAAGGCAGATTCAAGATTTCACGGAGGAATACGATGGCGAATGTGGCATTTCTGGGCTTGGGCGTCATGGGCTACCCCATGGCTGGGCATCTCAAGACCAAAGGCGGGCACGATGTGACAGTTTATAACCGCACCGCCGCCAAGGCAGAGAAATGGGTAGCACAGTTCGGCGGCAAGGCCGCTGCGACGCCGAAAGCCGCGGCGCAGGGCCAGGACTTCGTCATGTGCTGCGTCGGCAACGACAACGACCTCAAAGAGGTGACCCTCGGTCATGAAGGCGCCTTCGCCGGCATGGGCAAGGGTCAAATCTTTGTCGATCACACCACCGCCTCGGCTGAAATTGCACGCGAGCTTCACGCGGCGGCGACGAAGGGCGGCTTTGGCTTTGTCGATGCGCCGGTGTCGGGTGGCCAGGCCGGCGCCGAGAACGGCGCGCTCACGGTGATGTGCGGCGGCGATGCCGACACCTTTGCCAGCGCCGAGAAGGTGATCGCGGCCTATGCCCGCGCCTGCAATCTATTGGGCAATCCCGGCTCCGGCCAGCTTGCCAAAATGGTCAACCAGATTTGCATTGCCGGTCTGGTACAGGGCCTCGCCGAAGGTTTGCACTTCGCCAAGAAGTCCGGCCTCGACATCGAGAAGCTGATCGCAACCATCTCCAAGGGCGCGGCGCAGTCGTGGCAGATGGAGAACCGCTACAAAACCATGGCGGCCGACAAATTCGATTTCGGCTTCGCGGTCGACTGGATGCGCAAGGACTTGAGCATCTGCCTCGGCGAAGCGCGCAAGAACGGCGCCAACCTCCCCGTGACCGCCCTGGTCGATCAATTCTATTCGGAAGTGCAGAAGATGGGCGGCAAGCGCTGGGACACGTCGAGCCTGATCGCACGGCTGGATCGGTAACGCACAAAAAAACGTCGCAGGAAACACACATGGAAATCATTCTTTATTACGCGCCGATCGCCTGCTCGCTGGCGCCGTACATCGCGCTGACCGAAGCCGGCGCGGCTGCAAATTCCAGAGGGCGCCAGCAACGTGAAGCGCTGGCACGCTGCGGTATCGGCAAGGCCGAGCGCGAAGGCGTAGACGGCGAACGGAGCGCCGCTCGTTACTTGCGATCCAGTCGCGCGATT
>JANMSH010000373.1:0-2712 GCA_031389105.1 Hyphomicrobiales bacterium
TCCATCGCCTTCCTCCTGACCTCGGACGAGGAAGGGCCGGCGGTGGATGGCACGGTGAAGGTCGTGGAAGTCTTGAAGAGCCGCGGCGAGACCATGGACTTTTGCGTGGTCGGCGAGCCGACCTCGGTGGATGCCCTGGGCGATATGCTGAAGAACGGGCGCCGCGGTTCGCTCTCGGGCCGGCTGACCGTGCGCGGGATCCAGGGCCATGTCGCCTATCCGCACCTCGCGCGCAATCCGGTGCACCAGCTGGCGCCGGCGCTTGCCGAGCTTTCGAAGACCAAGTGGGACAACGGCAACGAGGCCTTTCCGCCGACGACCTGGCAAGTGTCGAACGTGCAGGCCGGCACTGGCGTCGGCAACGTCATCCCGGGTAGCGTAGTGATGGACTTCAATTTCCGCTTTTCAACCGAGAGCACCGACACCGGCCTGATGCAGCGGGTCGAGGACATCCTGAAGAAGCACGGCCTGGAGTACTCGATGTCATGGGTATTAGGCGCCCGGCCGTTCCTGAGCGCCAATGGCAAGCTGGCCAGGACCGTCGCGGACGTCTGCAAGCGGCACACAGGCCATTCGGCCGAGTTGTCGACGACCGGGGGGACCTCGGACGCCCGCTTCATCATCGACATCTCCCCCGAAGTCCTGGAACTTGGACCGGTCAACGCCAGCATCCACAAGCTCAACGAGCACATCGAAGTCGCCGCGCTCGACCAACTGAAGAATATCTACCTCGACACGCTGCGCTCGCTGTTGCCTTGAGAGTCTCCGCGCTGCTGCTGCAGACCGCGCGGCGCTTCACGCGCGCCGGGCTTCACTTCGGCCACGGCACGCACAATGCGAAGGAGGAAGCCGCCTGGCTGATTTCGTCAATCCTTGGCTTTCTTCTTGAACAAGAATTGAATTCAAAACAAGTTCACAAAATCGAGACACTCGCACGGCGCCGCATCCGCGAGCGGATTCCAATGGCCTACCTGCTGAAGGAGGCCTGGCTCGGCGAGCATTCGTTTTACGTCGACAAGCGCGCCATCGTGCCGCGCTCCTTCATCGCCGAACTGCTGCGCGAGCACATGAGTCCCTGGCTCGCACGCGAGCCGAAGCGCGCGCTCGACCTGTGCACTGGCTCCGGATGCCTGGCCGTCCTGCTGGCTATTGAGTTCCCCAAGGCTCGGGTGGACGCGGTGGATCTGTCTGCCACCGCTCTTGAAGTGGCGAAAATCAATATCAGGAAATACGCGCTCGGAAAACGTGTCCGCGCCGTGCGCTCGGACTTGTTCGAGTCCCTGAGGAAGAAAAAGTACGACCTGATCGTCAGCAACCCGCCCTACGTGACCGCACAAGCCATGCGCAAGCTGCCGAAGGAATACCGCCACGAGCCTTCAATGGCGCTAGCGGCAGGTCAGGATGGATTGGACCTGGTGCACCGCATCGTCGAAGAATCGAAGGCTCATCTCGCCCCGGGGGGGCTGCTGGTTTGCGAAATCGGCGGCAACCGCCGCGCGCTGGAGCGCGCCTACCCGAAGCTGGAGTTCACGTGGCCCGAGACGAGCGATCCGGGCAGCGTGTTCGTTCTGCGCAGGGATCAGCTGCCGCGGTAGGCCCCGGCTGGCTATTGCGGTTCGAGCCCGACTTTCTTCACCAGCGCAGCGTACTTCGCGAGTTCGCTCCGGAAAGCCACCTGCGCCTGCTCGGTCGTGCCGATGCGGATCGTGTTGCCTTGCTTGGCCATCGCCTCTTTGACGGTGGCGTCAGCGAACGCGGCGACCAAGGCTTCGTGCACCTTCTTCACCGTGGCCGGGCTCATGCCCTTGGGTCCAATCACCGCGAACCACGCTTCCACCTCGAAGTTGGCGAGGCCCTGCTCGGCGAAGGTCGGAATTTCCGGGGCCGCCGGCGTGCGTTGCGCCGTCAGCACCCCGATCGCACGCAGTGCGCCGCTTTTGATGTGCCCCTGCACGCTCGGCAACGCGGCGGTGCCGAAGTCAACCTGCCCGCCGAGCAGGTCGGTCACCATCGGCCCGACGCCCTTGTAGGGGATGTGCTTGGCTGCGACGCCCGCGGCGTCCATGTAGAGCTCGGTCGCCAGGTGCAGGATCGTGCCGTTGCCGCCGGAAGCGAAGTTGAAGGCGCCCGGCTTGTTCTTGAGCAGGGCGACGAATTCCTTGTGATTCGTCGCCGGCACCTTCGCCGGGCTGACCACCAGCACGATCGGCGTGGCGCCGACTACCGCGATCGGCGTGAAGTCACCCGGCATGTCGAACGGCAGGGACTTGAGCACGCTCGGGAAGATCACCACGTTGTTGGACACGACGGAAAGGGTGGTGCCGTCGGGCGCAGAGCGCGCGAGCGCCTGCAGCCCCACCACGCCGCCAGCGCCGGGCTGGTTGTCGACCACAATGGACGCGCCGAGCGCTTTGGACAGCGCCGGTTGCGCCGCGCGGGTGATGGCGTCGACCCCTGAGCCCGTGGCGTTCGGGAGGATGAATCGGATCGGACGATCCGACTGCGCGAAGGCGGCGCCTGCGACAAGAGCGGCGAGCAGAAAAGCGTAGATTGATTTCATGATATTCGGGGAAAAATGGGGTGACCGATGGGACTCGAACCCACAACAACCGGAATCACAATCCGGGACTCTACCATTGAGCTACGGCCACCATTGCAAAGCACATTCTACTTCTGGCCTGCCCGGCGGGACTCGAACCCACAACCCCCAGC
>JANMSH010000412.1:0-1632 GCA_031389105.1 Hyphomicrobiales bacterium
CTGTGCGGATTATTGCTGGTAATCCTCGCCCCCGCGATCAATCATGTGCGGGCCGCAGGGAGCTGACTTAATGCGCGACATTCCGGCCGGAGCCAAGGGCACTTATTCACTGAAGGTTATGCCGGCGCACCTCGCCAACCAATTCAAGGACATCAGCCTGCCGCAGGTCTTCGCCACGCCGATGATGGTGACGGCGATGGAGAACGCCGCGCTCAACGCGGTGCGCGATTATCTCGATCCGGGCGAAAGCTGCGTCGGCACCGTGGTGAACGTCCGCCATCTGGCGGCGACGCCTGTCGGCCACCGTGTCACCGCCGAGGCCGTGGTCACCAAGGTCGACGGCCGCCGCATTGAATTCAACGTCACCGCGCGCGACGAAATGGAAGAAATCGGCACCGGCACCCATGAACGCATGGTGGTCGACATGGCGCGCATCGATAAAAAGCTGGCCGCCAAAAACCGCCCATAGGCCCAAAGAAAAGCATAAGCAAAATCGCATAGACCCAACCCGCGCCAGTTGCTTGCCGGACTACCCGCGCTGTTGCACAAGGCTTCCTGAAAAAAGCTAGGGGATCGGAAATGCCTGAAGCCTTGGTTCGCGGGGTTCACATCAATTACGAGGTCATCGGCACGTCCGGCCCCTTCATCGCGCTGACGCCGGGCAGCCGGCGGCCCTACGCCGAACTGGTCGACCTGTCGAAAGCGATCGCGGCGCACGGCTATCGCGTGTTGCTGCATGACCGGCGCAATTGCGGCGCCTCAGACGTCGCCTTCGATGGCTCGGGCTCCGAGCACGAAGTCTGGGCCGACGATCTCTATGCGCTGGCCAAGCTGCTCAACGCCGCGCCTCTGTATGTCGGCGGCTCGTCGGCCGGTGCGCGGCTGGCGATTTTGTTTGCGATCCGGCACCCGGACGCGCTGCGCGGCCTGCTGCTGTGGCGCGTCACCGGCGGACAGGAAGCGGTCGACCGTTTGGCGGAGAACTACTACGGCCAATTCATCAAGATCGCCACAGCCGGCGGCATGAAGGCCGTCGCCTCCTCCGAACACTTCGCCGAATGCATCGCGTCACGGCCAGAAAACCGCGAGCGCATCCTGTCCACCAATGTCGACGAATTCATCAAGGTGATGACCGGCTGGCGCGAGGCGTTCCTCACGTCGGCAACGCTGCCGATCGTCGGCGCCACCGAAGCGCAGTTGAACGCCATCAAGGCGCCGGCTTGCATCGTGGCGGGCAATGACGTCATCCACACCCCGGTAACCGCGCGCAAAGCCGCCAAGCTCATTCCCAACAGCGAACTTCACGACGACGTCGTCGAGAAGCGCACCGACGACAACCTGCGCAAGGATTGGGATCGCAAGGAATGGCGCGACGCCGAGCCGAAGCTTGCAAACATATTCTCGGCGTTCCTCAAGCGCGCTGAAACCACGTAAAACTTAGTCAAGGAAGGACACTTCAATGAGCCTGAAAATTCGCCGCGTCGTCACCGGGCATGACGCCAACGGCCGCGCCAAGGTCGAGATCGACGAGATCGCCCACAACGTCGTCACCAGCCGGCCCGGCGCGTCGTCGAGCGTGATCTGGTCGACCAAAGGCTTCCCGATCGACAATGACGGCTTCAAGGATCCGAC
>JANMSH010000435.1:0-3650 GCA_031389105.1 Hyphomicrobiales bacterium
TCACCTTGCCGCCTTCAGACCGGCGGCCGCGTCCACCCCTCTATGCACCCGCCATGTCATCGGTCGCTCGGAGCGGGAACGCAGGTCAACCTGATCACATCCTCGCCAATCCGATCATAGGTCATGAGGCGGAGAGGCGGCCGGGGTCCGGCGAAATATGGCTTGCCGTGGCCAAGCACGACGGGGTGCAGGTAGATTCGATACTCATCGATCAGGCCAAGTTCGGTGAGGCTTCGCGCCAAGTCCGGGCCAGCAACTTCGATCTCCCCGGCGCGCCCGGCTTTCAGCGCACGGATCGCGCCCTCGAGATCATCCTCAACAAGCGTGGCGTTGGGGCCGACCGATTTCAACGAGCGCGAGACGACCCATTTCGGCTGGCTCCGCCACGCCGCCGCGAAGGCGTGTTCGTCTGCATCCCATTCAGGATGATCGTCGTCCCAATAACGCATGATCTCATACATTCGGCGACCGTACACACTCCCCGCCTGCCCCTGAGCCTCCTCAATGAAGTGGCGGAAGAGCGTGGGGCCTGGCGCAAACGCCATATGGTCGACGTAGCCGTCCAGGGACTGGTTCATTCCGAATACGAGCTTAGCCATCCCGCTTCCTCCTCACGCGCGTGTCTGCGCGGTTCTGCGGTTGTAATTAGCTTGAATGATTGGCGCACCCGAGAGGATTCGAACCTCTGGCCTCTGCCTTCGGAGGGCAGCGCTCTATCCAGCTGAGCTACGGGTGCCTGGCGCCTGAGCCCCGGCGCTTAGCAAAGGGCGCCCGGTGCATCCAGCGACTTATTGCGGTCGAGGGCGGGTAGCTCTGGGCGGCGCGCCGCGCTCGCCCGGTGGCAGGGTCTTGGGCTTGTAGCGGCATAGATCGACGATCACGCAGCGCCAGCATTCCGGCAGCCGCGCCTTGCAGGTGTAGCGGCCATGCAGGATCAGCAGATGATGGGCGTCGCGCCGATAGGGCGGGGGGGTGACGGCATCGAGCTTGAGCTCGACCTGCAGCACGTCCTTGCCGGGGGCCATGCCGGTGCGGTTGCCGACGCGGAAGATATGGGTGTCGACCGCAAAGGTCTCGGCGCCGAATGCTGTGTTCATCACCACATTGGCGGTCTTGCGGCCGACTCCCGGCAGCGCCATCAATGCGTCGCGATCGGCCGGCACCTCGCCTTCATGCTGGTCGATCAGCAGCTGGCTGAGCGCGATGACATTCTTCGCCTTGGTGTTGAACAGGCCGATCGTCTTGATCGTGTCGCGCAGCCGCTCCTCGCCATAAGCGACCATCGCCTGCGGCGTCTGGACGTGCTCGAACAGCTCGCGGGTCGCGATGTTGACGCCGACGTCGGTCGCCTGCGCGGAGAGCACGACCGCGACCAGCAACGTATAGGGGTTTACGTAATTGAGCTCGGTCCTGGGGTCCGGAATGCGGTCCGCGAGCCGCCGGTAGAGTTCGGCAATGTCTGCCGGCTTCATGTAGGGCCAGGACCTAGGCCCAGTACATCGCCCATCTGGTAGCGGCCCGCCGGCTTGTCTGCGAGCCAGATTGCCGCGCGCAGCGCGCCGCGCGCGAAAATGCGGCGGTTCTCCGCGCGGTGGCCAAGCTCGATACGCTCGTCCTCGGCGGCGAAGACGACCAGATGGTCGCCGGCCACGCTGCCGCCGCGCAGCGACGCATAGCCGATCGTTCCCGGCTCACGGGGTTGCCCGGTCCCGCTCATCCGGTCGAGGCGGTTGAGTTGCTTGCCGGTGGCGCCGCGGCCCCTCGCGGCGCCCTCGCCGAGCAGCAGCGCGGTTCCCGACGGGGCATCGATCTTGTGGCGGTGATGCATCTCCAGAATTTCGATGTCCCATTCGGGGCCCAGCCGTGCGGCGGCCTGCGCGACCAGATGGGCGAGCAGGTTCACGCCGAGCGACGTGTTCGCCGATTGCAGCACCGCGACTTTCTCGGCCGCCTGGTCGATCGCGCGGTGATGCTCTTCAGCGAGGCCAGTGGTTCCAACCAGGATAGGACATCCCGCCGCGACCGCGGCATCGAGGTGGGTCTGGAGGGCCGCCGGGCTGCTGAAATCCATCAGTACGTCGCTGCCACGGGCCAGCGCAGCGGCATCGGCATGCGGGCCATCGACAGGACCATCATAGTCGATGCCGCCTTCGATAAATGCGCCGATCTCCGGCACGGCGTCGGCGATGCTCTGGCCCATGCGCCCGAGCGCGCCCAATATTCCGATCTTCGTCATCGCTTAAGCCTTCCCACGCGCGTCCCGGCATGTGCGATGCCAAACATTCGCGGCAATGTCATCTGCGACCAGGCCTGACGCGGCCGAGACCTAGAATCTCTGGGCGCCGTCCAGCCGAACGGTGGTGCCGTTGAGGAAGTCGTTTTCCACGATCTGCGCGGCGAGCAGGGCATATTCGTCGGGATCGCCCATGCGCTTCGGATTGGGGACGGTGGTGCCGAATTTCGCCTGCGCTTCTTCGTCGGTCATGGCCGCCCGATAGGCCAGCGTCAGGAAGGTGCCGGGGGCGATCGCCATGGCTCTGATGCCAAGCGGCGCCAGATCGCGGGCGAGGGTCAAGGTCATGCCGATGATGCCGCCCTTGGCCGCGGAATAAGGAACCTGCCCCGGCAATCCCTCGAAGCCGGCGATCGAAGCGGTGTTGATGATCACGCCGCGCTGGTTGGAGGCGAGCGGTTCGTTCTTCGCCATCGCCTCCGCGGCCTGGCTGGTCACTGCGAAGGCGCTGTTGAGAAAGACGTTCACCGAATGCGCGAAATGCGCCAGCGAAAGCCGTCCGCCTTCTCGATTGACCACTCTTCCGCCTTTATCGGGAGGAGGCGGTCCGCCGTGAACGATGATGGCGGCGCGAAGCGGCCCCAGGCCAACGGCCGCGCTTACAGCATTGGCGATGGAGCTTTCGTCCAATATGTCGGTGTGCACATAAATCGACCCGTTGCCGAGCTCGCGCGCGAGGGCTTCGCCTCGTTCGTCGGCCACGTCGGCAAGAACCACCTTGGCGCCCTTTGCGGCCAGCATGCGTGCTGTCGCACCGCCGAAGCCGCCGGCGCCGCCGGTTACGAGGACCGATGCATTCGAAATATCCATAGTGACACCATTGCTCAGATCATGTTGTGGTGGGCACGCAGTGAGGAGTGTGCGGCCAATATGCAAGTTGGGAATGTCAGGCGGGATAGAACGCCGCCACAGCCTAGATTCGATCGAACTCGAGGTGCAAATATTTGAGCGCGTTCAGCATATAGGTCGCCTCATATTCGAATTTGTCGGCGCCGTCGGGCGCGCGATGCGCATCCGCGAGGCGAATATTGCCCAATCTTGCGAGCAGTTGCTCGATGCTGACGCGCACTTCAGCCCGGGCCAGTGCGGCGCCGATGCAGGTATGCGCGCCCCGCCCGAAAGCGACATGTTCCTTGACGCGCGGGCGGTCCATATTGAAATCGGCCGGGTTCTCGAAGCGGCGCGGATCGCGGTTCGCGGCCATGTGCGAGAGCAGGATGGTGGTTCCGGCCTTGATCTCGACCCCGCCGACGGTTGTCGTCTTGACGCACAGCCGTCCGCCGCTTTTGACCGAGCCGTCAAAGCGAAGAATCTCTTCGACGAAGGCATTGATCTGCTTGGGGTTTGCGCGCAGCTC
>JANMSH010000008.1:0-7558 GCA_031389105.1 Hyphomicrobiales bacterium
ACTCTTAATCAGCGGGTCCCAGGTTCGAGCCCTGGTGCGCCCACCAATCATCTCAACGATTTAGATGGTTTCCGGATGAGAGCGGTTTGCGCGCGGTTCGCAGACTTTGTCTTGCGTGGTGCGGACATTGCCGGGTTCCGCACGTCCGCTCCACGGCGTTTATATCCTCTTGATACTTCACGCCTGCATTCCGCATCGCATCTTTATTGTCCAAAGCCTAATTGAAATGTTGTCCCGAAGTATTGAAAGGGAGCGACCATGTTCGATTTCATCCTGCTGGCAATGGGTCTTGGCCTGTTCGCGCTGTCGATCGGCTATGCCGCCGCCTGCGACCGGTTGTGAGGGCAACACCATGACTTTCGATTATTCGCTCGCCGCTCTCGTGACCGCGGGGCTGCTTTTCTATCTCACTTACGCGCTGCTGCGGCCCGAGCGATTCTAGGAGCGCATCATGACAATCATCGGCTGGACTCAAATCATTCTGTTCTGCGCGATCATCGTCGCGCTGACGCCGGTATTCGGCGCTTACATGACGCGCGTCTTCAACGGCGAACGCACGTTTCTGTCGCCAGTGCTGCGGCCGGTCGAGGCAACGATTTATTGGGCCGGTGGCGTTGACGAGAAACGCGAGCAGCATTGGCTGACCTACACGGTCGCCATGCTGCTTTTCCATGTCGCCGGCTTCATATTCCTTTATGCGCTCCTGCGCTTGCAGGGCTCTTTGCCGTTCAACCCGGCTGGCATGTCCGCGGTGGCGCCCGATCTCGCGTTCAACACCGCGATCAGCTTCATCACCAATACCAACTGGCAGAACTACGGCGGCGAGGGCACGATGTCCTACCTCACGCAGATGCTCGTCCTGACGAACCAGAACTTCCTGTCGGCGGCGACCGGCATTGTGCTGGCGGTCGCACTCATTCGCTGCTTCGCGCGCGCTTCCGCCAAGACGATCGGCAATTTCTGGGTCGATATCACGCGCTGCACGCTCTACATTTTACTGCCGATCTGTATTGTTTACGCGCTGTTCCTGGTGTGGCAGGGCATCCCGCAGACGCTCGGCGCCTATGTCGAGGCGACGACGCTGGAAGGCGCCAAGCAGACCATCGCGGTTGGCCCGGTCGCCTCGCAGGTCGCGATCAAGATGCTCGGCACAAACGGCGGCGGCTTCTTCAACGCTAACGCGGCGCATCCGTTCGAAAACCCGACCGCGCTGTCGAACTTCGTGCAGATGCTGTCGATCTTCCTGCTCGGCGCGGCGCTCACCAACGTGTTCGGTCGCATGGTCGGCAATCAGCGCCAGGGCTGGGCAATTCTCGCGGTGATGGGTGTGTTGTTCATCGCCGGCGTTGCGGTCTGCTACTGGGCCGAAGCCAACGGCACCGCCACGCTCAACGCTCTCGGGCTCACCGGCGGCAATATGGAAGGCAAGGAAGTCCGCTTCGGCATCGTCGGCTCAGCGCTGTTCGCGGTGATCACCACCGCGGCCTCCTGCGGCGCCGTTAACGCCATGCACGATAGTTTCACCGCGCTCGGCGGCATGATCCCGCTGATCAACATGCAGCTCGGCGAGATTGTTATCGGCGGCGTCGGTGCAGGTCTGTACGGCATGCTGTTGTTTGTCATTCTGACGATCTTCGTCGCCGGGCTGATGGTCGGACGCACGCCGGAATATGTAGGCAAGAAAATCGAGGCTAAGGAAGTCAAGATGGCCATGCTCGCCATTCTCGTCCTGCCGCTGATGATCTTGGGCTGGACGGCAGTGGCCGCAGTCAATCCGCAGGCCCTGAGCCAGCTCGGCAATGCCGGCCCGCACGGCTTTACGGAAATGCTCTATCTGTACACGTCCAGCACCGGCAATAACGGATCGGCGTTCGGCGGTATCACGGCCAATACGATGTTCTTCAACATCAGCGGCGCCATCGCGATGTTCGTCGGCCGCTTTTTCATGATCGTTCCGGCCATGGCGATCGCCGGTTCGTTGGCCGAAAAGAAGAGCATCGCCGCCTCGGCGGGCACGTTCCCGACCACCGGTGGGCTTTTCGTCGGCCTCACCGTCGGCGTCATCCTGGTTGTCGGTGGCCTCACATTCTTCCCCGCGCTCGCGCTAGGCCCCATCGTCGAGCACCTCGCGATGCAGGCTGGAACCGTGTTCTGAGCGAATACAATTCGGAGCAAAGTTATGGAAACCTCAAAAGTACGCAAGCGGATGCCGGTGTCGACGCTGTTCGACCCAAGGATCGTGGGGCCGGCGATCGGGCAAGCTTTCGTCAAGCTCAACCCGGTTACGCTGATGAAAAACCCCGTCATCTTCGTGCTCGAGGTAGTCACCGTGCTGACCACCGTGCTGTTCGTGCGCGATGTTATCCAGCAGCAGGCCGGACTTGGCTTTACCTTCCAGATCGTGCTCTGGCTGTGGTTCACCGTGCTGTTTGCGAATTTCGCCGAAGCGGTGGCGGAAGGTCGCGGCAAGGCGCAGGCCGACACGCTGCGCAACACCCGCACGCAGACGCATGCCAAGCGCGTCCTGTCGCGGGACAATACTGATCTATATGAGGGCGTCTCGGCCGAGGAGCTGGAAGCTGGCGACCTGGTGCTGTGCGTGCCGGGCGACATCATTCCCGGCGACGGCGACGTGATCGAGGGCATTGCCTCGGTCAACGAAGCCGCCATCACCGGGGAATCCGCGCCGGTGATCCGCGAATCCGGCGGCGATCGCTCGGCGGTGACCGGCGGTACGACCGTGCTGTCCGATCGAATCGTGGTCCGCATCACCTCGTCGCCCGGCACGTCGTTCCTTGACCGCATGATCAAGCTCGTTGAAGGCGCCGAGCGGCAGAAGACGCCGAACGAAATCGCGTTGAACATCCTGCTGATCGGCCTGACCATCATTTTCGTGTTCGCGACCGCGACCATTCCGAGCTACGCCGCCTATGCTGGCGGCACCATCTCGGTCGTTATCCTGGTGGCGCTGTTCGCGACGCTGATCCCGACCACCATCGGCGCACTGCTCTCGGCGATCGGCATTGCCGGCATGGACCGGCTGGTGCGTTTCAACGTGCTGTCGATGTCCGGCCGCGCGGTCGAAGCCGCCGGCGACGTCGACACGCTGCTGCTTGACAAGACCGGCACCATTACCTTCGGCAACCGGTTGGCGACCGAGATCATCGCCGTACCGGGCGTCACCGAGCGCGAAGCTGCGGAGGCCGCACTACTCGCCAGCGACGCGGACGAGACGGCAGAAGGGCGCTCCATCGTCTTGCTGATGCAGGAAAAGTACAATGTAAAGCGCGAGGTGGCGCCGGCCGGCGCCAAGTTCATCGAATTCTCGGCCACGACGCGTCTGTCCGGCGTCGATATTAGCGATCGCAAGATGCGCAAGGGTGCCATCGACTCGGTGCTGCAGTTCGCGCGCGCGCAGGCCGGACGCGATGTGCCCGAGCCGCCGGCTTTCCGCGCCGCGGTTGACCGCATCGCGCAATCCGGCGGCACGCCGCTTGGCCTCGTTGACGGCGGCCGCATCCTTGGCGTCATCCATCTCAAGGATGTCGTGAAACCGGACGTGAAGGAGCGCTTTGCCGCGTTGCGCCGGATGGGCATCAAGACCGTGATGATCACCGGCGACAATCCGGTGACCGCCGCCGCTATCGCATCGGAAGCCGGCGTCGACGACTTCATCGCGCAGGCGACGCCGGAGGACAAGCTGCGTTATATCCGCGCCGAGCAGGCGCAAGGCCGGCTGATCGCCATGTGCGGCGACGGCACCAATGACGCGCCGGCGCTGGCACAAGCGGACGTCGGCGTCGCCATGCAGAGCGGTACGCAGGCGGCGCGCGAGGCCGGCAACATGGTCGATCTGGATTCCGATCCGACCAAGCTGATTGAGGTCGTGGAGATCGGCAAACAATTGCTCATGACGCGCGGCGCGCTGACGACGTTCTCAATCGCCAACGACGTGGCGAAATATTTCGCCATCATCCCGGCGATCTTTCTCGCCTTCTATCCGCAGCTCGGCGTACTCAACGTCATGCAGCTCGCCACACCGCAGAGCGCGATTCTCTCCGCCATCATTTTCAACGCGCTCATCATCATCGGGCTGATCCCGTTGGCGCTGAAGGGCGTCTCCTATCGTCCGATCGGTGCCGGCGCGCTGCTCAAGCGCAATCTGCTGATCTATGGGCTGGGCGGTATCGTGCTGCCGTTCATCGGCATCAAGGTGATCGACCTTGCCATCAACGCTTTGCATTTGGTTTGAGGAGACCGCGCGTGATCCCGAAAAGTGGGTACCGGTTTTCGCACAAGATCACGCGCAATAACTAAGGAGAGAGTCATGCTCAAAGAAATCCGTCCGGCCATCATTCTTCTGATTCTGCTGACCGTCATTACCGGTCTCGCCTATCCGCTGGCCATGACCGGAATTGCCGGGGTGATCTTTCCGAAGCAAGCCCAAGGCAGCCTGATCGAGAAGGACGGCAAGGTCATCGGCTCGGCGCTGATCGGGCAGTCCTTCGCCGATGACAAATATTTCCATGGCCGTCCGTCCGCTACCACCGCGCCAGATCCCAAGGACTCGACCAAGACCGTCGAAGCGCCGTACAACGCCGCCAACTCGATGGGCTCCAATCTCGGGCCGACCAGCAAGGCCCTGGCCGACCGCCTGAAGGGCGATGTCGACAAACTCAAGGCTGAGAATCCAGGCGCCGCGGTCCCGGTCGATATGGTGACGACAACGGGGAGCGGGCTCGATCCGGATATCTCGCCGGCATCCGCCTTATTCCAGGTGCCGCGGGTCGCCAAGGCGCGCGGCGTCAGCGAACCGCAGGTCCGTGCCCTGGTCGACGCCCAGGTCGAGGGCCGCACCTTAGGCTTGCTGGGCGAGCCGCGGGTCAATGTGCTCAAGCTTAACCTCGCGCTAGACGGGCTGAAGTCGTAAATTGCCGCCGCATGCCCGGCTATGACGCACAACGAGCATCCCCCGACGCCCTGCTGGCCCTCGCCAAGAAGGAGGGCCGGGGCCATCTGAAGATTTTTCTCGGCGCGGCGCCAGGCGTGGGCAAGACCTACGCCATGCTCACCGGCGCTCGGACCGAAAAGGCCGGCGGGCGCGATGTCGTCGCCGGCCTGATCGAGACGCACGGACGGCGCGAGACCGAGCAACTGGTCGAAGGCTTCGACATTCTCCCGCGCACGCCGATCGTCTACCGCAACCAGATCATGAAGGAGTTCGATCTGGATGCGGCGCTGGAACGGCGCCCGAGCCTGCTGCTGGTGGATGAATATGCGCATACCAACGTGCCCGGCAGCCGCCATCCCAAGCGCTGGCAGGACATCGAAGAATTGCTGGCGGCCGGCATCGACGTCTGGACCACGCTCAACATCCAGCATCTCGAAAGTCTCAACGATGTCGTGCTGAAGATCACCAAGGTACGTGTACGCGAGACCGTCCCCGATACGGTGTTCGACAAAGCCGACGAGATCGTGCTGGTCGATTTCCCGCCCGATGAACTGCTCAAGCGCCTGGCGCAAGGCAAAGTCTATGTCCAGGACACGGCGACCCGCGCCGTTGAGAGCTTTTTCAAGCCGCAGAATCTGACTGCCTTGCGCGAACTGGCGCTGCGGCGCGCGGCCGAACGCATCGATGCCGATCTCGTTTCGCGCATGCAGGCGCAGGCCATCGAAGGACCATGGGCGGCGGGCGAGCGCATTCTGGCCTGCATCGGACCGGACGCGATTTCGCCGACCGTGGTGCGCACCGCCAAGCGTCTTGCCGACTTGATGGATGCGCCCTGGATCGCCATTACGGTCGAACGTCCGGGCGCAAACCTCGCCGACGCAGCACGCCAGAAGCTGGACGAGGCCATGAAGCTGGCCGAGGTTCTCGGTGCCGAGACCCAGACCTTGACCGGTAGCGACCTGCCGGCGGAGGTGTTGCGGTTCGCAAAATTCGAGAACGTCACTCAGATCGTGATCGGGCGCTCGCGAGGCGGCTTCTTCAGCGAGCTGTTGCGCCGTTCATTGCCGCACGAACTGGTCCGCCGCGCCCAGGATATCGCCATCCATCTGGTGACGCGGCAGATCGATGGCGCGCCCGCCGCATCGCCGCGGTTGCGCGCGCGGTTTGCCTTGCAGCCATTGCCGTTTCTCTACGCCACGCTGGCCGTCGCGGCGGCGGTGGCAGCCGGCACGATACTGACAGCGCTGACGCCGATCCCGAATTTGTCGATGCTGTTCCTGGTGGCGGTGCTGTTGATTGCGTTGAATTTCGGCATCTGGCCGGCGATCTATGCCTCGGTGCTGTCGTTCATTGCCTATAATTTTTTCTTTATTCCACCGATTTACACATTCACCATCGCCGAGCCCTATGAATTGCTAGCGTTGATCATCTTCCTCGTGGTGGCTGTGATCACATCGGCGCTTGCCGGCCGGGTACGTGAACAGGCGACGGTTTCCGCCAGCCGCATGCGCGCGATGCGGCGGCTTTATGAATTCACCCGGCGATTGTCCGGTCTGGCCGCACCGGATGCCGTTGCCGAAGGCGCCGCGAGCGAAATCCACGCCAGCCTCGGCCGAGCGGTAGTTGTGCTGCTGCACCAGGACGATGAGCTCATTCTGGCCGCCGCCTGGCCGCCGGAAGATGTGCTCGACGCCGCGCCGATGACGGCGGCGCGCTGGGCCTTCAGCCACGCCGAACCAGCCGGCGCCGACACCGGGACTTTGCCGATCGTGCCGTGGTACTTCGTGCCGTGCCGGATCGGCGACAAGATACTCGGCGTGATCGGCGTGGCAAAGCCCGCTGGCATGGCGCCGCTGGATTCGGAGGCGCGCACCTTGCTTGACGCTCTGTCCGAGCAGACTGCCGCCGCGCTGGAGCGTGCACTGCTGGCGCGCGAAATGGTCAGCGCCAAAACCGCGACCGAGACCGAACGGGTCCGCAATACCTTGCTGGCGTCGATCTCGCATGATTTCCGCACGCCGCTCTCGTCGATCCTCGGTTCGGCGACCAGCCTGATCGGCTACGGCGACAAGCTTGACGCCGCGGCGCAAAAAGACCTTCTGCTGCATATCAAGCAGGAGAGCGAGAACCTCGACGAAATGGTGCGCAACCTTCTAGCCATCACCCGCATCGATGCCGGCGCGCTGGAATTGCGTCGCGACTGGATCGACCTGCGCGAGATCGCCGGCCGGGTCGTCAGCGCCGCCCGGCGGCGCGGCGCCAAACAGCGCATCGAAGTGACGCTGCCCGCCGACTTGCCTTTGGTGCGTGCCGACGCCACGCTTGCCGAACAGGCGATCGGCAATGTGATAGCCAATGCCGCCGTGCACACGCCGCCGGACAGCCGGGTGATTGTGGACGCGGTGGTCGGATCGAACGAAATTGCATTGCGGGTCACCGATGACGGTCCCGGTATTCCTGCCGACGCGCTGCCGCGCGTGCTCGACAAGTTCAGCAAGGGCGGCGCCTCGCAGGCCGACGGCGGGCAGGGAACCGGGGGGGGCCGCGCCCATGCCCAAAGCAACAAAGTAGCACAATGCGGTGGTATAGCCCGCGAGAGCCCCCCCC
>JANMSH010000034.1:0-8713 GCA_031389105.1 Hyphomicrobiales bacterium
TGGCCCATGCGGCGGCCGGGAGGTGCGGTGCGGCCGGCGATGAAACCGACCATCGGCTTCTTGCGGCCGCGCTTGGCCTCATCCTTGAGGAACTGGGCCGCGTCTTCTTCCGCCGCGCCGCCGATTTCGCCGATCATGACGATCGAGGTGGTCTTCGGGTCGGCCAGGAACATCTCCAACACATCGATGAATTCGGTGCCCTTGACCGGATCGCCGCCGATGCCGACCGCGGTGGTCTGGCCCAGGCCCTCGCGGGAGGTCTGGAATACCGCCTCGTAGGTCAGCGTGCCCGAGCGCGACACGATGCCGACCGAGCCCTGCTTGAAGATGTTGCCCGGCATGATGCCGATCTTGCACTCGCCGGCCGTCATGACGCCGGGGCAGTTCGGGCCGACCAGCCGCGACTTGGAGCCGGACAGCGCGCGCTTGACCTTGACCATGTCCAGCACCGGGATGCCTTCGGTGATGCAGACAATCAGCGGCACGTCCGCCTGGATCGCTTCGCAGATGGCGTCGGCCGCGCCCGGCGGCGGCACATAGATCACGCTGGCGTCGCAGCCGGTTTTCTCGCGCGCCTCGGCGACGGTGTCGAACACCGGCAAATCGAGATGGGTCGAACCGCCTTTGCCAGGCGAGGTGCCGCCGACCATCTTGGTGCCGTAGGCGATGGCCATTTGCGAATGAAAGGTGCCGTTCTTGCCGGTGAAGCCCTGGCAGATGACCTTGGTGTTCTTGTCGATGAGGACCGACATTACGCGGTCTCCTTCACGGCTTTGACAATTTTCTGCGCGGCGTCGTCGAGGTCGTCGGCCGATGTGACGTTCAAACCGGACTCCTTGATGATCTTCTTGCCGAGATCGACATTGGTGCCTTCGAGGCGAACCACCAGCGGCACTTTCAATCCGACTTCCTTGACGGCAGCGACAACGCCTTCCGCGATGACGTCGCACTTCATGATGCCGCCGAAGATGTTGACCAGGATGCCCTTCACGTTCGGGTCCGAGGTGATGATCTTGAACGCCGCCGTCACTTTTTCCATCGTGGCGCTGCCGCCGACATCGAGGAAGTTGGCCGGCGCCATGCCGTAGAGCTTGATGATGTCCATGGTCGCCATCGCGAGACCCGCGCCGTTGACCATGCAGCCGATCGAACCGTCCAGCGAAATGTAGTTGAGGTCGTATTTCGACGCCTCGACTTCCTTGTCGTCCTCTTCGGTCAGGTCGCGCAGCGCCATCACGTCGTCATGGCGGTAGAGCGCGTTGCCGTCGAAATCCACCTTGGCGTCGAGCAAGATGATCTGGTTGTCCTTGGTGACCACCAGCGGATTGATCTCCAGCATGCTCATGTCCTTCGCGACGAAGGCGGCATAGAGCTTGGGCAGAAGGACGTGCATCTGTTTGGCGAGATCGCCGGTGAGATTGAGCGTCTTGGCGACGAGGCGGCCGTGATGCGGCATGATGCCGGTGGCCGGATCGACCGAGAATGTCACGATCTTCTCAGGCGTTTCCTTGGCGACTTCCTCAATGTTCACGCCGCCTTCGGTCGAAACCACGAAGGCGACGCGCGAGGTTTCGCGGTCGATCAATGCCGAGAGATAGAACTCGCGGTCGATCAGCGAACCTTCTTCGATGTAGAGACGGTTGACCTTCTTGCCCTGGGGGCCGGTCTGAGGTGTGACCAGAGTCGAGCCGAGAATGCGGGTCGATTCCTTCTTCACGTCGTCGATGGATTTCACCACCTTGACGCCGCCGGCCTTGCCGCGGCCGCCGGCGTGGATCTGGGCTTTCACGACCCAGACGGGGCCGCCGAGTTCGTTGGCGCCTTTGATCGCTTCGTCGACCGTGAAGGCCGCCACGCCGCGCGGCACCGGCACATCGAATTCGCGAAGCACATCCTTCGCCTGGTACTCGTGGATGTTCATCTTCTACTCCCCAGAGAAGGCGGCGATGTTTTTTAGGCCAATGTCGGCGCGATCTTCTTGCAGGCTTCGACCAGTCCTTCGACCGACGCCACCGATTTCTCGAACATCGAACGCTCGGCGCCGGTGAACTCGACCTCGACGATGCGCTCGACGCCCTTGGCGCCGATCACGACCGGCACGCCGACGTAGAGATCCTTCACGCCGTATTCGCCGTTGAGCCAGGCAGCGCAAGGCAACACGCGCTTCTTGTCGAGCAGATAGCTTTCCGCCATCGCGATCGCGGACGCTGCCGGCGCGTAGAACGCCGAACCGGTCTTGAGCAGGTTGACGATCTCGGCGCCGCCGTTCGCGGTGCGCTTCACGATTTCGTCGATGCGCGCTTGCGTCGACCAGCCCATCTTGACGAGGTCGGGCACTGGAATGCCGGCCACCGCCGAATAGCGCACGAGCGGCACCATGGTGTCGCCGTGGCCGCCGAGCACGAAGGCGGTGACGTCTTCCACCGACACATTGAACTCGTCGGCGAGGAAATAACGGAAGCGCGCACTATCGAGCACGCCGGCCATGCCGACGACTTTCTGCTGCGGCAGTTCGCAGGATTTCTGCAGCGCCCACACCATCGCGTCGAGCGGGTTGGTGATGCAGATCACGAAAGCATTGGGCGCGTATTTCTTGATGCCGGCGCCGACCTGGCCCATCACCTTGAGATTGATGTCGAGGAGATCGTCGCGGCTCATGCCGGGCTTTCGCGGCACGCCGGCGGTGACGATGCAGACATCGGCGCCGTCGATCGCTTCGTAAGAGTTGGCGCCGGTGAACTTGGCGTCGAATTTATTGACCGGCGAGGACTGCGCAATATCGAGCGACTTGCCCTGCGGGGTGCCTTCCATGACGTCGAACATCACGACGTCGCCGAGCTGCTTCAAACCGATGAGATGAGCGAGGGTGCCGCCAATCTGGCCAGCGCCGATCAACGCAATCTTATTACGCGCCATGGTGGGAAAACTCTTTGCTGTTGCCGCGGAGCGCGGCCCACTGGTGCTTATCGATTTTGCTGTATTGCAGCAACAAGTGCCTCGCGGGAAACGATCTTGTATACATTATACCAGCAGAGGTTCCCACGGGAGTCCAGAGGTCTTTTGCCGCGTAGGCGCCACACCGCTCAGGTCTCGACAATCTTGCCGGTGTCGACCGGCGATCCCTGACGCAGACCATGCGATAACCCCAGATAGGATTGCGAACGCATCTCGGTCAGGCGCGACGCCGTCCGCTTGAATTCGCGCGCTTCGTAACCCTCGGTCGCGCAATAAAGCTGGGCGGGCTCCGCTTGTGCCGACGCCAGGAGCTTCACCGCGTTGTCGTACAGCGTGTCGATCAGAATGATGAAGCGCTTGGCCTCGTTACGTTGGCTGTAATCCAAGACAGGAATGTGATCGATAATTATGGTGTGGAATTCGTGCGCGATCCGCAGGTAGTCGGCAGCAGCCAGGGGGCGTGCGCATAGATCGACGAACGAAAAGCGCGCCACGCCCATCGCGGCCTTCGGCACATGAACGGCGTGGCCTTTCACGATCAACTGTTGTGGATTGCCAGGCTCTGCCCCGGCCAGCCGGCGCCACGCGTCGTCAAGCGCGGCATCGGCCTTGGTGTCGGCCGGGACGTACCAGCTCGGCAGACCGGTGAGTTTTTCCAGCCGGAAATCGGTGCGCGCGTCGAGCCGCACGACATCGCAATGCCGCTGTAAAAGAGCGATAAACGGCAGGAAAAGCTGGCGATTCAATCCGTCCATATAGAGATCGTTCGGCGCCAGATTCGACGTCGCGACCACGACAACGCCGAGCTCGAACAGCCGCGTGAACAGGCGGCCGAGGATCATGGCGTCGGCGATGTCGGTGACGTGGAATTCGTCGAAGCACAGCAGCCAGGATTCTTCGGCAATGGCCGCGGCGGCGCGCTGGATCGGGTCGCGATCGGCGGCCTCGGCGGGCTTGATGTCCTGGCGGAAGGCGTGGACGCGTTCATGAACATCGGTCATGAACTCGTGAAAATGGACGCGACGCTTGCGGCGCACCGCACTGGCCGAAAAGAACAGGTCCATCATGAAGGTCTTGCCGCGGCCGACCTCGCCGTAGACGTAGAGACCTTTCAGCGGCGTGCCGGGTTTCTCGCGCTTGCCGAACAGCCAGCCGAGCGCCGACGATTTGCTCGCCAGCCGGTGCTCTTCAAGGCGGCGCTCGAGCACTGCCAAATGTCCGGCAAGTGCCGCCTGTGCCGGGTCGGCCTCAATCTTCCCGGCTGCAATGAGCGCCGCGTAGTGCGTGCTGAACGTGTCGGACATGGAAATTAAACAGGCCGGAGAATTGCGGGCCGAGAGCAGGATACCGCGACACCTAAGGTTATACACGGCACCTGTAAATCGAGCCTTTCGGCCCGCGTTTTATGCGGCAACAAATGCTGCACAATGACTGCGGTAAGTCGCTGTTAGCCATGCACTTTTCACTGGGGAGGGTCCCGCCAGGCCTATCCATGTCGCATTCTTGCTGCATTGCACCATATACCTCAGAGCGAAACGATTCGCCAAGCTGAGGACATTGAGATGCACGAACCCCTGCCCGACGGCGGGCTGATCCGAAAACTGTGGACCGGTGAGACCGGCGCCTATCGAGACCATCTCCTACGGCTCGACCGGGACAGCCGCTACAGGCGGTTTTCCGGCGCGGTGGCGGACGAGGTCATCGCGAAGCACGCGGCGACCGCCGGCGGCCTTGGCGTCGTGGTCCACGGCTTCTTCGTCGATGGTGTGCTGCGCGGCGCTGCTGAACTGCGGCGCGATCCGGCCATTGCGCACAAGGCAGAGGCCGCCCTCAGCATCGAGCAGCCGTGGCAGAGCCACGGCGTCGGTACCGGGTTGCTCGAGCGAACGCTGCTGAGCGCGCGTAATCGCGGCATCAAATCGTTGCAGATGCAGTGCCTGGCCGATAACCGGCGCATGCAGCAGCTCGCCCGCAAATTCGATGCCGGCCTGTCGTTCGATTTCGGCAGCGTAATCGGCGAAGTCGATCCGCCGCGTTCGACCGTGCTGTCGCTGATGCGCGAGGCGATCGCCGACAATCACGGCATCGCCGGCGCGATGCTCGAAGCCCAGTCGCGGCTGTTCAAGCCGGCTTAAGTCTTGCGCATGATCTTATCCGAAAACCGGTTCCCACTTTTCGGGATCATGCGCCGAGCGGATAGCTCGCTTCAACCACATACGGCCCGCCGCCGACCGAGGCGCGCGCCGAGAACAGCACGAAGCGCGTCACCGGAAAAGCCGCGGTGCGGAACAGCCCGCGCGCCGCGAGATATTCGGCGACATCGCGGCTGGATGAATCACGCAAGCGCGCCATCGTCACATGTGGCGTATATTTGCGGCCTTCCGGCTCCAGCCCGATGCGCTGCATAAGTCGTTCGTGTTCATGCTGCAATTCGATCAAAGCCGCCGAGGGCGACACCGTCGCCACCACCGCGCGCGGCTTGCGGCCGCCGAACGATGTCAGCCCTTCAAGGCGCAATTCAAACGGCTCACGTCTGACGCGGCCGAGCATCAGATCGACTTCCCGCGCCACGACATCGTCGACGTCGCCGATGAAGCGTAAAGTCACGTGGTAATGGTCAGGTGTGATCCAGCGTCCGCCCGGCAATCCGCCGCGCAGCATGCTCAACTCCATTCCAACATCGGACGGAATTTCGAGCCCGGTGAATAAACGCGGCATGGAAAGGTCTTCTTGTTTGCGCGTGATCTTGTTCGAAAACCGCTTTCGGAATCACGCACCGCCTACTTTCGCGCGGCCTTCGCGCGTTCAACCAGTTCTTCGGCCTTCGGCAGAATACGTTTGACGATTTCGTCGACACCGCCTGCGGTCGGATGAAGACCATCCGGCAGATTGAGTTTGGCGTCGCCCGCCACGCCCTCGAGAAAGAACGGATATAAAATCGCCTGATGTTTCGCGGCAAGCTCCGGAAAGATGGCGTCGAAGCTCTTGGCGTATTCCGGACCCATGTTGCGCGGCGCGTACATGCCGGCCAGCAGCACGGCGATTTTCCGCTCCTTAAGCTTCGTCAGCGCGGTGTCGAGGGCTTTGCGGGTCAAGGCCGGGTCCAGCCCGCGCAGGGCGTCATTGGCGCCGAGTTCGAGGATGACCGCCTCCGTGCCCTCCGGCACCGACCAGTCGAGCCGTCCGAGCCCGCCTGACGTCGTGTCGCCGGACACCCCGGCATTGATCATGCTGACGTCGATGCCTTTGGCTTTCAGTGCTTGCGCCAGCCGCTCCGGGAATGCGGCCCCGCCCGGCAGGCCGTAACCGGCGCTCAAGGAGTCGCCCAGCACCACCATTTTGACCGGTCCGTCAGCCGCAGCCGCCATCCCGCACCACATCGTGACCAGGCCAATTGCCGCAAGGCGCTGGACCAAAGCGATAAATGTCCCATATGACCGGGACCGCGAACTGTGAGACCGCATGAAAACTCCGTCGACGCCAGCCCCCGCCATCGCGCTCAGCGGGGTCAATCTTTCGCTCGGGCAAAGCGCCGCCCGCGTCCATATTCTCAAGGACATCGATCTCAATATAGGCAGCGGCGAGGCGATTGGCTTGGTCGGTCCGTCCGGCTCCGGCAAATCGACGCTGCTGATGGTCATGGCCGGGCTGGAACGGGCGGACTCCGGTACCGTAACAGTGGCGGGCGAGACGCTGAACACGCTCGACGAAGATGCGCTGGCCCGCTTCCGGGGGCGCAATGTCGGCATCGTCTTTCAGTCCTTCCACCTGATCCCGACCATGACGGCGCTCGAAAACGTCGCGGTACCCTTGGAGCTGGCCGGTAGCAGCGACGCCGAGGAACGTGCCCGGAGCGAACTGGTCTCGGTGGGCCTCGGCGAACGTCTCCATCACTATCCGGCGCAGCTTTCCGGCGGCGAGCAGCAGCGCGTCGCGGTCGCCCGCGCGCTGGCCCCCAATCCGGCAATTCTGGTGGCGGACGAGCCGACCGGCAATCTCGATGAAGAGACCGGTCAGCAGATCATCGAATTGTTGTTCGCCGGCCACCGCAAACACGGCACCACATTGATTCTGGTCACGCACGATACCGCGCTGGCCGCGCGTTGCGGCCGCATGGTGCGGCTGCGCTCCGGCCATATCGAGACCGCGCCAGCCGAGAAAACGCTATGAGCGTTACGGCCGCCGCATCGGCACAAAGCACCGGACGCTGGCTGCCAATGCGTTATGCGCTACGAGAACTCCGCGGCGGCTTGAGCGGCTTCTACGTCTTCATCGCCTGCATCGCGCTGGGCTCGATGGCGATCGCCGGCGTCGGCTCGCTGGCGGCGAGCCTCGGCGACGGACTGGCGCGCGAAGGCCAGGTCATCCTCGGCGGCGATCTTTCGTTTAGCCTGATCCAGCGCGAAGCCGCGCCGCCTGAACTCGCGTTCCTGCAAAGCCAGGGCAAAGTATCGAACGCAGCGACCATGCGTGCCATGGCACGCGATGCCGCAGGCAAGTCCACGCTCGTCGAATTGAAAGCGGTCGACGGCGCCTACCCGTTGTTCGGCACGGTCAAACTCGATCCCGCCGGACCGCTAGGCGACGCGCTGGCACAACGCGACGGTGCGTTCGGCGCCGCTGCCGATCCGACGCTGCTCACCCGGCTCGACATCAAACCGGGCGCGCGGCTCACCATCGGCAATGCTGCGATTGAAATCCGCGCGGCGCTAACCGGCGAACCGGACAAGCTCGCCAGCGGCATTGGCTTCGGGCCCCGGCTGCTGATCAGCCAGGACGCGTTGCGCGCCACCGGATTGCTGCAACCCGGCAGCCTGGTGCGCTGGCACTATCGTCTGCGGCTGCCGCAGGTCGACGCAACCGAAGTCTCGACCAAAGCCGTGACGGCGCGGGCGCGCGCGGAGTTACCCGAGGCGGGCTGGGACATTCGCAGCCGCACCAATGCGTCGCCGCAACTCGAGCGCAACGTCAACCGCTTCACGCAGTTTCTCACCATCGTCGGTCTGACCGCGCTGCTGGTCGGCGGCGTCGGTGTCGGCAATGCCGTGAAAAGCCATCTCGACCGGCGGCGCGAAGTCATCGCCACCCTGAAGGCGCTGGGCGCATCGGGCCGTCGTGTTTTCGCTGTGTATCTCACGCAAGTGCTGCTGCTGGCGCTGGCCGGCGGCATCATCGGCGTGGTGCTGGGCGCCGTGCTGCCGTACCTGATTTCCTGGACGTTCGGCTCAATCATCCCATTGCCGTTCGTGCCGGCGATTCAACCGGCCGAACTGGTGCTGGCGATCCTTTACGGATTGCTGACCGCGCTCGCCTTCGCACTCTGGCCGCTGGGCCGCGCACATGACGTTCCGGTGGGCGCTCTGTTCCGCGATGCCGTCTCAAGCCAATCGCAACGGCCGCGCACGATCTACGTTCTGCTCACCGCCGCAGCCGTTGCTATTCTCGCCGCCGTGGCCGTGCTGCTTGCCTATGACCGCCGCGTCGCCATCATCTATGTCGGCGTCGCCGCGCTCGTCTTTGTCGCGCTGCGGGTAGTCGCCAGCCTGCTGATGGCGGCCGCCCGCCACGCGCCCCGCGCACGCTCCACCGTGCTGCGCATGGCTGTCGCGAATATCCACCGTCCCAGCGCGCTAACGCCGACCATCGTGCTGTCGCTCGGCCTCGGCATCGCCCTGCTGGTGACCGTGATCGAGATCGATGGCAACTTGCGCAATCAATTCGCCGCCGAACTGCCGGCCAAAGCACCGGCGTTTTATTT
>JANMSH010000045.1:0-4483 GCA_031389105.1 Hyphomicrobiales bacterium
CGTCGCGCTCGCGCTCGACACCACCGGATCGATGGCCCAAGACGGCAAGATGGACGCGCTCAAAGTCGCGACCAAGGGCTTGCTGACCCAGCTCAAGAACGCCGCGGCGAGCAACGGCGACGTCTATGTCTCGATCATCCCATTCAGCAAGGACGTCAATGTCGGTCCGAGCAACTACAACGCCAACTGGATCGATTGGAGCGAGTGGGAGGACGACAACGGTAACGACACGTCGACCCAGACCTGCACGTCGAAAAAAACCGGCAAGAGCGGAAAATCAAAGAAAAAGTGCACCACCACCACCACCTGGGTGCCGGATAATCACAACACCTGGAACGGCTGCATCACCGACCGCGACCAGAACTACGATCGGCTCGTGACCGCGCCGAACCCGGCCGACAAGACGCTGCCCGACTCGGCCACATCGACGCTGTTCCCGGCCGAACAGTTCGACGGCTGCCCTGCGGTCATGATGGGCCTGAACTACAACTGGACCGCCATGAACAGCCTGGTGGACGGGCTTTATCCGGCCGGCAACACCAATCAGCCGATCGGGCTGGTGTGGGCCTGGCAATCGCTGGTCGGCGGCGGCCCCCTCACCGCGCCCGCCAAGGATTCGAACTACACCTACACCGACGTCATCGTCCTGATGTCGGACGGCTTGAACACCGAGAACCGCTGGAGCGGAAGCCAGACCACGATCGACAAGCGGATGATCGACACCACGCAGAACGGCATCGGCACCTGCGCCAATATCAAGAACGCCGGCGTCACGATCTATGCGGTTCACGTCAATACCGGCGGCGATCCGATGTCCACCTTGATGCAGAGCTGCGCCGGCGGTCCGGACAAGTTCAGCGACCCGTCGAAGTTCTTCATGGTGACCAATTCGAACGGCCTTGGCAGCGTGTTCAACGCGATCGGCACCAACCTCACCCAGTTGCGCGTCGCCAAATAACGGCGCCGCCAGCGTCCAGACAACGAAAAGCCCGGCCTCAACAGCCGGGCTTTTTATATTGGCGCAGACGTTACGCTACAAAAGAGCAGCTTGGAATTAGGCCTTGGCCTTAGCCATCATGCTCTCGAACGGCTTGTAGCTTTCCTTGGCCAGATCGGAATAGAGCTCGCCGATCTTGGTGGCCTTGGCCACGAAGCCTTCGTAGCTGGTCTTGGCGTATTCGCTCTGGAGCTCGATCGCCTTCTCAAGCGACTTCACGCCGAACAGCTTCTCCAGCATCGCGGAGCCGTCTTCGAATGCCTTTTTGGAGTAGTCGGCAACTTCGACCGCGATGGCCTGGGCGCCCTTCGACATCGACTCGGCGGACTTCATAGCGACTTCGACGTTTTCTTTGCTGACCTGCTGAAGGTCCTCGAAATTCTTGACCATGGTGGATCCTCTCCCGGTGATCTCATGTCCCGGTTCTCTTCCCGGGAATGATTAACTTTATAGTGCACTGCACAATAAAGTCAAGCGGAATGGTGCGGTGCGAAAATTGCTATTAAATCCGAGGGATTGGCTTAATAACTTGTAAACCGTAGGCTCATACGGTCGTAAATTGTGGCGCCGCAAGGGCGCTATAAATTCGCCCAGTTTGGCGGCTTTAAACCGCCCAAGAACGGGTTGGGGAGAGCCGATTTTGCGTGCGGGAGCCCAAGTTAGTCGCGGTCTCCGCTGGGGCGTTTACAGCCTGGCGGCAGTGCTCGTCCTCATCGCGATCTCCGATGACGCAGATGCACGCGGCCGCCGCCGCCATCGCGCCGCCGCCGCGCAAAGCTATCAGCCACCTCCTGCTTCGATTGTCGTCGACGCCAACTCGGGCAAGGTGATGCAGTCGGCAGATGCCGACGCTCCGCGCCATCCGGCCTCGCTCACCAAGATCATGACGCTCTATTTATTGTTCGAGAAACTCGAAGCGGGCAAGATCAAGATGAGCACCGATCTGCCGGTGTCACCGCACGCTGCCATGCAGGCGCCGTCCAAGCTGGCGCTCAAGCCCGGCGAGACCATCAAGGTCGAGACCGCGATCCGCGCCATCGTCACCAAGTCGGCAAACGACGTCGCGGTGATCGTCGGCGAAGCCATCGGCGGTGATGAGCCCAGCTTCGCCAAGATGATGACGGCCAAGGCGCGCGCGCTCGGCATGAGCGGCACGACGTACTTCAACGCCTCCGGCCTGCCCCACGACCGCCAGATCACCACCGCCCGCGATCAGGCTTTGCTCGGCCGCGCGATCTTCGACCGCTTCCCGGATTACTATCGCTACTTCTCCACGCGCACCTTCGATTTCCGCGGCAAGTCGATGCGCAACCACAATCATCTGCTAGGCGCGGTCGAAGGCGTCGATGGCATCAAGACAGGCTACGTCAACGCCTCCGGCTTCAACATCGTCACCTCGGTGAGGCGCGCCGGCCGCCATGTCGTAGCCGTTGTGTTCGGCGGCCGCACCGCTAAAGCGCGCGATGCGCGCGTGCGAAGCCTGATCGAGAACAACATCAATATCGCCGCCGCCAAGCGCACCGTGCCCCCCGCGGTCGAAGGCGCGGCGGTGGTGGAATTTGCCGCCAAAGACACCAGAGAAAAGGAAACCGCAGTGGCGCTGCGCGGTGCTGCTTCCTCTGCGCCCGAAGCCGCGGCGCCCTCGCTTGGCTCCACCGATCCGATCAAGCCGGTCGCTGTGAAGACGGTTACGGTTCAAGCGGGCGGCATGCGCACCGCGACGCTCTCGCCGCCACAGGCCGACCACCGCAAACTGACGCCGCAGCCCGCCACCGCCAATGCGGCCAACGTCACCAACATCGTCACCATCAAAGGCGAAACACCGGCGCTGCCACCGCCGCCGGGCGCCAAACCGGGCGTGCTCGGCACACTGCCGGCGGCCAAACTGGCTTCGGCTGGCGACAATGTCCCAGTACCGGTCGCCGAACCAGCCGCGAAGCCGCGCAACGGCAATAGCAATGGCGGCTGGATGATCCAGGTCGGCGCGTTCCCTGACGAGAATGAGGCCAAGCAGCGCCTGACCGCAGCGCAGGGCAAAGCCAGGGAACAACTCGGCCGGGCCGATCCGTTTACCGAGCGCACCACCAAAGGCGACAAGGCAATGTACCGGGCGCGCTTTGCCGGGCTCGATAAGGATCAGGCCGAAGATGCCTGCAAGCATCTCAAGCGCAGCGAAATACCCTGCATGCTGCTGAAGAACTAACGCGCATTGGATAAACGCCGGACGCCGAACACCATTTTTCGGAAAAGATCCTGCGACAAAGAACGATCGATTAGGGACGTTAAGTCAGAGATCCAGAAGCCGCTGATGATGTTGTTTGGAGTACATCAGCGATGGCTGCGAGTAAGGATTTCCTTGGCCTCATTGATCCGGGCCGCAAGGTACGTCGACCCCCCTTGGTCGGGATGGAATTTCTTCATCAGCGCGCGATGCGCGCGGGTGATGTCGCGGGCGCTCGCACCGGCTTCCACGCCAAGGATCTGATAGGCCTCCTGTTCCGACATTTTGCCGCTGGACGCCGTAGGCCTGCCCGCTGCCGCGTCACCTTGCGCGTGTTCACCCCAACCGGCATCCCGGCGGTCAAGATACGCCATCAGTAGCGCGCGGCTTTCATCGTCGACCTCGGCGAGCATATCGACCAGCGTCTTGACGTCGAGGCTCTCAAGCTCCGCGCCCTGATGCCGGCCGGCCACGACCCGCCCGCGCATCGCGCCGCTGTCATGATCGAGCTCCATCTCGAAAAAAGCCGAACGGACCTGCGAGACCTTGCCCGTGGACTTCTGGGTGCGCGCCGAAAAGCCCGCCGGGCCGAACGGCAGCCAGCCCAGCAGACCAAGGCCAAAGGCGCCGAGCATCATGGCGACGCCGATCTCGCCGCGCAGGCCAAGGAACACGGCCATGCCGAGCGAGAGCAGCCCGCCGCTGGCCTTCATGATACGGGCGCCGATCTTGGGATCGATCTTGGAAACGACGCCAAGCACCCACAGCGCCGCGACCAGGATCAGAACGCCGAAGATGAGTGTCGGCATTTTATGCGTTTAATCTTTGGCGCATGATCTTTACCGAAAACCGGTGTCCACTTTTCGGGATCATGCGCGTAACTGTGTTAGCAGCGCCCGCGCGGCGCCTGCCTTGCGGGCCGACAGGTCGGCGAGCGCCTTGATGCCGCCCGCGGCATAGGCAGCGACCGCCCGCAACAATTCGCCAAGCTCGCGCGCCGAGCCGGTGTCGAAGCGGCAATAGGCGCCGCGCGACAGCCGGGCAATCTCGCGATAGGCACTTTCGGCGATCGGGTCGCCGCCTTCCTGGAACATAAAGACGGGGACTCCAAGGAGCCCGAGTTCGCCCGCCGCCTGGCACAGATCGTCGACCGACTCCTCCATCGCGTCGCCGACGAACACCAGCACCTGAATTTTCTGTTTGGCGTGCTCCTGGCGGGCGTGGCTGAGCACCTTGCCGATCTGGGTGTGGCCGCCACGGCAATC
>JANMSH010000047.1:0-3344 GCA_031389105.1 Hyphomicrobiales bacterium
CCTGAAACTGCTGAAGGACACGCAGCAACGGCTCGGCATGTCGATGCTGTTCATCACCCACGACCTCGGCATCGTGCGCAAGATCGCCGACCGGGTCTGCGTCATGCAAAGCGGCAAGATCGTCGAGCAGGGGCCGGTCGAGCGCGTCTTCACCGCGCCGGAGCATCCCTATACCAAGGCGCTGCTTGCGGCCGAGCCGAAGCCCGATCCGGCGCCGCCGCGGCCGGACGCGCCTGTTGTCGTCTCCACCGAAAACCTGAAGGTGTGGTTTCCGATCAAGCGCGGCGTGTTGCGCAAGGTGGTCGGCCACATCAAGGCGGTCGACGGCATCACCATGGAGTTGCGCAAGGGCGAGACGCTCGGCGTGGTCGGTGAGTCGGGCTCCGGCAAGACCACGCTCGGTTTAGCGATCCTGCGCCTGATTTCGTCGGACGGCCCGGTGGTGTTCATGGGTGACCAGATCCAGGGCCTCAAGTTCAAGCAAATGCGGCCGTATCGCCGCGACATGCAAATTGTCTTTCAGGATCCGTATGGCTCGCTCAGCCCACGCATGTCGGTGTCCGACATCATTGAGGAAGGTCTGTGGGTGCATCACCCGCATCTGTCGGAGGAGGAGCGCGAGCGCCAGGTGGTGGCCGCGCTCACTGATGTCGGGCTCGATACCGCGACGCGTTTTCGCTATCCGCATGAATTCTCCGGCGGTCAGCGTCAGCGCATTGCGCTGGCCCGCGCGCTGGTGCTGGGTCCGACCTTCATCGTGCTCGACGAACCGACCAGCGCGCTCGACATGCTGATCCAGTCGCAGATGGTCGATCTGCTGCGCGACCTGCAGAAGAAGCGCGATCTCACGTATATGTTCATCTCGCACGACCTGCGCGTGGTAGCGGCTTTGGCGAGCCGGCTGCTGGTGCTGCGCAACGGCAAGATGGTGGAAGAGGGCGCCGCCGCGGACCTGTTCAAGAATCCGCAGAGCGCCTACACCCGCGCGTTGTTTGCGGCGGCATTCAATCTGGACATCGCGCCCGAGGGCGTGATGGCGCAATGAGCGTAATTTACAGCCGCTTCACACTCGTCACGTCGCTGCCCGCCGCCTTGATGCGCGCGAGTGCCTCAGTGACCGGCTCTATCGCCACCATCATGTGATGCGCATTGGCGTGGATGATGCTCGCGCCATCGCGCGCAATGGCAACGTGGCCTTTCCAGAAAATCAAATCGCCACGCCTGATCTCGCTTAGCGGCGACGCCTTGCCGAGCGCGCTTTCCTGCATATAGGTGTCGCGGGGGCAGGGATGGCCAGCGGCTTGAAGGGAAATTTGAACCAGCCCGGAGCAATCGATGCCGAGCGACGACTTGCCGCCCCACAAATAAGGCGCGCCGAGCAGGCTTTCCGCGACGGCGACGAAGTCCGGCTGCTTTTGCGTCAGCGGCATCACATGTGCGAGCGGGAAGTGCCAGCCATAGCCGTTGAGCGCAAAACGATCCGTCTGCTTGGCGATTTCGAGCAACGCGCCCATCGGCAGCGCGATCATCGGCGGCAGCTTGATATCCGGGCCTGGAAATCCAAACGTGCGCGGCACGCAGACGCGGTGCGTCGGCTTTGGCCCAACCGGACCCAGCGCATTGGCCGATAAATAGCCGACGTAGCCGTCGCTTTCGAGCTGGCCCCAGCACCAGCCCTCGTCACTGGTCTCGTATACCGTCACGGTTTCGCCGAAGAGCGCTTGGGTATCGAGCGCCGCTTCGTGCGACGGCTCGCGGCGGACGTCCGCAATAGGTTCGATCACCTGATGCCGCACACCCTCGACGAAGTGCCGGGCCTCGACCTGGCCTTGCAGATTCTTGGCCGCCAGGTCTGGACGAAACGGATTGGTGCGCGGGTCGAGTGGCATATTACGAATATCGCGCCGTCAGCATCGCGTAGAGCGCGCGCGCGGTCTGGCACTCGGCGCCTTCTGGGCGGCCGGGCTTGCCGGTCGTATTCCAGGCGAACACGTCGAGGTGCAGCCACGACTTCGCGGTGACGAACTTGCGCAGGAACAGCGCCGCGGTGATGGCGCCACCTTGGCCCCCGGTGCTGACATTGTTGGTGTCGGCGACCTTGGAATCCAGCAGCGCCTCGTAAGGCCGCCACAGCGGCAGCCGCCAGCTCGGGTCTTGCTCCGCCGTGCCGGCGGCGGCGAATTCGGCGGCGAGCGTGTCGTCGTCGGTGAAGGTGGCCGGCAGTTCAGGCCCGAGCGCTACGCGCGCGGCGCCGGTCAGCGTGGCAAAATCGACGATCAACGCCGGCTTGTCGTCATCGGCGAGCGCCAGCGCATCGGCCAGCACCAGCCGTCCTTCGGCGTCGGTGTTGCCGATCTCGACCGTGATGCCCTTGCGCGATTTGTAAACGTCGCGCGGCCGGAAGCTGGTGCCGGAAATCGAATTCTCCACCGCCGGGATCAGCACGCGTAGCCGCACATTCAGCTTGCGCGACATGATCATGTGGGCGAGGCCGAGCGCGGTGGCGGCCCCCCCCATATCCTTTTTCATGTTCAGCATGCCGGTGTCGGGCTTGATATCGAGCCCGCCGGTATCGAAGCACACGCCTTTGCCGACCAGAGTGATCTTCGGATCGCCGTCTTTGCCCCAGGTGATGTCGATCAGCCGCGGCGCGCGGGGCGAGCCCATGCCGACCGCCTGGATCAGCGGAAAATCCCGGGCCAGCGCGTTGCCGCGCGTCACGTCGAAATTTGCGCCGTGGTCTTCGGCGAGCTTGCGCGCCGCGCCTTCCAATTCGTCCGGCCCCATGTCGTTGGACGGCGTGTTGATCAGGTCGCGGCAGAGCGCGACACCTTCGGCAATGCGCGTGAGATCGTCGCCGTCGACTCCGGCCGGCACCACCAGCCGCACGTTGCGTACTTCCGCTTTTCGGTAGCGGCTGAACTGATAGACGCCGAGCGCAAATCCGAGTGCGGCGAGCCGCGCGTCATGCGGCGCATTGGCGAAACGATAAAGCCCGGCGGGCAGCGCGGTTGCCAGTTGCGCCGGTCGCAGTAAATCTTTCACCGCCTCGTCGGCAGCTTCGATCCCGAACAACACGCCGGCCAACGTGCCGTCCGCCTTCGGCACGACCAGATGACGGCCGGCTTTGGGCTCGAAGCCGGTGGCGCGGACATAAACTTGCTCGCGGTCGTCGATGCCGGCGATCGTCTTCTCGAACGTCGCGGCATTGACGAACAAAATCGGAATGGCCGGCGTCGCGTCGGCTTCGGCGAAAATGGGATGCATATCTGCTCCGCGGCGGGCTCTTCGATGGCACTTTATAGTTGATTCTGGCGGTTGGCCGCCGCTCAGGAAGCGGCCGT
>JANMSH010000058.1:0-5406 GCA_031389105.1 Hyphomicrobiales bacterium
GACATTTGGAGCGGGCGAAGGGAATCGAACCCTCGTATGCAGCTTGGGAAGCTGCCGTTCTACCATTGAACTACGCCCGCGCTACCAAACACTTAGCAGGTTCCCCAAAAGACGCTAGGCACCTCCTAGGTACCGATTACGATCATGGCAAAAAGTCACGGCCACCTTCGATGCAAATCGTCGATAACGAAAGTATGCGCGTGGCTCCCGCGATGCGTTTGCAGGTGCGGATGGTTGACGGGCAGGTCGGCATGCTCGTGCGGCAAAACTTCCGGGTCGTGTGCGGGCCAATACGCCAGCGCGATCGCGACCCCTACCAGAGTGATGGTACCCAGCACCAAGAGCGTCGCCGGAATTCCGGCAGACGATCCCAGCCACCCCGCGAGTGGATAAGTAATTAGCCAGCAGGCATGCGATAGGGCGAATTGTGCGGCGAAAATCGCCGGTCGATCCGGAGATTGAGCCGAGCGCTTAAGAAGCCGGCCGGATGGAGTCATCACGGCGGAATAAGCTACGCCGAGTAGGCCCCAGGTGATGAGCAGCGCCGGCCAGATCCCGCCAGCAGCAGGTACGCCCGCCGATCGCGTCAGCATGAACACCGCAAAGCCGAACAGCGTGAGGCCAAGTGCCCCCGCGGCAGGTAGCATGACGCTGCGGTCGGGCCAACGATCCAGGAACCGCGGCAAGAGCAACGCCGCCGCCATCGAGCCGCCGCCGAAGCAGGCGAGCGCGATTGCAACGTCGCCATCAGAACGGCCTAATAGACCGCGCACGATGACCACGGTGTTGACGATCACCATCGCGCCGGCAGCCGCGACCGATAGGTTGAGCGCTAAGAGGCCACGCAGACGCGGGGTCTTGAGATAAATCCGCATCCCACGCGTCGTGTTGGCATAAATCCCTCCCTTCTTTTCGGCAGGAGCCGCTTGGGGGATTTGCACCGACAGAACCAGCGCGGCCGAACAGAAGAACCCAAACACAGTGCCGACAAAGAGCCAGTTAAAGGTAATGAGAGTGAGCAAGGCCGACGCCAGCATCGGACTGAGCAAGTTCTCCAAGTCATAGGCCAGCCGTGACAATGAAAGCGCGCGGGTGTAGTCGCTCTCTTTCGGCAGCACGTCCGGGATGGTGGCCTGGAAGGTGGGCGTGAAGGCGGCCGAAGCCGATTGCAAAACAAATATCAGGACGTAGACATGCCAGACCTGATCGACGAACGGCAAAGCCACGGCCACGGTCGCCCGCGTCACGTCCATGGCGACCAGGAATGCACGGCGCGGCAACCGGTTTGCAAAACCGCCGACGATCGGCGCGACTCCGACATAGGCAAGCATCTTGATCGCCAGCGCCGTTCCGAGCACCGCGCCGGCCTGATCGCCGGCGATCTTAAAGGCCAACAAGCCCAGAGCGACTGTCATCAGCCCGGTGCCGATCAATGCAATCACCTGCGCGGCGAACAAATGCCGATAGGTGCGATTTGAAAGCACTGCCAGGAGGCTAGGCCGCTCCGTCGTCTCCATAATGATCCGGCTCCAGATTAAAAGCCCGCCGCCGCCTATTTCAGTTGTCGCCGCGACCAAAGGCTACAAATCGGCGATGATAGATATGATGTAAAGCATGCCAAAATATACCGACGATGCTGACGTTGATTTTATGAAACAGATGAAAAATCATCATCAAGCCGCGATTTCAATGGCGAAAGTGCCTCTCGCGAAAGGCAAGGATGCAGAGACGAAGAAAATGGCCAATGAAGTCCATCTTCGCGCAAGAGAAAGAGCTGAGATTGCGGTGATCGGCGCATGGCTGAAGAAAAAGGCGCGTAGCCCGCGCTGCCAGATACTAGCAGATTTCGCGGGCGGTGCTAGAGAGCGCCGGTTCAGACGCCGGTTCGGCGGCTGTTGGAAACAAAGCCCCAGATCGTCAGCACGATAATGGCGCCGACAATCGCGCCGATCAGACCGGCGCCTTCCGTGGGCTGATACCAGCCGAGTGCCTGGCCCAAATAGGTCGCGACGAAAGCGCCGACGATGCCTAGAATCGTGGTCAAGATGAACCCCGACGGCTCATTCGGGCCGGGCGAGATGAATTTCGCGATGATCCCGGCAACAAAGCCGATAATGATGGTCCAGATAATGCTCATGGTGCACCCCGTGATTGACCACCCTGCAACGCCTCAGAACGCAGATGGTTGCGTGCGATGGGCGGTTAGTGCGGGATAGAACGTATCTTCTCGTTGAAGGCCGGGATGCTCCATCCACAGGAGCCGAAGAGGGCCAGATAACCCATCATGAAGTCGTTGACGCCCCAATAGTGCAGCGTCACCACGTCGCCGGCCAATAGCGCCGCGCGTTCCTCGCGCGTGAGGTCGTAGCCCTCGATCGCCTTGGCCGGATCGGATTTCATCGCCGCGCGGAAAGCATGGTCGCGCGCGACCTCGCGGCAAATCCTGTTGAGTGCGTTGACCGACATGGCTATTCCCAGCGCCAGCCCGCGTAGGCGTGGCCCTGCTCCATCTGCCTCAAAAGAAAATCAGGCTTGCGGTTTTCGGTAAAGGCGAACATCGCAATCCAGTTCAACAGCTCGCCGCCGACGTTGCCGGCCGCAACCATGCGGTCCTCGGTCGCGGCGGCGATCAACCCTTCGATGTCGCCGGCCTCGATATAATCGCAGACAGTGTGACCCCACTGCGGATCGACCACCGCGTCGGTCTTGCCGGGATCGATGCGCGGGCCGAACACCTCGAGCGAAAAGCTGCCAGTGCCGATGATGGCGACGCGGAGGTTTTTCGGAAATGTATCCAGCGCCTGGCGCAATTCCCGCCCGAACGCAAAGCACCGCTGCGCCGTCGGCAGCGGAGGAATATGGCCGCTGATGAAAATGGGTATGACCGGCACGCGCATGTCCGGATTGACAAAGTGTAGCGGCACCATCACCGAATGATCGCAGCCGAACTCGCGCAAACTCGCCACATCATATCCGGCACGCACGGTATGACGATGCAGATGCTCCGCAAGCTCCGGCATCGACGGCACGACGTAAGCCGGCATGCCGCCGCGAGGCTCGTCGATCGGCCCTTTGAATTTTTCGTCGATACCGATGGCCAGGATCGGAAAATTATCGAAGAAGAACGTGTTGTAGTGATCTGTATCGAACAGCACGATCACATCGGGCTTTGCCGCAATCAGCGACTCGCGCGCGCGGCCAAACATCTGCCCGGTCGGCGAGGACGGCCCCTCCTCGATCACCTGCGAGGGATAAAACGGCGTATGCGGCAGGCCATACGCGGCAACGACTTTGGCCGCCATAAATCAGTTCACCTTGATGTTGGCCGCTTTCGCCAGCTCGATATATTCGCCGACTTCCTTCTGGATCAGCGCATCGAACTGCGCACCGGTCAGCGGCATCGGATCGGCGCCGAGCCGCGCCATCTTTTCTTTCACGTCGGGCTTGGCGAGCGCAATTTTGATTTCGTTGTGCAGCCGCTCGAGGATCGGCGCCGGCGTCTGGGCTGGCGCCAGGACGCCGACCCAGAAATTGAATTCCGAATTCGGGAAGCCCGCTTCCACGGTGGTCGGAACGTTGGGCAGAGCGGACGCCCGCTGCGATGAGCTAACCGCGAGCGCGTCAAGCTTGCCGGCCTCGATGTGCGGCTTCGCAGGCAACAGCGGCACGAAATAGAAATCGATGCGCTCGGCCAGGATTTCCGTCAGCACTTCGGGGCCGCCCTTGAACGGCACATGCTGCGCCTGGAACTTGGCCGCCAGCTTGAAACGCTCGGCGTTAAAGTGCGACGCCGTGCCGGCCCCGGCAGTGCCGTAATTGAACGTGCCGGGCTTTGCCTTGGCCGCGTCCACCATGTCGCGCGCGGACTTGTAGCCCTTCGATTTATTAACGATCAGAACGTTGGGCAGATTGCCGAGCGGAATGACCGCCTTGAAATCCTTGATCGTGTCGTAGGGCAGTTGCGAATAAGTCGCCGGCGTCACGCTGTGCGACGACGAGTGCACCAGCAACGTGTAGCCATCGGGCGCGGCCTTCGCCACCGCATTGGTGCCGAGCGTGCCGCCGGCGCCGACGCGGTTCTCCATAATGATGGTCTGACCGATCTGAGTCGACACCTGATCGAACACCGCGCGGCCGATGATGTCGGTGGCGCTGCCGGCGCTGAATGGCGTGATCACCTTGATCTGCTGCGCTGTCGGCCATGCCTGCGCCGACGCCGCAACGGGCGTCATCACAACGGCGAGCGCAAAGATCGACGTGCGAATGCTGTACATTGTCATCCTCCCGGAAGCGCTTTGATTTTGTTTCGTTCTTGCCGCATTTTTAACACGGCGCGCGGCGCGCGCAATCGGCGAAATGCCACGCGCCGAGGCGTTGTGTTTACGCTGCTGCAACAGTGCTGTCCGGAAAGGCAACGGATGCGCGCGGCGCGAAACGTCAGGCTTTGAAATGCTTCGACAGCTTCAGGCTTTGCGCCTGATAGTTCGAGCCGATGCCCTGGCCGTAGAGCTTGTCGGGCCGTGCGATCATCTTTTCGTAGACCAGCCGGCCGACGATCTGGCCGTGCTCGAGGATGAAGGGAACCTCGCGCGAGCGCACTTCCAGCACGGCGCGCGAACCCTTGCCGCCCGCGCCGGCATAGCCGAAGCCGGGATCGAAAAAGCCGGCATAGTGCACGCGGAATTCACCGACCAGCGGATCGAACGGCACCATCTCGGCGGCGTAATCGGGCGGCACCTGCACTGCTTCCTTGGACGCCAGAATGTAGAACTCGTTCGGGTCGAGGATGAGGCTCTTGTCGGGCCGCGCCTGCATCGGCTCCCAGAAATCGAGCATGTTGTAACCGGCGCGGCGCTCGACATCGATCAAACCGGTGTGACGCTTGGCGCGATAGCCGACGATGCCTTTGCCCTCGCCGCCAAGCATGCCGGACAGGTCGACGCCGACCGCGACGCCTTCGCTGACGTCGGCGTCGTCGGCATCCACCAGCCGCTCGCGGGCGTGCAGATCGCGCAAGGCTTCGGCACCGAGCATCGCATGGCCGCGCCGGAAACGGATTTGGCTTAGCCGCGAGCCTTCGCGCACCAGCACCGGAAAGGTGCGCGGGCTGATTTCGGCATAGAGCGGGCCGTGATAGCCGGGCTCGACGCGGTCGAAGCCGCGCAGTTCGTCGGCGATCACGCGGGTGAATACGTCGAGCCGGCCGGTCGAGCTTTTCGGATTGGCCGCGGCCGATATATCGTCAGGGAGCGCCAGGCTTTCCAGCAGCGGCACGATATAGACGCAGCCGGTTTCCAGCACCGCGCCGTCGGTCAGCGGAAATTCATGCAGCTTCAGTTCGTCGATGCGCCGGGCGACGGTGGTCGAGCCCGGCAGGAAACTGGCGCGCACGCGATAGGCGACCGC
>JANMSH010000073.1:0-2199 GCA_031389105.1 Hyphomicrobiales bacterium
CGCGCATGGCGCCGACGAACACATCAAGCTCAGCGACTTGAAATCCGCGACCAAGATCATAGAGGCCACGCTGCGCGAACTGCTCTCAAAGTAACTCCCCGATTTGCGCGAAGGCCGGATGCTGGTTGATGCCGCCCGGCAGGCGCGGCAGGCCGACGACCTCAATGCCGCGCGCGAACCGCGCCATGCTGGCCACCGTATCGCCGAGTTCGACGGTGTCGCGGTCGCGTTCGCTCACCACGATGGCCGCGATTTTCAGATTGCGCTGCGTGAGCACATCGAGGGCCGTGAGCGTATGGCTGATGGCGCCGAGATAGCCGCCGACCACGAGCAACAGGGGAATATTCAGCGCCGCCATCCAGTCGAGCACGGTGCGCCGCGCATCGAGCGGCACCATGATGCCGCCGACGCCTTCGATGAACAGCATGCCGGTGCTGGCGTCGACCGCGGCGCGGCTGAACGCCACCAAACGCTCGAAGTCGACACTGCGTCCTTCGCGCGCGGCGGCGATGTCGGGTGACAGCGGCGCGCGGAAGCGCCAGGGAGCTATACTGGCGATCTCGTCCGCGGAAACCTGACGGCCGAGCGCTTTGAGCAGCACGGCCGGGTCACTGGTCTCCACTACGGATGAATCGTAGCCGCTCACAATGGGCTTGAGCGCTCTGACCGGCTGGCCGGCGCCGCGGAGATAGCGGATCAGTCCGGCGGTGACGAAGGTCTTGCCGATGTCGGTGCCGGTCGCGGTGACGAAATAGGCGCTCATGTTGTTTTGCGCATGATCTTGTCCGAAAACCGGTTCCCACTTTTCGGGATCATGCGCGCACCAAAACTTTTTCACGTACAATATCCGCGAGCCGCTCGATGGCGTCGTCGGGATGCTGCGCCGTGAATGTCAGCCGCAGGCGCGCAGTGCCGGCGGCAACCGTCGGCGGCCGGATCGCGGCGGCGAGGTAGCCTTCGTCAGCCAGCATCTGGGACGCGGCAAGTGTGGCTTCCTCGGCGCCGATGATCACGGGCACAATCGGGCTTTGCGCGTCCGGCAGTCCGGCGCGGCGTGTGAAGGCTTTCGCCTTCTGCACCGGTAACGCGGCATAGTCCGGTTCGCGCTCGATCAGATCGATCGCCGCGATGCTGGCAGCAACGCAGGCCGGTGGCAGCCCGGTCGAATAGATGAGCGTGCGAGCGCGATTGCGAATGAGATCGATCACCGGCGCCGAGGCGCAGAGGTAGCCGCCGTAGGCGCCGACCGCTTTCGATAGTGTGCCCATTTGCAATGGCACCGGCACGTGGCTGTTGCCGCTAAAGCTCGAGCCTCGGCCGCCGCCGACCACGCCGAGGCCGTGGGCGTCGTCCGACATCAGCCATGCGTCGTATTCGTTGGCCAACGCATTGAGATCGGCGAGCGGCGCCAGATCGCCGTCCATCGAGAACACTCCGTCGGTGACGATCAGCACATGCGGATGCGCGGCGCGATGGTCGGCGAGCAGGGCGCGCAGGTGATCGAGGTCGTTGTGGCGGAATGTGAGCACCTTGCCACGCGACAGTTGCGCGCCGGCAAACAGGCAGGCGTGCGACAGCTCGTCCGCTACCACCAACCCGTCGCGGCCGATCAGCACCGGAATGATACCGGCATTGGCGAGATAGCCCGAGCCGAACACGACGGCCGCCTCGGTCTGCTTGACGCGCGCCAGCGTTGCCTCCAATGCGGCGTAGAGCGGGTGATTGCCCGTCACCAACCGCGACGCGCCGGAGCCCGCGCCGTACTTCTCGATCGCCGCTGCCGCTGCTTGCTTGATGGCAGGGTGCTGCGTGAGGTTGAGATAGTCGTTGCAGGAGAACGACAGCAACTTGCGGCGGCCACGCTCGATCCAGATGCCGTCCTCGCGCAAAGTCTCGGCCATCGCCCGGTGCAGGTGGCGGCTTTTCAGGTCGTCGATTTTGCTTTGCGCGAATTGATCGAGCGATGACATTTGATCGTTAGAAGCCATGGGTGTAGGGAAGCGCCGAATGGCGGACGATACCAGCAAAAAGAGTGTGTCGCCGGGCTGGTATGCGGCCGGCATTGAGCACATCTGGCGACCTTATGCCCAGATGAAGACCGCGGCGCCGTCGCTGCCCGTCGTGGCCACGTATGGTGCGCGCATTGTGCTCGCCGACGGGCGAGAATTGATCGACGGCGTCGCGAGCTGGTGGACCGCC